>DATBTL010000183.1:0-15326 GCA_036559345.1 Chloroflexota bacterium | reverse complement strand
TAGAGATGACGCCCTGATGGCTGAAGCGTAGATGCCCAGCCACGGGTCGCTCTGCCGCTACAGCACATGCATGTCCAAGACAACGATGCGTGTACGATGAGCACATGACGCCAAGATACCTCGCTGTCCTGATCACGATCGAGGCGACATCTATCATTCGACCGATGGCGGTACGAGCTGGACGTTGGCCGCCAATGCCGCCGGGTTCCCCGCCTACGCGATCGCCTTCGATCCACTACGGAGGGGTCATGTCATACTCGGCGACAACCACGGGCTCATGGGCAGCGACGACCATGGCCACTCCTGGAGATCGCTACCCGCTCTCCAGGGCTGGCAAATCAACGTGCTGGCGGCTATACCGCACTAATCTTCCCATAGTGCCCCTGCCCCTTCGGGCACCCCGCGGTCGTTCGGTATGGGCTTCACCACGGCTTTATCCTACCCTGATCGAGGTGATGACCGCCACCGCTTCATTCTGAATCAAGCCCCGGTCCTCATATTGATTCCCTCGGCGTCCGCACGACCCATCACCCCAACCCTGGGATGTACTGTCGATAGGCTGGAAGCGGCGGAGTGTATAACTGAAAATCGTGGTCCCTTGTATGGTGAAAAGGGCCACACGGCGTTGGCCAATCGTGGCCATGCCGCCACCAGCTTCGGCCATCGGCCCGAACGAGGAGGTTGATCATGGCGACCACCGACGAAACCATCTCGGTGTTGATCCCCGCGAGCGCGGAAGCAACCAGCGGTTTGACCACGAAGGCGCTGATCCCCCTGCCTAACGGGCTCACCGGGAAGGTGGTGGATGTCTCGCTGGATATCATGGGCGACGCCATCTCCGAGGTGGCGGACAAGGTGGACGCGCTGGTGGGAAAGCTCCATGGCGCTCCGCAACATGCAAAGCTGCAAGAGATCACCGTGGCCTTGACGATTACCGGAGAGGGCGGGATCAAGTGGGTGGTGGATCTCACCGGTTCCGCCCAGGGCACGTTGCAATTAACCTTCAAGGTCAATCCCTAGATAGAGCTATCAATAAAGAACATTCCCTTTGGACCACGAGGGCCGTACCCCACGCGGCAGTGTGTTTCGTGGTCCTGATGGTTGGCGCTGTCTGACCGAAAAGATCCCATGGCATGGGCTGGCCTCCGCGTCAATGGGCCCCTTTTCCCCCTCATGACGCGGCTCTTGGTGACGAGTACTAAGGAAACAACCTTTATTGTTGTGCATACCTATTTGGATGGTGAGGTGATTCCCTCGAAGTAACGCAGCAGGAGTGTAAACCGATTGCTCCCCATGTCTTGATGTGGCGGTTATCAGGATCCACATCTGAACTCACCGTGAAGCGGGTGCGCATACGCCAGTAGTTGGCCCGGGTATCTAGAAGGAACAGAAAAATCGTGAAGTGGTTGAATAACATTCGCATGACTCCCAAGTTGATCGGGAGTTTCATTCTGGTGGCGCTCCTGGCGGCCATGGTCGGCGGTGCGGGTCTGCTGGGGATGAACTCGATTAAAGCCAAGATGGATTGGGTCACCGGAAACAGTGTCCCGAGTCTCAATGCTCTGCATATCGTGGCCGCCGATATCAATGGGGCCATTCGCTTTACCCGTGGCGATGCCATGACCAGCGACCCCGCGCTGTCTCTTAGTTTTGAGGGGCAGGCGCAGGTGATGCGTCAAGACGCATGGCAGCAGTGGCAAGGCTATCAGGCGCTGCCCTATAATAACGGCCATGAGGCCGCGATCGCCGGCCAGACCCAGCCCATGTTGCAGACATGGATGACGCTCGATGCGCGCGTTGGCTCGCTAAGCGCTCAGAACACCAGCGCCTCCAACACCGAGGCAAGCCGGATCTCACTGGGCTCGGAACGAGTCGCGGTGGCATCGCTCCTGAGTGGTTTGGATCAACTGATCACCATCAATCAGCAGGCGGTAGCTACGGGGGACGCGCAGGCGAAGTCGGCCTACAGCTCCGCCGTGAGCGAGGTGCTGATCGTGCTCGTTATAGCCGTCTTGCTGGCGATCGGCCTCGGCGTCCTGATCTCGCGCTCCATTTCACGCCCCCTGGCCGAGGTGCAGCGGGCCGCGATTGAGTTGGGCGCCCAGGATATTACCAGCCTGGCCGAGAGCATCGACGCCTTCGCCCAGGGCGACCTGACCGTGCGGGCCGCGACTACGGTAACGCCTCCCACCTATAGCAGCCGGGACGAGATCGGCCAGACCGCCACCGCTGTCCGGCTGATCGTGGAAAAAGTCCAGGGCACGATCGGCGCCTACGAGGCGGCACGGGGTGAACTGGCTACCGTCATCGGCGAGGTAACCCGGTCGGCCGATCAGGTGGATGCCGGGGCCGCTCAACTGGCCGAGGCCACCACCCAGATCGGACAGGCCAGCATGCAGGTCTCGCGCGCCATTGAGGAGGTAGCCCGCGGCACCGGCGAGCAGAGCAAGAACAGCGCCGACGTGATCACCCAGATGGTCGATCTCAATGCCGCGGTCGAGCAGGTCGGGGGCGGGGCGGAGGCCCAGCGGAGCGCGGTAGGCCAGGCCACGCGGGCCATTGGCGAGTTACGCGACGCTCTGGGCCACACTACCACCAGTGTTAGCGCGGTGAGCAACGCGGCCGACCGGGCCGCCGTGACCGCTCGCGAGGGCGGGGCGGCGGTGGCCCAGACGATCACCAGTATCGACAGCGTGCGGGTGGCCGTGCTCAAGAGCGCCGAGCAGGTGACGGCCCTGGGCCAGCGCAGCCAGGAGGTGGGCCAGATCGTGGCCGCCATCGACGACATCGCCTCACAGACCAACCTGCTCGCCCTCAACGCGGCCATTGAGGCGGCGCGGGCCGGTGAGCACGGCAAGGGCTTTACCGTAGTGGCGGCCGAGGTGCGCAAGCTGGCTGAACGAGCCAGCAGCGAGACCAAGGAGATCACCCAGCGGATCGCCGCCATCCAGCAGCAAGTGGGTGAGGTGGTGCGGGCCATGGAGGTGGGGAGCGCCGAGGTGGAGAAGAGCGCCGCCCTGGGACGGCAGGCCGGCGAGGCGCTGCATGGGATTCTGGGGGTCGTGGAGGAGACCAATGCCCAGGCGTTGAGCATTACCAGCGCGGTGGGCCAGATGACCGCCAGCGTGGAAGCGGTGAGTGCGGCTGCCGAACATGTGGAGACCGTGGCTACCCAGACGGCCCAGGCGGTGGGCCAGATGCGGGATGGCACGGTGCGGGTGCAGGGCTCCGTGGAGAGCATCGCGGCCATTGGGGAGCAGACGGCGGCGGGCGCGGAGGAGGTCAGCGCCTCGACCGAGGAGCAGACCGCCAGCGTGGAGGAGATGAGCGCCGGAGCCCAGGAACTGGCCGCCCTGGCCAACGGGCTCAAGGAACTGGTCGCGCACTTCACCCTGGAGGCGGCGGCCCCGACCAGCAGCATTGGCCCGAAGGGGAAGGTCCACCGTCGGCACGCGGCCTAACTCAGAGCGGGGTACGGCGCCCGCTTCACCGTGGTCGATGCGGACCACGGTGAGGCGGGCGCTTTATTGTCTCCTCCTCCTGACTCGGGGCGAATTGGGGTATCCTCCAGCAGAGATTGCGCCGATATGTAGGGAGGGAGCTCCATGATCCTGGAAGGTACGGCATGGTGTTTCGGCGATGACGTGAACACCGATGTCATTTTGCCGGGTAAGTATTTGAAGCTGACCTCCGAGCAAGGGGCAGCGCATGTGATGGAGGGGATCGATCCCACCTTCGCCGGACGGGTGCAAGCGGGCGACATCGTGGTGGGAGGGGCGAACTTTGGTTGTGGCTCCAGTCGGGAGTCCGCCCCAGGGGCCCTGAAGTACGCGGGCGTGACGGCGGTGGTGGCGGTCTCGTTCGCTCGCATCTTTTACCGTAACTCGATTAACCTGGGCTTGCCGGTGCTCGTCTGCGCGGAGGCCCGGCGGATCACCCCCGGCAGCCGAATCGTGGTGGACGTGCAAGGTGGAGAGATACGGATACCGGCCACCGGTGAGCGGCTGGCCGCCGATGCCCTGAGCGGCCATATGCTGGAGTTGCTGCTTGCCGGCGGCTTGCTCCCCTTCCTGGAGCGGCGATTCCAGGAGCGCCAAAAGACCGGTGGCGCTCCTTCATGAGCGAGGAGGGGCAGGCTAAAGCGTCACCGCCCTCTCGGGTCACCACTCAGGCGCTCGATGTATTGCTCAAGTTGGAGGCCGAGCAGATCGCCACCCTCTTTTCCACTCGCTTCAACCTGGACCTCCCACCGATTCTCCGGCCTCTGCCCACCGAGTTGCCTCAACTGGATCTCCATCTGGAGCGCCTGGATAAGGTATTCGAGATGGTGGGCAGGGGGATCCTCCACATGGAGGCCCAGGCGCGGCTGGGGCGGCGTGATCTTCGCCGTTTCCTCGGCTATGGGCTGGCCCTGTTCGATGTCTACGAGGACCGGGAGATCTGGACCGTGGTGCTCTGTGGTCCCGGCGTGCGCGTCGCCCCCGCGCCCATTCACATCGAGGCCCTTGGCTACCACATGGTATTCGTGCTGCTGGGCAATCAGGATGGAGACGCAACCCTGGAGCGGCTGCGAGCCCTCGCAGCCTCGGGGAATCCGTGGACCGAGGAAGATCGCCTGGATCTGGTGTTGCTTCCGTTAATGCGCCACAAGCAAGGCACCGAGGCGGTGGCACGCGAGGGGCTGGGATTGGCCGGGGCGCTGCCGCCCGACGATCGGCAGCGGGCCATGGGCGCGATCCTCGCGCTCGCGTATCATTACGAGGGAAAGCAGCTTCTAGACCGATTGGTGGAGGAACTGATGGCCACGCAAACATGGGAAGAACGGCTGGTGGACGCCATTGAGCGCAGGCGGGCCGAGCAGGCCCGGATCGATGCCGATATCGATGCCCAGATGAAGGCACAGGGCTTGGCACAGGGGCTGTCCCAAGGTCGGGCCGAGGGGGAACGCGTGCTGCTGCGCCGGTTGCTGGAACGGCGATTCGGCGCCATTCCTGATTCCCTCCAGCAGCGGATCGCCGCCCTGGACTCCGACGCCCTCATGGCACTGTTCGATCGGGCCCTCGCCGCCGCGTCCATTGATGAGGTGTAGACACGTGCGGGCAGCATCCTGATGGACGACACCGAGATCACCACGAGGAATCGGGCTCGTACCCTTTCCGTCTCTACCCGCCCCGTGATCATGGGCCGCCACTGCGTGGTGACCTCGGGCCATTACCTGGCGACCGCCGCCGGAATGCGGATGGCGGCGCTGGGCGGGAACGCCGTGGATGCCGGGGTGGCCACGGGCCTTGCCCTGGCCGTGCTCAAGCCCCAGGATAACGGGATCGGCGGCGAGGCGCCGATCCTAATTCATGATCCTCTCTCCGGCAAAGTGACCGCTATAGCCGGGCAGGGTACGGCTCCCGCGCGGGCCACCATCGACTATTTCCGCGCGGCGGGTATCTCGCTCATTCCCGGTAACGGACTGCTCGCGGCCATGGTGCCCGGCGCCTTCGATGCCTGGGTCACCGCGCTCTCCCTCTACGGCACCTTGTCGCTGCGCCAGGTGATCGAGCCGGCTCTGGAGTTGGCGGCCGATGGTTTCGCCATGTATGCCGGACTCCGGAATGCGATCCTCCGGCACGAAGCGAAGTTCCGGACCGAGTGGCCTACCAGCGCCGCCATCTTCCTCCCCGGTGGTGATGTGCCGGCGATCGGTGACCGCTTCCGCCAGCCCGACTGGGCGGCGGCACTGAGCCAGACCGTGGAGGCGGAGGACGCGGCCTTGCGCGCGGGCCTGAGCCGCCAGGAGGGTCTGCGTGCCGCCCGTGACGTTTTCTATAAGGGGCCTATCGCGCAAGCCATCGCGCGCTTCGCCGCCGAGACCGAGGTGCTGGATCACTCCGGGTACGCCAATCAAGGCTTGATCGCCTATGACGATCTGGCCATGTACCAGACCCAGATCGAGGAGCCGGTCAGCATTGACTTCCGAGACCTACGCGTGTACAAGTGCGGACCCTGGTCGCAGGGACCCGTGTTCCTCCAACAACTTCGTCTCCTGGAAGGCTACGACTTGCGGGCCCTGGGCCATAACAGCGCGGCGTACATTCACCTGGTTGTCGAAGCGGCAAAATTGGCTTTCGCCGATCGCGATCGCTACTATGGTGATCCGCGTTTCGTCCAGGTGCCGTTAGAGCGTCTACTCTCGCGCGAATACGCCGCCGAGCGGCGCGCGCTGATCGACACGGCGGCTGCCTCGATAGCCCTTCGCCCGGGCGAAATAGATACCACCGGGGCCGGCCCTATCCCCGAGGGGGGTGCGCATCGCCGCGACACCACGCACCTGGACGCGATCGATGCCGATGGCCTGATGCTGAGCGCTACTCCGTCCGGAGGCTGGATGCCCAGCTCGCCCGTGGTCTCTGGCTTGGGCTTTCCCCTGGGAACCCGCGGACAGATGTTCTGGTTGGATCCAGCCCACCCCAACAGCCTGGCGCCGGGGAAACGTCCACGGACCACCTTGACCCCCACGTTGGTCACTCGTTCCGGAGCTCCCTATTTGGTGTTCGGCACCCCAGGCGGGGACCAGCAGGATCAGTGGACCCTGCAGTTCTTCCTCAACCTGGTCGAATTCGGGATGGATCTCCAAGAGGCAATCGACGCTCCCACCTTCCATACCGATCACTTTCCCGCCTCGTTTTACCCACGGGATACCGCGCTGGGCAGCCTGAGCATCGAGGGCCGGGTAGATCCAGAGACGCGGGCGGCGCTGGCCAGACTGGGCCACCACATTACCACGGCGGGGGACTGGGTCCATGGACAGGTGTGCGCCGTCCGTTTCGATTCCGAATCCGGGCGGATCGAGGGCGCGGCCTCGCCCCGTGGCCAGGTAGCTTACGCCATGGGCTATTAGGGGTGAATTCCGAAAACGACCGGCGACCGGGAAGTCCGTCAACGGACGCCGCGTTCGCCGGCCGGTTCATCAGGCCGCTCTACGGTTCTTACTGCTTTTCCGAATTGCCTCGGCTGATTGCCTCTTTGTTCGGTGACGCACGGGACGACGGAACCGCCGAGCGGCTGCTAGGGCCGCTGGCCGGTTCCTATGAAAAGGTGGTGCTCTGCTTCATTGATGCCTTCGGACGGCGCTTCTTCGAGCAGTTCGGTGACCGGTATCCGTTCTTGCGGCGCATCGTGGCGGATGGGGTGGTGACCAACATCACCTCGCAGTTCCCTTCCACCACGGCGGCGCATGTAACCACCATTCACACTGGGAAGCCGGTGGGCGAGAGCGGAGTCTACGAGTGGTTTTACTACGAGCCGAAGGTGGACGCGATGATTGCGCCCCTGCTGTTCTCGTATGCCGGGGACGGGGAACGCGGCACCCTGGCCGCGACCGGCATCGATCCGGCCGAGTTCTTCCCCACGGACACCCTCTACCAGACTCTGGGCGGGCTAGGAGTCACATCCCATGTCCTGCTGCCTACGGCCCTGGCGGACACTCCCTATGGGAAAGTGGTCCTGAACGGAGCGCGAGTACTCCCCTATACCACCTTCCCCAAGGCTCTGCGCACCCTGACCGACCTGCTAACCGGGACGGAAGGTCTGATCTACGCGAACCTGTATTTGAGCAGCATCGATACGGCGGGCCACCGGTACGGTCCCGATTCCGAGCCGTTCGCCGCCGCCATTGATCTCTGCTTCACCGCCCTGGAGCAACTCCTGCACGCCGGCCTCCAGGGGCAAGTCGGCAACACCCTGTTCCTGCTGGTGGCCGACCACGGGCAAATGGCGGTTGACCCGACCACCACAATCTACCTGAATCGACGCTTCCCCAAGATCCTGCCCTGGATGATGACCAATCGCCGCGGTCAACTCCTGGCCCCGGCCGGCGCGTGCCGCGATTTCTTCCTCCATATTCGCGAGGAGCATCTGGACGAGGCGCACGCCTATCTGCGGGAGCAACTGGCTGGCCACTCCGCCGTGTACCTGACCGGCGATATGATCGCGGATGGCTTTTTTGGCCAGAACGCGCCGTCGCCCGCCCTGCTGGGCCGAGTGGGAAACCTGGTGGTCCTCCCCTACGCGCGCGAATCAGTCTTCTGGTATGAGCCAGGCCGCTTCGAGCAGCGTTTCCATGGCGCCCACGGCGGCCTCTCGCCGGAGGAGATGGAAACGGTGCTGCTGGCCCTCCCCTATAGCTGATTCGCGGCCCGTTTCCTACCTGTCCTTGCCTATCGTGCCGAGTGCTCGCGCACTCATGCACAATCCGGCGGCGTCGTGTATGTTCGAGCGTTTCGCACCCGACTACAGCCGGCGTCGTCCCTTCCATCCGACCTCAGCCGGAGGCCCGGCCGCCAGCCCGATTTTCCTATCAGGAAGCGGTACCCACGCACCCAGGCCGGAACATTGCGTGGCCAATGCGTGGGTAAACTGCCTGGTAATAGATCGCGCCATGACCCACAATGGCGCTGGTTCCATGTAGGACAATGATCGAGCCACGGCGCCGGCACGGGAAAGGGGCAGGTTTTGGGTGGCGCCGCTCTTCGTGGCCGACCTGAGCTAACGGGCAGGCGCGACGCCCCAGCTATTGCGGCTGGGCCGCATGCCCAACTTTGACGCGGGGAGGAACAATATGACATGTCGCCGGTCAATTCGCCTGCTGGTGAGCGCCGCGCTCACCGCACTGCTCCTGGGAGGGGCGCCGTGGTCGCGCGGTGTCTCAGCTACGGGATTGCCGCCAGGCCCTACCGCAAGCCAAACCCTCACCATGACTGTCGCGCCTACCGGACTTCTGACCGTGAGCGTGGCGGCCAGCACGGTATCCTGGAGCTATCCTGGCGCGGCCGACCTGGGGCAACTAAGCTTCACCAATACCCTGAATGATGGAGCAGCCTGGAGTATCGCCGCCGCCATGACCGATCTGGTGCCTACCTCCGGTCCCGTTCCCATTTCCTGCGGCATGAGCAGCACCAATTGCCTCTCGTTCACCAATGTGTCCTTGGCCTCGTCCACCCTCTTCAACGCTCTCAACAACGCCCCAACCACCAATATGGTACACGGAGGATCCGGTGCCTTTGGCGGCACGGATACCACTCCGGGGACCACCTTCTCGGGTACCAAGCAAGTCTTAACCGCCGACGGGACCGACAAGGGCAGCTACACACAGGGCGATGGGACTGCCGCCAATGACAATAAAATCACACCAACGACCGGACTTACCCTGGAGTCCGGTACCTACAGCGGCACGCTGCAATACACAATTACCGGTTAGGCGTTCATGATGTCGCGAGGAGGAACTGGTCGTGGCGGCGTAGCGGCCAGTTCCTCGCCCGCCCCACCCCAGGTGTTGAAAGGAGCGTGATTCCCGTTATGTGGTCCCATCCCGGACTCCTCCGCCGATCCCTGATCCTCGGGTGGCTGTGCGTGGCGGCGCTCTTCTCTCTAGTCGGAGTGCCGTCCGTCGGCGCCGCGCCGCGCAAGCCCCAAACACCGCTCTGGGGGATCAGTGCCGGCCTGTATGGTAAGACCACGCTTCCTGGTAGTCACTTTACCTACGCTCTGAGGCCCGGCATGGTGATCAAAGACGGACTCATTCTCCATAATTTTGCCTCGCGGGCCGTAAGGCTGAGTGTGTATCCGGCCGATATGCGGAGCCTTGCAGGTGGTGGACTGGCTCCCGCCCAGGCATATGAGCCGCGCCGTCGCGCCGGGGCATGGATCCATCTCAGAACGATGATCATTACGGTGCCGCCGCACCGGCGGGAACAGATTCCCTTTACCGTTTCCGTGCCGCCAGGCGTGGTTCCCGGAGACTACTACGGCGCGGTGGTCGCGGCCGCCGAGGGGGATCGCCGGAAGGCTGGTGTCCATATCGCGATTCGCGCGGCCCTGATCGTTCATTTTTCGGTACCGGGCAAGATCAGGGTAGGGGTCGTTCTCGGCGGCCTGCATTCACATGCGATGGGCGGCGGCGAATCCTTTAATCTGGTGGTGACCAATACGGGCAGCGTCACCTTCATGGTCAGCGGGGCCATTCTGCTGCGCGATGGGGCGGGCCGGCCTGCCAGTGTCCTCCCCCTTGGCCCGGCCAATCTCTATGTGATCCCTGGCGGCTCGGCGCCGTTGACAGCGCTATGGCCGCGCGTTCCCCTTGTAGGCCACGCTCGGGCCGAGGCGGCGATCCGAATTAGCTTGAACGGGCTCGTCTATCGAACCTATACCAGTACGGTCTTGAACCTCGATTTTTTCCCCTGGAAGCCCCTGATGGCCGCCTTCGCTGCCCTGGTTGGTTGCCTGATCATCGGCTGGAACCGCCGTCATTGGCTGGCCCACCGCGCCCGGGAGTGGCGGCAGGATCGGAGGCTGCTGGCGGAAATACGCGCCCAAAGGCGAGCGGAGCGTTCAGGTTCCTATGGCCGCCAGCCATAGCTCGGTTTCATCCTCCAGCCCCGCGCGGCGTTCAAATTCCCGGGCCGCCCGGAGATTGTCATGCTCAAGATCCAATTTGGCCAACAACAGGTGTCCGTGCGGATCGGTCAGGGCTTGCTCCGCCATCTTCGCCATGGCCTGGAAATAGACGGCGTGCCGCTCTCGTGACCGTCGTAGTTCACCAACGGCAGCCAGACACTCAAGGCCAAATTCGCGGACGGTATCCAGCATGCCGAAGCGCGGCTCATCCTCGTCCCCACCGGCAGTCTGGAGTTGGACCAACAAGCTCTTGTCCAGCAGGGAAGCTACCCAATCGAGGAAGGGTTCTCCCCGTTCATCACCGGCCCGGCACATGGCCTTCACGGCGGTCACCGTACAGCCGCCTACGAATACCGCCAGGCGGCGGAACAATGCTTTTTCCCTGTGAGAGAGCAGATCGTAACTCCAGGCGACGGTCCCACGGAGAGTCCGGTGTCGCTCTGGTAGGTCCCGCGCGCCTCCGGTCAAGAGAGGTAATGGTTGTTCTAGGCGGGCCAGGAGCGCGGCGGGCGACAAGAGCTTCACCCATGCAGCCGCCAATTCCAGGGCCAGGGGCAGCCCATCCACGCGCCGGCAAATCGCCGCCACGGTCTCGGCGTTGGCGGATGTGAGGGAAAAGTCGGAGCGCACGGCCCGCGCTCGCTGGAGGAATAGAGCCACGGCGGGATTTCGCGCCAATTCATCCAGATCCGGCAAACGCTGAGTATCGGGGACGGCAAAGGGCCGCACCACGAGTTCATGCTCACCGCGTACATGCAGTGGCGCCCTGCTGGTGACCAGCAGGCGCGCCAGCGGACACGATTGAAGAAGGATCGCGATTTTTGGCGCCGCGTCGACCAGATGCTCAAAGTTGTCCAGCACCAACAGCACCTTCGCCGCGCGAAGTTCCCCGATCACGCTCTCCAGGAGAGAGGCGCCGCTGGATTGCTCCACTCCCATCACTCCGGCAATAGCGGCAATCACCAGATGCGGGTCATGCACGGACTCCAGTTCGATCAGCCAAACTCCATCCGCGTAGTCGGGCAAAAGGGCTCTGCCCACTGCCTGGGCCAGCCGTGTCTTCCCCACGCCGCCCGCCCCAATGAGGGTCAATAAACGCACATCCTCGCTTCTCAGCCTGGCCACCGCGTCCGCGAATTCGTCCGCCCGTCCGACCAAGGGGGTTGGCGGCGATGGCAGGTTGGATCGTGGATTGGGCGTGGCATGGGAAGGAGAGCCGGCCAGGCCGGAGGCGGCGTCCTCGAAGGCGCGCCGATCAGCCGGCGAGAGCGCGAGGGCGGCAACAAGCAAGGCGAGCGTGTCTCTCCGCGGTAGGCGCCGCCGCTCTCGTTCAAGGTCACTGATCCCCCGAACGCTCAAGCCGGCTCGTTCCGCCAGCTGATCTTGGGAGAGTCGGGCCGCTAGCCGATACTGTTTGAGCAGCGCGCCAAAGGTTGGCGGGGCCGCGGAGCGCGCCGGTTGGGCGCTGGAACCTTGCGATCGTGGCAGGAGCGTAGCCATCGCTTCCCTCCATCCCTCACACCGCTACCTTGCGGCGTACGCCTTTCGCGGGGAGAAGAATATTGTTGATGATAGCACAAGATCCAAGATCTGTCTCTACCTTCTCTTGTACACTCTTCCAGAGGGGCCAGATTCACCGATTTAGCGCAGATATACGGTTACCTCACCGCGATTGAACCAGAGGCAGCGGGCCCGAACCTCGCCGAACCCATCACCCAGGATAGTCATGGCCTGGCGGAGAATGGCGGTGGGCGATCCATGGGGAAGTTTCAGGGTGATGAACGCGGCGCCTTTGAGAGACAACAAGGGCGCCATCCTGACCATCACGCGGGCCGACTCCCGCGCGTCCAGCCGCATATCGTTCACCACCAGGGTGAACGTCGGCTCGGCGCCCTCCAGGGAGTGGGCGCGGGCCAGGTAGCTCTCAGCGGTCATCCGGAGGGCGGTGACGTCCGGCAAGGCGGCGACCTGGGGCGCGAGAACTCCGGGATCGACAGCGGTTACCGCCAGGCCAAGTCCCGCCAGCACCTGGGTCCAACCACCCGGCGCCGCCCCCAGGTCCAGCGCCTTTCCGCCGGGGTGCGGATCCGCGGCGAATACCTCCAGGGCTTCCAGCAGTTTGAGCGCGGAACGGCTGACCAAATCAGGTCGATAGGGTAGCCTCGGCCGCCCTCCCGGCCAGAATGGCGCCGGGAAACCCGCGCCCGCTATGACGCGGCCCACGTACACGAGGCCACCCTCCATCATTGCCATAAGCGGCAACGCGGGCTCCCCGACCTCCGCTAGGGCATGCGCCGCCGCGACCAACGCCGCGGAAGGCAAGGTGGACACGGGGCGTCCTTCCAGGTCATGGATCACCAGATTCCCGCTGTCGTCCGCGTCTCCATCCAGACCGGGCCGCCCGGACATCTCGACCTTGACGACTCCAACCACGAGTTGGCGGGTAAAGATGGGCGGCGCCGCTTCGACGCGCGCCCGCGATTCAGCGGATGATCCAGGTACGCGCAGGAGCAAAACTCCCGGCGCCGGCCGCCGGTCCAGACGGGCGTCGAGCAGCCGCGCCAATTCGTTGATCGCTACGTCCTCGTACTGGGCGGAGCAGAACGCGAGCGCCAGATCAGACGCGTGCACCTCTGTAACCATGATCGGTAGTATCCCGTGCCCATTGATCGCGGGCAAAGTGTGTGAACAATCCACCCCACTGGATGGCTGAACCCTGTATCGTAACGGGATGCGCGCGTTCGCGCCATGGTTGGTTAAGCAGAATGCAACAGAAGAGTAGGAGCCGTACGTGCGGCAGTCTCTAGTACGAAAGCTGATCGCGGGAATCCTGTCCGTGACTCTGGTGACCCAGAGTCAGATCATCGCGGAGGCCGCTCACGTCGCCTCCCAGGCGCCATTCCCGACTGCCCATACCTCGGCCCTGACGCCGGAACAAATCAGCACCCTGGGCCGCGGAGCCAATCAGCACGTGATCGTGATGCTTCGCGGCCAGGGGTCAGCCTCCCAGGCATCGCTCCTGAGCGAGCTGCGCCGCCTGGGCGCCCCCGGCCTCCGGTCTCTTGGTCTGATCGACGCGGTGGCCGCGACCGTTTCACCAGCGGAGGCGGCGCGGTTGCGGGCCAATCCCCTGGTCGCCTCGGTGCTGCCAGATCGGGTGATCCAGCTCCGCCAGCCAGGACAAGCTCAAGCGGTCCGGCCCACCGCGGCGCCCAGCATCCATCTTCTTTCGTCCGGCTCCAGGCAACAGGCATGTAGCCGGAAACCCTCGCTCGAACCCGAGGCGCTGCAGCTTACCGATGCCGCCTCGAATAATCCAGCCGACCCCCAGGCGCAACGGCTGATCTCCGACACCGGGAAGCGAATCACCGGTAGCGGGGTCAAGGTGGCCTGGATCGCCGATGGGATCGACATCAACAATCCCGACTTTGTCCGCCCAGCCCACTCACCATACGGGAAGGCAGGCCGGGTATTCGTGGACTACAAGGATTTCAGCGGCGACGGAGCCACCGCGCCCACCGCCGGGGGCGAGGCGTTCATCGACGCAAGCTCGATCGGCGCCCAGGGCCGGCGAGTGTACGACGTGAATCACTATCTGATTCAACCGAATGACGGCCCCTGCAACATCCGTATCCTTGGCATGGCCCCGGGAGCGGAGATGGTAGGGCTGAAGGTGTTCGGCCAAACGAACGCCACCAGCAACTCCGCCTTCATTCAGGCCATTGACTACGCGGTGAACGTGGACCATGTCAATGTGATCAACGAGTCGTTCGGGGGTAATCCGTTCCCCGATCTCTCGGGCGATCCGATTGCCCTGGCCAATAACGCCGCCGTGGCCGCCGGCGTTACCGTGGTCGTATCGAGCGGCGACGCCGGGGTGGCCAGCACCATCGGCTCGCCGGCCACTGATCCGAATGTGATCGCGGTGGGTGCCTCGACTCAATTTCGCTGGTACAGTCAGACCAACGCCTCCGGATTCCAGCTCGGCAATGGGGGATATCTGGATAATAATATCTCGGGCCTCAGCTCGGGAGGGTTTTCCCAGATCGGCCCCCGGACCGTGGACGTGGTGGCCCCAGGCGACCTCAGTTGGGCCCTCTGTACCCCCAGTAACACTGATCCGCCTGCCTACTCCGATTGCACGGACGCGAACAATAATCCCTCCCCGATCGAGTCGGCCGGCGGCACGAGCGAGGCGGCGCCGTTGACCGCTGGTGAGGCGGCGCTGGTGATTCAAGCCTATCGGAGCACGCATCAGGGCCTCGATCCAACCCCCGCCGTGATCAAGCAGATCATCATGAGCACGGCTACCGATCTGGGCATCCCGGCCACCGAACAAGGGGCCGGCCTGATCAACAGCTATCGGGCGGTGCAAGCCGCGCTCTCGTTCCGCGACACCACCGCCCACCCTACCCCGCGTGCCTCCTCGGTGCTGATCAATCAAACCACCACCTTTAGCGCCACCGCGTTGCCCGGCACGCCGGAAACTTTCTCGGTTACGGTGACCAACATGGGAGCCAGGCGGCAACTGGTGGCTCCACGAGTCCGCGGCCTGGGCAAATCGCTCTTTAGTAAAGCGTATGCGCTCTACCTCGATCCGCTCAGCGATTCCCATATCTTCTACGACCAGGCGGGCGTGAAACGCGCCTATATCGAGCAGACCTTCTCGGTACCGGCGGGGACCAAGCGCTTGCATGGCGCCATCGCCTGGTTGGCGGGAGAACAGCCCAGCTCGGTGGTTCGCCTGGATCTCTTCGACCCCACCGGACGATTCGTCGCCTTCTCCCAGCCCCAGATAGCGGGCCCAACCAGCAGCGGCTACGGACAGGCCAGCGTACGAAACCCCAGTCCCGGCCGGTGGAAAGCCGTAATCTGGACCA
>DATBTL010000182.1:0-8679 GCA_036559345.1 Chloroflexota bacterium | reverse complement strand
CCCCGGATCCCCCGGTTCGACGGCGGGCGGGCCGCGCCTGGTCGCCCCCAAGGATCTGGACCTTGGATCGGTACGGGGCGGGGAGACGGTTCGAGCCAAGCTGCGTCTCGCCAATAATGGGTCGGGGCTGCTCACCGGCGGTGCCCGCCTCTCGCCCAACGCGCCCTGGCTCCGCATTCTCGGCAGCGGCAGTATCTATTGCGCTGGAGGCGCCGTGGAGGCCCTGGATCTCCAGGCGACCACCGAAAGTCTCGGGAAGGGCCGGCACACGGGCGCCGTCACGCTCGATACGGACGGGGGAACCGCGAGCGTTCAAGTCAGCATCACGGTGGTGCGCCAATCACTCCTCCCCGCCATTCTCGCCGCGGCCATTACCGCTGCCGTGGTGCTGGTGATCAGCGGTATCATCTTCGCCGCCAGGGGCGGCGGCCTCCCGTTCGTCGCCGCGGCCGCTACGCGGACGCCCGTACCCACCTCGACCGCTTTGCCCACATCGACCGCGTTCCCGTCCGCGACCCCGTCGATCACCCCCACTCCCGCGCCAACCGCTACCGTGGTGAACACGGGAGCAACCGCGACCGCCGAGGCCCAATTGGCTGCCCAGGCTCAGCGGTTGGTCGCCAATGCCTATGCCACGGCAACGGCGGTCGCCGACCATTCCAACGCGACGGCCACGGCGGTAAGCGCGGGGATCGCCAACCACTCCCCGGAGGCGACCTCGGAACGGATCGCCATCGAGGCGGCGGTGAACCAATTCCTGCTCATGCGCGAACACGCGCTGGCCACTGGGGACGCAAGTCAATTGGCCGGCGTGGCGGCTGGTAAAGAACTCACCTTGCTGCAAGCAAGCCTGCGGACGCTGGCGGCCGCCGGCGAACATTATCGTATTCACAGTATCGATCAGCCAGTGTGGGATTCGATCAAGCTGGACGGCGCCGGGAGCGCCGAGGCCACCTTGAGCAAGCACGAGGACGAATTGATCATTCGGATCGATACGGGCCTGGCCGACGATCGGGATCCAACCTATTCGGGAAAGGTGGGAACACTCCGCAATCAGCGATTCGCCGTCACCTATTCGGTTCGTGATGAGAACGGCCAGTGGTTAGTGGTCGATAGCACGGTCTACGGGAGCAACCAGCCGCAACCCACCCCAGAACCGGATTACCTTCCTCCCGCCAATCAGGGCGCGGTGACGGCTGAGGGTACGGCCACTCCCCTCCCCACGGCGGCGCCCTCGGCGAATCAACTAAGTATCGAGCAAGTGGTGAACCTCGCTCTCCCGGCGGTTCTCCGGGTCACTGGCACGATTGCCCATAACCAGCAGAGCACGGGCACCGGCTTCGTCATTCGCACCTCGGGGAACTTTGCCTATGTGGTCACCAACGATCATGTGGTGAACGGCGCTACCAACGTGGTGCTCAGCAGCCAGGGGAGCGGCCCGCTTCCGGCCCTGAGCGTGCAGGAGGACACCGCCGACGACCTGGCCGTGATCGAGATCGCGCAGCCCGCGCAGCCCCTGCCGGCCTTGACCTGGGGCAATTCCAGCCAGTCCGGCCTGGGTGAAGCGGTGGTGGCGATTGGCTACGCGCTTGGGCTGCAAGGGCAGCCAACGGTAAGCAACGGAATTATCTCCGCGCTTGGCCGCGACGTCGGTCAGCGGTGGCTCTATCTCCAGCATACGGCGCCGATTAACCATGGCAACAGTGGCGGACCCCTTCTGGACCTTCAGGGCAATGTGATCGGGATCAACACGCTGGTCGACGAGAACGCCCAGAGCGTCTACTTCGCGATACCATCCGCCAAGGCCAAAAAAGAGGTCAATACGCTGATCGGGTCCATGCCCTGATCGTAGAGTCGGATAGCCGGATTCATCCTGGCTCCGGTGAGCATGGATCAGGCGGGTCTCCGCCATCTCCTGAGCCGGCAGCCTATGGCCCTGGTGGCCGTCGTCAACCGCCTCCAGGGCTATAAGGCTGATACGGTGTTGCTCGGTAACGCCGGGGACGCCACGGCCCCTACCACGCATTTGGCTTCCCACGGGCGTCAACGGATCGCTCATCTCTCCGGTTCTCTTGACCGAGACCAGTGGCGATCTCACGCGAAACTGGCGCTTGTAACCCCCAGGTGTATCTTCTCCTGGCACGGCCGTGCACGTCGGAACACCCAATCACAATGAATGGAATATAGCATGAAGATACCTCGCGCCGCTCGCTGGTTACTCGTTCTCCCGGTAGCTCTGGCGGCTTTCACGCCCCAAACATCCCGGCCCACCTTCGCGGCCACGCCATACGCGGTCAGCGACCTCGGCGCCTTTGGTGGGACGTCCGCCGAAGGACTCGGGCTTAACAACCGTGATCAGGTGGTCGGCGACGCGCACCTCTCCGGAGACCAGATATTCCATGCGTTCTCTTGGCGGAACGGTACGCTGACCGACCTCGGCTCCCTGGGCGGCGGGGATAGTTCGGCCACCGCCATTAATGAGCGTGGGCAGATAGTCGGCGGCGCCGGTTTGGCCACTGGCAGTACGGACGCGTTCCTGTATGAGGACGGCGTCATGCACGATATCGGCAGTCTCGGGGGCGCCTTCGCCCGCGCCCAGGACATCAATGCACGAGCCCAGGTCGTGGGGTTGTCCCGGCTGCCTGGCAACGCGACCGTCCACGCATTCCGCTGGCAGAATGGTCAGATGAGTGATCTCGGGACGTTGGGCGGTCCCAACAGTTCCGCCTTCGGAATCAACGCGCGAGGCCAGGTCGTCGGAGACTCGGACATCGCGGGCGGCGCCGCGACCCATGCCTTCCTCTGGCAGGATGGGACATTCCAGGATCTCGGAAGCCTGGGCGGTACCTTCAGCGCCAGCCTCGGTGTCAACAATCGCGCCCAGGTGGTCGGTCTGTCCGCCCTGTCCGGCAACGCGACCTTCACTGCCTTCCTCTGGCAGGACGGCGCCATGGTCAGTCTGGGTACGTTAGATGGGGACCCCGACAGCCAAGCACTGGCCATTAACGGCAGGGGGCAGGTGGTCGGGTGGTCCGGGAATCAGCAAGGGGCTGTGCGGGCCTTTCTGTGGCAGGACGGCGCGATGACCGACCTGAACACTCTCCTCCCCGTCAACTCCGGCTGGCAGCTCGTGCAGGCCAATGCTATCAACGCCCGCGGCGACATCGTGGGGGTGGGCATCCACAACGGGGTCACCGCCGCCTTCTTGCTGACCAAGGCGTGCGGCTCGGAGGATTTCGCGACATCCGTCTGTGAGACCAGGATAGACTCGTAGCGCGTCGCGCACGGCAGAATTGTCGCCTCATGGCGCGGTTCCGCCACACGCTCCGCCGGCAACACACTTGACGACCTACGGTGCCCGCTCCCTTTGGATCGGCACGGGGAAGCAGGTCAGTTCGCGAACCACCGTATCGCGTCGCGGACAACTCGGAGCGGAAAGGCCCTTCCGCTCCGAGTCACCGCACACCATCCAAGAAGACATTGCGTACATAAATGCATGTGCCAAGCGGTGATCGGAAGGTAACAGCCGAGACGGGTCGGTAGCTTACTACCGTGACTGCACCAAAATCACCGGGCTGCCGCCAATGACGTAATCCTTGGGGTCCGCCGGGTCGGTATTGTCGGTGGATGGCTGGAGGGTGAAACGATAGCTGTTGCCGTGGGCGGACACCTCATTACCCTTACCGAATTTGTCGTAGGCAATCGCGGTACCAGTCAGAGCCGGGATACGCACCTGATGAGAAATCGGGCTTTGGTTCCAGGTGACGTAGAGGGTGGCGCCAGGCTTATGCAGGGTGACCACGTAGATTTGGCTACGCTTGTCGTAGCTGATGGCGCCGTCGGTCACCCCGGCATAGAGCGCCGTGGCGGCCTGATAGGCGAAGTACTCGGGGCGGGCCGTGTGGTTGTTCCGGATCAGTCCGAAGGGTTCACCGCCGGCGGTGAAATCCGTGCCGTCCACCATGCGGTTCACTTCGATATGCTGGACGTTCAAGGCCAGGGCCAGGGAAAAAGCCTCGATGATATACGACGCCTGGTCCTGCATGGTGCCAAAGAAGCCAGATCGAGCGTAGCGGCGAATCGGGTCGTTATAGGGCAGGGCGTTGGTTTCGGACAACCACATCGGTTTCTGGATCCCGTAGCGGGCCATGATCTGGTTGTAGAGCGTGATGATCATCCGGTAGTCGCTGGGCCGGCTATACAGGTGGAGGTTCGCGGCGTCGAAGTAGTCCTGGTTCGCGGCGGCGCCCGGCTCGTGAGAGAGATCTTGCATCAGGGTGGTGAAGAAGGCGCCATGGTCGTACCAGTAGGGATCACCGGAGAGAATGATCTTTGCCTGGGGATTGACTGCCTTCGCCGATTGGTACGCGACCTTCACCAGTTGCGCGTAATCGGCGACCGAGCCGTGCCAGGTACGCCACTTTCCGGTCGGGATGCTGACTTCGTTCCAGAGAATCCAGTCGTTGATCCGGCCCTTGTAGTGAGCGGCTATCAGCTTGACGAAGTGACCCCAGTAGTTATGGGGGTCGTTGTACGGCAGATAGAGGCCCTTGGGAATGGAGCCGCCGTGCTCGACTGGATTCACCGCCGCCCAATCGGGCGTATTGATCAATAGACCGACCAGTTGGCGGCCGGTCGCGATCTCGTGATTGATCTGGTGATCGCGGTCGGTGGCCCAGAGGTTATAGGAGTTTGGCCCACTCGGTTGGATATTCTTCCACCAGAACGTAAGGCGCTCCCAACCGACGCCGATTTGCGAAGCGGCCGTGGGCGCGCGCCATGCCTCCACCACGCCGAAGCGGGGGTCGGGAGTGCCAGGGCGGCTGGCCTGCGCCGCGAACGACCGGCTATTCCCGGCCACGCTCGGAGCGAAACCGGCGAGGAGGACGAATGAGGCAACCGCTGCCACCCGGCAGGGGAAGGAGAGTACGGATTTCACTCGCATCGTACGCCAGTCTCCAGTGAACTAGGGTGCCTCAAACAGGTACCTGGCACCAGTATGGGGACGAGTACGGACCGACCAACAGTCCCAGAACGGGCTAGGATGAATGGGTGGCTCGCGGTTTTCAAGAGAAAGATTCCCTTGGCACCCATTTAGGCTAGGACGAATTTACCACTCCTTATGGCGTCTGAGATGATCTCGATATCGGGTCCAAGGCTCCGATCGGCATCCAGCGGTGGAACGATGGCCCGTACCTGGGACAACAATGCCTCAAGGCGCGGGCTACTGTGAAGAGGCCGCCGGCACTCTATGGCCTGGGCGGCGCAGAGCAGTTCAATGGCAATGGCTCGGGTGGTATTCTCCAGGACGCGCCGGGCCTTCCAGGCGGCGGTAGCGCCCATGCTCACGTAGTCCTCGATCCCGGCGGAGGTTGGAATGGAGTCGACACTGGCGGGATGGGCGAGGATCTTGTTCTCCGCCACGAGCGAGGCGGCCACATATTGCGCGATCATCACGCCGGAGTTCAAGCCGGGGTTGGGGGTCAGGTACACGGGGAGGGCCGCATCACCCTCCCAGGTGCTGACCAGGGCGTAGGTGCGGCGCTCGCTGAATCCGCCGAGCGTGGTCAAGGCAATGGCCAGGTAGTCAAGCGGCAGGGCAAGGGGCTGGCCATGAAAATTTCCCCCGGAGAGCACCTCTTCATCGTCGGGGAAACAGAGCGGATTGTCGGTGACGGCGCCCAGTTCGCGGCCAAAAATCTGACGCGCGTGCCCCACCGCTTCCCGCACCGCCCCCAGCACCTGGGGGATGCAACGGAGGGTGTAGGGATCCTGGACTCGGGCGCAGCCGGCGTGACCGGCCCGGATCTCGCTCCCGGCCAGCCACTCCCGCAGCGCCGCCGCGGAGGCGGTCTGGCCTGTGTGAGCGCGAAGTTGCTGGATTCTCGGGTCGAAGGCGGTATCGGTGCCGCGGAGCGCATCGACACTCATCGCCGCCGTGGCCTCGGCGACCTGGAGCAAGTACTCCGCGTCGACAATACAGAGGACGCCGACCGCGCTCATCAGGTGGGTGCCATTGATCAGGGCCAGACCCTCCTTGGCCTCTAGGGTTAAGGGGACCAGGCCGGCGCGGGCCAATGCCTGATCGCCCGGCAGCCGTTCGCCGCGGTACAACGCCTCGCCCTCGCCGATCAACACCAGGGCCATATGGGCAAGGGGAGCCAGGTCGCCGCTGGCCCCAAGGGAACCCTGCCAGGGAATCACGGGATGCACCCCGGCATTGAGAAGGGCCAGCAGGCCATCGACCAGCCCTGGCCGTACTCCGGAATAGCCGCGGGCCAGACTGGCGGCGGTGATCAGCAACATCGCCCGCGTCACCTCAAGCGGCAGCGGATCTCCCACGCCGGCGGCGTGACTCCGCACCAGATTCCGTTGCAACTCCAGCAACTCAGCCGGGGAGACCCGGACCCGGGCCAGGCTGCCGAAGCCCGTGTTTACCCCATACACCGTGTCGCCATGGGCCACGATGGACTCGATGAGCGCGCGGCCGCGCGCCATCGCGTTCCGCGCGGAATCCGCCAGGACCACGGGAGCGCCCTTGCGAGCAACCGCTCCTACGTCCGCAAGCGCGAGCGGGGTGCCATCAAGTACAATCGGACTTGATGGCATGCCAGGTGTTTCTTCCATGCAGCCGTCTCCCCGTGCGCTATCTTACCGTGGTTGGGGGCGGGGCGGCTAGGGTTGTGGCAAACTTTGCCGGTGGTAGGATGTTAATATGGCGCGGCAGCGCCCCCTCATTCACGTCACGGGAACGAGAGGTACGACATGAAACGGCTGGGTGTGCTCAGTGATACCCATCTTCCAAGCGGCCGGGTAGAGCTACCCGACGCGCTGCTAGATGCCTTCGCGGGAGTGGACGGCATCCTGCACGCTGGTGATCTGGTGTGCCCTGAGGTGCTGGACCGTTTACGCACCATCGCCCCGGTGTGGGGCGTCTATGGCAACATGGATCCGCCCGCCCTCCAGCATACGCTGAGCGGTACCTTGATTCTCCCATTCGAGGATCTGGCAATCGGGTTGACGCATGGGCACCTCGGGTCGGGAGCGAGCACCCCGGCGCGGGCGATGGCCTGCTTCGCCGATCATCCCGAGGTCCGAGTGGTGGTATTCGGTCACAGCCACGAGCCCCACAATCAGCAACGGGGGCTGGTACGCTTGTTTAATCCCGGCTCGCCCACCCAGCCGAGGCAACAGCCCCGGCCGTCCTACGGGATGCTGGAGATTGACGGCGACCAGGTGAGCGCGACCTTGCATGAGCTATGATGGTGGGAGAGGAAGGAGGTTGCTGGTGCAACGTAAGGGGATGCTGATTGGCGTGCAGTCGAAGGCTATCGAGGAGTACGAGCGGATTCATCAAGACGTGTGGCCGGAGGTGCTGGCGACCATCCACGACTGCAATATCCGGAATTATTCCATCTTTCGCCTGGAGAACATGCTGTTTGCCTACTACGAGTACATCGGCGACGACTACCAGGCGGATATGGCCAGAATGGCCGCCGACCCGAAGACGCGGGAGTGGTGGAGCATCACCGACCCCATGCAGGTGCCGGTCGAGGAGGCCCAGCCGGGCGAGTGGTGGGCGGCTCTGAAAGAAGTGTTTCACGTCGACTGAGCGGGCCCTGGCGGCGGTGAGGAGGCCGACATGCCGCCTCACCCCGGCCAGGTTCTCAGGCGGAAATACGTTCCGCCTCCAAAATGGGCTCCGTCACCACCGGGAGGAGCGCCTCGTCGAACACTTCTTGAATCTCGCTTACCGGGATGAACCGCATCTCCGCGCGCAGTTCCGGCGGCAGGTCGTCGAGATCCCGCTCGTTTTGGCGAGGGATCAGGACCGTGCGAATGCCGGCCCGGTGCGCCCCAAGCATCTTCTCCTTGATCCCGCCCACGGGCAAGACCTTGCCGCGGAGGGTGATTTCCCCGGTCAGGGCCAGATCCGCCCGCACCGGGCGGCCGGTCATCAACGAGGCGATGGCCAGGGCCATGGTCACGCCCGCCGAGGGGCCATCCTTTGGCACCGCCCCGGCTGGCACATGGATGTGCAGCGTACTCTGGTCCCACAGGGCTTGATCGATCCCTAGCCGGGTCGATCCGGCCCGCACGCAGGTCAGGGCCGCCTGCGCGGACTCCTTCATGACATCGCCCAGCTGCCCCGTCAGGACGAGCCGCTCCTCCTTGCTTGGGGTGCGCGCCGCCTCGACGAAGACGATGTCACCTCCCACGGGAGTCCATACCAGTCCGGTCGCCACTCCTGGACGGTCGATTCGTTCCGCCTGCTCGTTGTGAAATTGCTCACGGCCAAGCAAACGATGCACCGCGGCCACGTCCACAATCACCGGCCGAGCCGTTGCCCCAGAGGTCGCGTCCCCGGCACCATCCCCCACCGGATCGATCTCTCCCAGATCGGTTGGGTTCGCGGACGGCATCTCAAGGATCGGCGCCTGGGCTCCGTGGGTGCTCGTATCCTTGGCGATGGTTACATCGCTTTCGGCGGGACCGTTGGCGGCGCTGGAGTCCGTCGTACGTTCGCTAATCTCGCGTGCCACCTTGCGGCAGAGCGAGGCGATCTGGCGCTCCAGGGTACGCACGCCCGCCTCCCGCGTGTAGGCGCGAACCACCTCGCGAATGGCGCTTTCCTCGATCACGATCTCGCCTTCGGTCAGCCCATTGGCGCCCCGCTGC
>DATBTL010000181.1:0-13562 GCA_036559345.1 Chloroflexota bacterium | reverse complement strand
CACATTGACGAACTGAAGGATCGCTTCGACGTCCACATTGAGGTGACCAAGGGGAACGATGGTTCCAGGGTGGTAGTGAACGCGACCTGAGCGGGACGGCGGCAGGTCAAACCTTATGTCCGACCGACCCGAGACTTAACTATCGCTTCGAAGCGGTCTATGTCGCCCCGGATCACCGAGAAACTGCCGGCCCAGAAGCTCTTGTCCCGAATATCGATCCCGAAGTCCGTCGCGAGGGCCGCCGCGTCCGCCATCCCGGTGGAGGAGAGCAAACGGTCGTATTGCGCCTTGAACGGCTCGAGATCGGCTTGATAGCGCGCATAGAGACCGAGGCCGAACAGAAGACCAAACATATAGGGAAAGTTGTAGTACGACAACCCGCTACTGTAGTAGTGCCCCTTGGCCAGCCACATGTAGGGGTGCAGGGTGGACGGGTCTAGCGCATCACCATAGGTTTCGCGCTGGGCGGTCAGCATCAACTGATTCAGTTCCTCGATTGAGAGCTCCCGCTCGCGCCGTTGCTCGAAGAGGCGTTGCTCGAAGAGGAAGCGGCTGAGGATGTCTACTACCACCTGGCACTGGCTCTGCAGCGTGCCCTCAAGGAGGGCCAGTTGCTCCTCTTGGTCGGCCTGGCGCAATCCCGCGTGAAAGATGATCGTCTCGCAAAAGATACTCGCGGTCTCGGCCAGGGTCATGGGGGTGTCTTGCTGCAGAGGGGTCCGTTCGGCCAGGCACAGGTTATGGTAGGCATGCCCCAGCTCGTGCGCCAGGGTGCCGACACTGTCGAAGGAGGGGGTGAAGTTCGCCAGTATGCGGGATTCGTCGTCCCGTAGCTCCATGCAGAAGGCGCCGTCCCGCTTCCCGGCTCGCGGCTCGGCATCGATCCAGCGGTCGTGGAAGGCGCGGGCAGCCAGCCCGCTGAGTCGCGGCGAGTAGGACGCGAACTGTTCCACGATGAACGACGCGGCGTCGTCAAAGGTCCAGGCCCGCGTGCTCCGGCCCACGGGCGCGGACAGGTCGTACCAGGCCAGGATGGGCAAGCGCAGGGCCCGCGCCTTCGCTTTCAGATAGCGGCGGAAGTCGGGGAGCGCGTCGTAGGCCGCTCCCAGCATGGCATCAAGGGTCTGGCGATCCATGTGACAGGAAAACAGCGTTTCGTCAAGAGGCGATTCCCACCCCCGGCGGTCGGCAAGCACCAGCACCTGGCCCTTGATCCCGTTGAGGGCCGCGGCCCCCGGCAGCGCGTTCTCCCGGAGGGCCACGATCTCGGCCTCGTGCGCGTGGCGGCGGATCTCGCGATCCGGATCGGTGGCCCGAGCACGGGCCAGGCTGAGCGGGATTGGCGGCTCGCCGGGAATGGCCACCAGCAACTGTGACGTTACATTGCCGTGCAGATTGTCCCAGGCGCTCCCGGAAGAGGGTTCGAGCGCGGCGGCCAGATCCTCCTCGGCGGGAGACATCA
Organism: Chloroflexota bacterium; assembly: GCA_036559345.1. Taxonomy (GTDB): domain Bacteria; phylum Chloroflexota; class UBA5177; order JANWHV01; family JANWHV01; genus JANWHV01. The sequence goes on along the minus strand of DATBTL010000181.1, from coordinate 12,100 downwards.
AGTGACGCGCCTGGATGACCGCTTGGCGGAGAAAGTAGGCATGCTCGGCGGCCAGGCTCGACGCGGCAATCAACCGCTCGACATCCAGGATTCCGATCCAGGCCACGAAACGGGTGTGCGTCTGTCGCACCCGCACCAGGAGGTTCTGAAAGCGGCTCAGAGTGGCCTGGGCCAGTTCATCTCGGGAGTCCGTGCTGACAAAGCCATACACATACGCGCCAAGCGTACGGACCTGTTCGCCCGTCGCATTTGTCTGGCGAATCAGGGTCTCAATGGCAGCCACGGTCTCAGGGTTGATCTCGGGCTGTTCGTCAACGGCAATCGGCAGGGTATCCAGCCGCGCCGCCAGGGTAAGGAGCGATGACCCGAGGGTGGCGAGCGCCTGGTCAAACGGCGGCGAGTCGAGGCTGGGAAAGACCGAGGTCAAGTCCCAACGCGGCAAAAGAGAAGGGCTGGCGGTCATGAAGGTCTCCCAAGATAATGAATGTATTGGTTGGGTTAACTCCTGTTCATGGTACACCAGCGCACTTTAGGTTAGCGCCAGGTAGCAATATTCCAATCAAACGGTGTAAAGGGATTTACGGCAAAGCCCCGCAACGTTGGGGGGACAAGCCAGAGTTGGTCGGCCCAATAGAGGAAAACAACCGGTACCTGGCCCAGGAGCAGCGACTGAATCCGCCGGTAGACGATCTGGCGCGAGGCGGTGGGAATGGTCGCGGCCCCAAGGTTGGTCAGCGCATCTATGGTGGTCTGGAAGCTGAAGCGGTGAAAGTAGGCGACGTCATTCCCTCCCGACACGGTGGGATACGATGGAATGGAGGCGCTATTCCAATAGAAACGATCATCCGGGTCGTCGCCATTGGTCCAGGCATAGGTGATGCCGGTCGCCGCGTGGGTAAACTGTGGACCGGTGGGTCCGAACAACTGGGCTGCTGGGGCCTGATGAAGGGTCACGCGCACTCCCAGCCGCGTCCAGGCACCGACCAGCAAGCGGTTGATGCCGGCGCCGAACGAATCGCCCTGGATGTTCCACAGGGAAATCGCCAGGGGAATGCAGGTTCTCGCGGTCTTCACTGTCGTGCAGCGGGTCAGGAACCCAGTCGGGTCGCGATGGTAACCCGCGCCGGCCAGCATGGCCGAGGCGCGGGTGGGCAGGTAGGCTCGCGGGCGCAAACTGGGATCATAGTAGGGGGTGAGCGAGGGCGCCTGATCGGCGAAGGCGGTCTGGCCAAAGCCGGAGGCCACGTCCCGCAGGATCTGGTCGCGCGGCGTGGCGTAATCGAGCGCCTTCCGGACCGCCAGGTCGCGGAGCGGCCCCCACTGCTTGAGATCCACATGGTACCAGGTCATGCTGGGCGCCCGAATCACCCGGAGCCCAACTCGCGCGGCGTAGGCCGCCTGGCCGGCGTTAATCTGCCCAATCTGTATGCTTCCCGCTTGCAGCGCGGCCAACTGGTGTGTGTCATCAGGGAAGAAGCGGAAGATCAGGGTTGTAAAGCGTGGGTGGACCGGCCAGGAATGGGGGTTCGCGGTGAGAACAATGCGCCGACCGGGCGTCCAGCTGACGACCTGGTAGGGGCCGGTCCCGAATGGGCGGCGGTTGAACGGAGCGGCCCCCAGGTTGTGGGCGGTCACCAGGGCATGTCGCGGGAGAATCGCGGTCGTCCCAACCTCCAGCAACCAGGGGGCAAGGACACGGCGCAGGTGCATGATCACCGTATTCGGATCGGGAGTGGTCAGGCGGTCGACTTGATCCCACCCCAGGGTGCTTGCTACCTGATTTCCAGGATTGGCGATTTGTTGGTAGGTCCAGGCCACGTCGGCGCTGGTCAAGGGCACGCCGTCGGCCCACCGCACCCCTCGGCGCAAGTGGAAGGTCCAGGTTTTTCCGTCGCGCGAGTGGCTCCAGGTTGCCGCCAGGCTCGGTTGCAGGCTATTGTGGCTGTTCACGCGCAGCAGGCCATCAAAGATGGCGGTATCGACCGCCTGAGCGGCGGGAGACTGGGTAAGGAGGGGGTTCAACGTATCGGGCTCCTGCGTCAACCCTATGGTCAGGGGGGCAGGCGGAGCGGGGGCAAGACGGGCCCCGGCTTGGGTAGGGCAGATCAGGGCGGCGGAACACAGCAGCGCGATCCCGGCACGGGGCCAGACCCGGAGTGATGTGACTTTCACTCTCGTGTCAGGCTCCGAAGCTGGCCACGAGGCGCCGAAGGTACGACCGCAAGGGTTCGGCCAATTCTGGACGCCCCAGGGCTAGTTCAACGTTTGCCTTCACGTACTCGAGCTGGTTCCCCGTATCGTAGCGATTGCCCTCGAAGACATAGGCATAGACCGGCTGCGACGCGAGTAGGGCCTGGATGGCGTCGATCAGCCAGATCTCGTTGCCCTTTCCCCGGGGAGTAGAGGCGAGAATCTCGAAGATTTCGGGCGTCAGGATGCAGCCCTTGACCTGGGCCAGATCCGAGGGAGACTCCTCGATAGGGGGCTTCTCCACGATTGATTTGACCTTGAATGTGCGGTCGTCGATCTGGTCATGGGCGATCATCCCGTACTTATTCCAATCCTCGCGCGGCGCGTGGATGGCCGCCAGGACACTGGCCCCGAACCTCTCGTACACCGCCATGAGCTGGGCCACGCACGGCTGCACGGGAGGGTTGCCGTAATCCACGAAGTCATCGCCCCACAGCATGGCGAAGGGCTCGTTCCCCACCACGTTGCGGGCGCACAGCACGGCGTGTCCGTTCCCGAGAGGCTCGGGCTGGCGGACGAACACCACCTCGACCATGGTGGCCACATGGATCACCGCCTCCAGCAAGGCAGTCTTTCCGCTCTGCTTCAGCCGGTATTCAAGCTCGAAGTTGCGGTCGAAATGATCCTCGAGTGCTTGCTTCCCCCGGCTGGTGACGATGATCACCTGCTCAATGCCGCTGGCGGCCGCCTCCTCGACGATGTACTGGATCACCGGCTTGTCCACCACCGGGAGCATCTCCTTGGGCACCGCCTTGGTGGCGGGAAGGAGCCGGGTACCCAGTCCCGCGGCGGGAATCACGGCCTTACGAACCTTGGTAGGCACAATTCTCTCCTCTCAGGGCCGCGCACGCTACAAGGTAGGTGCCGCGAACCCGATGAGCTTACTCTGGGCCGATGAGCGGCGTCCCCGGCTCGTCCTCCAGGGCGGTTCCGCGCCGCATATGGGGGAAGAATACTACATCCTTGATCGTATCGGCCCCGGTAAGGAACATCGCCAGCCGATCGACCCCGATCCCCAGGCCGCCCGCCGGAGGCATTCCATGCTCCATGGCCTCGAGAAAGTCCTCGTCAAACCCGTGGGCTTCCTGATCGCCCGAGGCCCGATCGGCGGCCTGGGCCTCGAAACGGCGCCGCTGGTCCTGGGGATCGTTCAGTTCGGTGAAGGCATTCGCCAGTTCAACCGTGCCGGCGAAAGCCTCGAAGCGCTCCACCAGGGTGGGATCGTCCATCTTGGTCTTGGCGAAGGGTGAGAGTTCGATCGGATAGTCGATCAGGAACACCGGATCAACCAGGGTGGGCTCCACGAAGGTGGAGAGTAATTCGTCGATGACCTTGCCGCGCAGGGTGCCTGGCGGCAGGAACAGTCCCCGCTCCCGCGCGGCGGCGATCAGCGCTGCCTCCTGTCCGGCGGGATAGGCGGCGAAATCAATCCCGCACCTGGTCAGGATTGCCTCGCGGAGTGGGATCCGCGGCCACGGTGGAGTAAGGTCGATCGTGCGTTCGCCCTGGTGGAGGATGGGACTGCCATAGAGGGCAACCGCCGTATCCGCGACCAGCGACTCTACCAGGCGCATGATGTCGTGATAGTCGGCGTAGGCCCAGTAGAGTTCGAGCATGGTGAATTCGGGGTTGTGTTTCCGGGAAACGCCCTCGTTCCGGAACACCCGCCCGATCTCGAACAACTTGTCGATCCCGCCCACCAGCAGGCGCTTGTGATAGAGTTCCAGGGCGATCCGGAGGTACAGATCCTCGCCCATCGCGTTAAAGTGGGTGGTGAACGGCCGGGCATGCGCCCCCCCATAAAGAGGTTGGAGGACTGGCGTCTCCACCTCAAGGAAGCCGCGATCCTCCAGCCATCGGCGCAGCAGCGAGGTGATGCGCGAGCGCGCCGCCAAGCGGTCATAACTTTCGCGATTGGCGATCATATCGAGATAGCGCTTCCGGTAGCGTACCTCAATGTCACTCACTCCATGGAACTTATCGGGGAGTGGGCGGAGTGACTTGGCGATCAAGCGGATTTCGGCGGCCTTGAGGGTTATCTCGCCGGCGCGGGTCCGGAACATATGTCCCGAGGCCCAGATGAAGTCACCGGGATGGAGGTTCTTGAAAAGCGCGTAGGATTCCTCGCCGACCACGTCTTGACGGCAGTAGATCTGGACCCTGCCGCTCCCATCCAGCACATGGGCGAAACCGGCTTTTCCCTGGACTCGCTGGGTAACCATCCGACCGGCAATGCTGATCGCGGGCCGCGACTCAGCCTCATCCTCGGGCAGGTCCGGGTCGAAGGCAGCCACCGCCTCGGCGGCCGTGTGGGTGCGGGTCACCCGAGGGGGATACGGATCGATGCCCCGAGCCCGCAGATCGTCCACCATCTGGCGGCGCGCGGTAAGTTCCTCTACTTCACTCATACAGTTAGTCTGGCTACCTCTTTCCCCATGAATCCGGCACGCGGTGTATCCACCCTATTCTACCGAAAAGCGCCAGAAGGACATCAGGGATGGATCGTGATTTTCCAGTGGCTGATAATGTAGTCGAGGGCGGAAGCGATAGTGATCGCCGTGGTGATCCAGAGACCGGCCAGCACGAGAGTTCTATCGAGGTCGAGCACGGCCAGCAAGAGAGCCACCAGGGTGATCGCGGTCTTCCACTTGCCAAGTTGACTGGCCCCAATTGCCACTCCCTTGGCCGCCGCCTGGCTCCGTAGGCCGGCCACGATAAACTCGCGCGCGACGATTACGGCCGCCATCCAAGAGGGCACGGCGCCGGTTCCGGTGAGGATGATCAGGACGGTGGACACCAAGATCTTGTCCGCCGCCAGATCCATGAATACCCCGAGCGAGCTCACCACCTTCATCCGGCGGGCTAGATAACCGTCCAGATAATCAGTGATCGAGGCCGCCGCGAACAGGAGCGCGGCCACGACGCGGAGGCCGTGCGCGTTAATCAAGAGCAATGCGGCAATCGCGGGCGAGCTCAGGAGCCGGAATAGGCTGAGCCAATTGGGCAAGCTCTGGAAGGCGGACGGTCGCCTACCTCCCTGATCCGCCCTCCCGGCTCCAGGGGAACTCATCGGGTCAACCCCGGGCCGCCGACGATCTGCCCGCGGAATGACTCCGGGGACGAAACCGCCGGATGACGGAACTGACTGATAGCGCGAGACACCCGCAAGCGGCAAGCCATGGATTCATTCACCATGGTGCTACCGGTAATTCGTGAACTGGATCGGCACGGGATAGTCCTTCCCCCGCAAGGTCGCCTGCACTGCCTGCAGATCGTCCTTGCTCTTACTGGTGACCCGGATAGCGTCGCCCTGGATCTGGCTCTTGACCTTGGGGAAGTTGTCACGGAGCAGCTTGCTTATTTCCTTCGCCAACTCCTGGCTGAGCCCCATTTGTAAGGTGCCCACCTGACGGACGCTTCCCCCCAGGGCTTCGACTGGCTCCTCGAACTTGATGATCTTGAGGGACAGCTTCCGTCCAATCATTTTGGACTGCAAGATGTCGCGGACCGCGTTTTGGGTCATCGTGTCCGGCGCCTTCAACTCGACCTCGGTTTTCTCAAGCACGATGGTAGAGCCGCTGTCCTTCAGGTCGTAGCGGGTGTGAACTTCCCGCAACGTCTGGTCGATAGCGTTAACCAACTCCTGGCGATCGAACTCCGAGACCACGTCAAATGAACTGTCTGCCGCCATCGAACGCTCCTCTCTCTCATGCATGATACCGGTACGGCCAATCACGCACCCCGGCGCCTCGGGCGCGGCGGCGGATCGAGCCGGCCCGGCTTGGCGTGGGAGGATCCTAAATAATATGGGTGACGAATAGGGCCACCACTACCAGGATAACGGTCAGCGCCGAAATCATGGCATAGGTAAGCGGGGTCAAGCGCGTGACCGTCCCAACCTGGGACAGCGGGCGGGCGACCACTTGAGCCGGGCGGGCGTCTCGATAGAGGGCCAGGGTTTGGTCCGCGTCGAGGCCCAAATAGAGCGCGTAGTTCCGGATGGCGCCGCGGGTATAGACATCATCCGGCAGGGCGTCCAAACGGTCGGACTCCAGGGCCTCCAACTTGTCGCGAGCAATGCGGGTGTCCGCCTCTACCTGGCTGAGTTTCGCCTTCTTCTTCCCTCTCGCGTCGCGCAAGGTCTCACCCAGTGTCGGCACCTTCTTCTCCTCTGGTCAATTAGAATCACGAGCGTACGATTCGCCCGGGCCTCCGACAACGGTCGGATGGCAGGGACGACGACTGCGGTCGGGTGTACATGGCAAACGGTCCTTGACGCTCCACTGGGCTGGTTAGCGGCTTCCTAGCCGATTGATAAGACGATTTTGCCGAACTGGGCCGACTCTTGCATACGGGATTGAGCGGCGCCCGCCTCGGCAAGGGGGAACACTTGATCCACCGCCGGGCGCAGCGTCCCATCGGCAAACATATCGAGCATCGCCTGGAACTCCGCCGGCGTCCCCATGGTAGAGCCCAGCACGTCGAGTTGCTTCCAGAATATCCGCCGGACCACCACCTCGGGCGCCGCCCCCAGGGTCGATCCGTAGGTCACGATGCGGCCGCCGGGCCGGATCACATCGAGAATATGATTGAAGGTGTCGCCCGCGACGCTATCGACCACCAGATCGGGACCGAGCCCTCCGGTAGCCTGCCGCACCTCTTGCACCCAATTCTGGGTCTTATAGTTGAAACCCGCGTCGGCACCAAGTTCGCGCGCGCGGGCCAGCTTGTGGTCGCTGCTGGAGGTTACCAGCACGCGGGCGCCCAGACGCCTGGCGAATAGGAGGATGAAGGACGAGACACCACCGCCAATTCCAGGGATAAGCACCGTCTGACCAACCTGAACCTGCCCTCGGGTCACCAGGGCGCGGTACGCGGTCAGTCCGGCAAGCGGGAGAGCGGCGGTATCCTCCCAGGAAAGGGCTTCCGGCTTGGAGAACACGGCGGACGCGGGGACCAAAACCTGTTGGGCATAGGTGCCGTTTTCCGGCAAGCCAAGGATTCGCCAGGAGGATCCGGGGATACGTGGGTCGTCGCCCCACTCCAACGAGGGGTTGATCACCACTTCCTGGCCGGGGGAGATATTGGTTACCCCTTCGCCCAACGCGAGGATCTCGCCCGCCCCATCCGCCCCAGGGGTAATGGGAAGCGTAATCCCGGCGTACTGACCCAAACGAATGTAGAGGTCGCGTCGATTGAGGGCGGCGGCTCGCAATCGGACCACCACCTGGCCGGGCCCCGGCAGCAGGTCCGGCACCTTCTCCAGGCGCAAAACTTCCGGACCGCCGGTAGCGCGCTGCACGATTGCTTGCATACTCCGCTCCTTGTTCATTGAGTGCTTTAAGGGATGGGGAGGCGCCTCGTTCCGGCGCGTCCCATTTCGCTTTAGTGTACCGGAGCGAGGCTTCACTCTGGGATGTCCAATCGGACGGATCGGACGGATCTGTTCGCGGCGGTGGCTACGCGGGAGACGCGGCCACGGTTGGTTCCACGGGTGCAACCGGCTCCTCGCGGGTCAACTCGTAGAACACGCCATCGGCGCGCAGCCCGCCAAGGGCGACAAACTCGTGGAGGGTGCCGGCATACTCAAATCCTGCTTCTTCCAGGGTGGTTCGGACCGCGAGATTCGCGGCGTCGACCACGCTGTTCAGGCGCCGGACCCCCGGCAGCACATCCGCCCTGACTAGCAATGCCTCCAGCACCGGCGCCAAAGCGGCCTCATGTCCGGGCGTGGCAAAGAGGTCCAGCATGCGCACATGGTCTCGGTATGGTTGAGGACCAGTGGGCAAATCGGCGGGCAACACCGTGCCCAACGCGGCAGGCGTCCCTTCGGCGGCCACCCCGAGAATCGAGGCGCCCTTGCCTCGCTCCAGCGTATCTAGCAAGAGCAACACCGCTTCGTCCGCCCCATAGGCGCCATACGCCTGGAGGGCGTGGTATCGGACCAGGTAGGGGACGGGGGCGCTCAGGAGGTGGAGGAGGGCCGCCTTGTCCGAGCGTCGCAATGGGCGCCGGGCGAGGGCTGAGGGCCCGATCGAGCCAAAGTATCGGAGGTCAAACGCCTCGGCATCGCCGAAGATAAATCGGGTAGTTACTCTTCCCGACAGATCCGGCATCGTCAGGTAGTCAACGAACTCGAAGGTTCGGAGGAGTCGGTGGGAGGGCGAGTCGACAATGGTCTGGGCGAGCACGCCTTGGCCGCCATCGCTGGAAAAACGGTCAAGTGCTACCTCAAGCACATGACGAGCCAGGCCCTGCTCACGGCGATGGGGAGTGGTAAACAGATTGTGGATCGAACCGAGATGGGGAATCCGATTCGAGCGGGAAAGCTCCAGAGCACAGACAATACCCTCGATCGTGGTGGCCACGTACCAACGGTCGCCGATATCCTCGCGCGCCGTAAGGCGGGTCTCGATGTCGCGGGCCGCTCGTGGCGATACCTGGTCGCGCGCGGCCCAAAACGCGATGAGCGCATCGGCGCCGGCGCCAAGGGGCGCGCGCAGTTCGTGAATGACTGCCTCCTCGCCATCAGGGAGCGAAAACCGCTCGACCCTGCCTTGCACTGACTCCCCGCCCCTCCGCTACCGTCCCGCGCGCTCCATGGGGAAATCATAGCGTAGATGTGGGCTGCCCGTGATCGGGCGACTCCGCCACCCAACAGCGGGCCGTCGCTGGTTACGCGGCGCCTGAGATTGTATCGGACCGATCCGACCGATCCGACCGATCTTCACATGCCCCGTATGCCCTGCGGCAGGGCACGCGGGGCGCTTGCCGTAACGGCATGGACGGCAGTATCTTCACCAATGAGCCAGGAGTCGGCGGGCGGCTCCGATCTGGGTGGATGAACCCGCACTCTCCTGACCTCCGAGACACGTCTAGAAATGGGCGCTCACCGCCTTCGTTGTGCCTGTAGGAATCGGGTTGGGTTGCATGGATGCGTGATCTTGGCGAGACCACGATCAAGGCCAGATCACTGGCACTGCTCACTCCCCTTCGCCAATGCATGTTGGCCGCGTACTGGTTCTCGCTCAGCTTCCATGCAGGGGCTCTCCTTGGGGTTGCGGTGCCCGCGCAGCTTACTACCCTGGCTAACCCGGCCCGGGCGACCATTTTGCTCGCGGTCCTTGGTGGGGTTGGCGGCTTCGTCTCGATGGTCGTGCAGCCGATCGCGGGTGCCCTGAGCGACCTATCGGTGAGCACCTGGGGCCGGCGTCGACCGTACCTGCTCGGCGGCGCGGCCCTGGATACCGCCGGCCTGGTGCTCATGACCTGGACAAGCTCGGTCAGCTTGTTGTTCGCGGGTTACCTGCTCGCCAGCTTCGGCAACGCGGTGAGCGGCGCCGCCTACCAGGCATACATTCCCGATCATGTCCCGCCGCGGCAATATGGCGAAGCCTCAGGTTATCTGGGCGCGATGAGCATGTTGGGGACCATCGTCAGTTTCGGGGTGGCGGCGATCCTGGTTTCGCCCCAGCATGTCGCCTCGTTTTACGGAGTCACCGCGCTCCTCATCGGCGGGGGCGCCTGTTTGACCGCCATCGTGGTTGCCGATCTCCCTGGCCAGGCGTTGGCGCGGCCGGTGGTGCAATCGTGGCGGGCCCTCTGGGTCGCCCCCTGGCGCGACCCCGATTTCTCCTGGGTGTTCGCCACCCGCGCGATGATGATGCTCGCGCTATACACGTTGTTCACCTTCGTCGCCTTCTACGCGCGCGACGTGGTGCATTTGACCCAATTCGTGCAGGGAGCGGCGGCCCTGGCCGCCGTGGCCACCGTGGCGGCGCTGGCGAGCGGGATTGTGACTGGAATGTTCTCCGACCGCATTGGGCGCCGGCTCCTGGTCAGCATCGCCAGCATTCTCATGTCCTCGTCCCTGCTTGGTCTCGCCTTTTTCCATCAGGTCAATGTCGTGTTGACTCTTGGGGCGGTGTTTGGCCTGGCTCTGGGTACCTACATGGCGGTGGACTGGGCTCTGGCGGTGGACGTGCTTCCCGACGAGGGTTTCGCGGCCAAGGATCTCGGACTTTGGGGCTTGTCGACCAATCTGCCGCAGACCGCTGCCCCTTTTGTCGGCGGCGCCGTGCTTACCGTATTCCACCCCGCCGGCCCAGATGTGGCGTATGGAGTGCTGTTCACGGCGGCCGCCGTATGCGCCGCCCTGAGCGGGGTGTTCGTGTGGCGGATTCGGGAGGCCCGCTGAGGGTCTGGCACGGGCCTCAGGCTGCGATCGGATCGAAGGAACGAGGCCGGCTGTTGCCAGTTGTCACGTTTGAATGCCAGTCAGGATGGATGATGATGCCCTCGTAGGATCTGGCGCAGGTCCGCCAACGTTGGTAGGGGCACCCCTTGTGGGTGCCCGCGTGCGGCCCGAACCAGGGCACCCACAAGGGGTGCCCCTACGAAGAACCACCTCGGACCTTCCGCCTTGAAGCTAGCCGAGTTCCCGCGCTCGCGAGTCCGGAGCAGGGAAACGCTCCATCAGCGCCTCGATGCTGATCCATGCCTCGCCGAGGCGGAGGTGATCCAGCGCCCTGCCTCCCTTGGCCAGATGCCGGGGCCGGCCATGGATTGCCAGCATCGCCAGCATGAACAGGCGGGCGAATGGAGTGCGGAGGCTTGGCATGGCGAAGCGGGTCGCGAACCCGTAGCGCCGCAAGGCTTGATACACGAGGGTCTCGGCCCAGATTGCCTGGATGCCGTCCGGAATAACCCCCTGTCGGGCCAGCCGCGCCAGCACCTCGAGATCCTGTCCGCACAGTCGGGTGAGCTGCCAGGTCAGGCGGCGAACGTCTGGCTCGTCGGCTGAAAGAGCCGTGAGGGTCGGATTATCGAAGTGCAGAATAACGCACTGGGCGCCACGCCGAATCAGCTCGCCGCCGCGCGGCCCGATCGCCGGCACGGGAAGCGGGGCGATCTCGTAGCGAAGGATTCCACCCGGACTCAGCGGAGACAGGGTGTGGCTCCGCGCCAGGACGCGCTCCACCAGGTGAAACACATGCATGAGGCCCCTCGGGTGGCCAAGACCCGATTCTCCCCATGGTGAGCGGCCAAGGGCGAGCACGGTTCGGTCCAGCCACTGTTCCCATCGGGGAATCCGCGTAAGGGGCCCAGGATGCCTCACATCTAGCCCAGCGGCTTCAATGAGAGCAAGGTGGCGTCGATATCCATCGTATAGGGGAAAGTGCCGCCAATCCGACGATGGACGATGAGGCGTACGTCAATGCCAGTACTGGGCGAATGCCAGGTGCTGTCGGTCTCGGTCCCTGGATGCGCTCCGCCGATCCTGGAGCTCGCGTCAATCTGGAACACCTGAACCCGTGTACCGCCGATGATCATGGTGGTTTGCCGGGTGACTTGATTGGTGGTCACAACCGGCACGCCAACGGTGGAAAAGTGTTGCTTCCAGTGGAGTCCGACCCGGAGCGCCGCCGGCAAAGCCAGAGTCGCCGGGACGGTTGATGCAGCATCGTCCTGGCTGATCCCGAACACGATCCGGGTGCGTTGCCAGGCCAGGTAGAGCCCATCCGGATGGATTGCGTACCGGCTCGTCTCAAGGTGGTCTTGCGAGAGGTCGTCCTCGATGATGATCGTGCCTGGCCGGCGGGTCAAGATAACCCGCGCTCGCGAGGGAAACCCCCGGCAGAGCCGCACGCCGAGTACGCCGGCGCACTCAGTGCCGCGCAAGGCATAGGTATACACACCAGGGCGGGGTGGTCCACTCACGTCGCCCTTCGCGCCCCGCTTGAACTCGCTCAGGGCGGTGCTGACCGGCACGGTATCGCTACTGGTCGCCAGGCGCCGCCAGACGATGCTCCCGGCGCCAAGGGCCACCGCGGCCAGGACAAGCACCGCG
>DATBTL010000180.1:0-3618 GCA_036559345.1 Chloroflexota bacterium | reverse complement strand
GGTTTTCGGCCCATTGCGAGCCGGGGACGGCTCTGCTACGTTGGTGGCTGGGTTCCGAGGACAGGCGAGCCGGGTACCCGCTCGGGGTACCCACCGCGGTGGGTCGCGGCTCGCGCACGGGAGGCCGCCGGATGCGCATGTTGCTGCTGATTTACGCCATGCGCCTCCGCGCCACCCGAAACGCCCTTTTTCGGAGGGGTTGGCGGCACGGGCTGGGCTGGCTGGTCGTGCTGCTCGCGGTGGCGATGGTGGATGCGACCGTGTTCCAACTGGCGCCCCGCACCCTGGATCTGGTCGGGCCGGCGTTACCCGGCGCCCAGGGAGTGGATACGCCGCGACTGTTCAGCACCCTGATTTCCTTCTTCAATCTTAGCTTTGCCATGTTGTTCCTCGCCTCGTTCCCGCTCACCATCGGCACCTACACCTATAAGTCCGATCTCTCAATTCTGTTGCCCACGCCGGTCCGGGCGCGGGTCGTCTTCACGGAGAAGTTGCTGACGGGGATGTTGCGCCAATACATCCTGGTTGTTCCCTTAATGGGCCCTTTCCTGATCGGCTTGGGGGTGGGACTGCATCTACCGGCGGGGTTTTTTGTGTTTAGCGTCCTCATGCTCATTTTGATGCCCATCATGCCCACCTGTTTGGGGGCCATGCTGACCTTCGTCTTTCTCACCGTGTTCCCGCCCGCCCGCGCCCGAACCCTGGTCACGGTGGGCGGGGCGATCGTGGGCGCGGCCTTCTATCTGTCGCAGGAGATCATCTGGTCCAGCCGCACGGCGCCGAATCTCAGCCAGGCCACCGGGTTGGTACGGAACCTGAACCACGAGTGGTTATCACAATTGCCGCCTTCATGGCCGGCGGCCGGGTTGACCCTGGCCGCGCACCAGCAGTTCGCGGTCTCCCTGGGCTACGGTCTGTGTTTCGCCGTGATCGGCGGCGCCAGCTTCGCGGTGGCGATCGCGACGGCGTTGCGGACCTTTAGCGGCGGGTGGGCTAACTTCCAGGAGGCGAGCCGGCTGAAGGAGCCACCGCGCCTGGGTGACGCCACGCCGGGAATACATCTGCTGCGCCGGCCGCTCTTTGGCCTCTCGCCACTGTTACCCAAGGAGTGGCTGGTGTTCGCGCGAGATCCCCAACAGTGGGCGGCCCTGATCATGCCGCTCGGGGTCTCGGTCTATTTCTCCTATACGCTCATCTTCCGCCTCGGATCGGCCCATCTGGCGCCAGGGCTGCGCTTCCTCTTGGCGGTGGCAGGGATGAACTTTCTCACCTCGTCCCTGGTAGCCCCTTTGAGTCTGACCATTATCAACCGTGAGTCACGCACCTTCATCCTGCTCCGCACCTGGCCGGTGGCGGCGGCTACCGTGCTGCGCGATAAATTCCTGGCGATCTACATTCCCCTACTGATCGCCCTTGAGGGACTGGTAGCGGTGATCATCATCGGCGACCGCCTGCCCTGGGACCTGGCGGGGTTGGCGGTGATCGGAGCGGGGCTATTTTCCGGATCGCTGATTGGCTGGAGCATGCTCCTCAGCCTCCTCTTTCCCCGGCTGGACTGGACGAACATCACGCAAATGTCTACCTGGCAGGCGTGGCTGCTCTCCTTTGTCGGCGGCACCGCGCTGGGGATCCTGGAGGCCGGACTCCTGGCCGCCGGGCCGCTTGCCGCCACCGCCTACGCGGGATTATCGGCCCTGGCCCCGATTCTCACCGCCCTGGGCTTCGGGCTGGTGCTGCTGATCGCGGGAATACTCGGTGGACTACTGTTCATCTGGGGCCCGCGCCGGTTGAGTTCGATTGAGATTCGGTAAAGATTAGTACGCTCATTTTCCTTGACAGCGGAAGGAAGAGTGCGTATGCTAGCGATAGAGTTGATTATTACCTGGAAGGAGGTGATGCGAATGGGCAGTCATAGTTGCATCGGATCTTCGGTGCTCCCAGTTCGTAGCATTGTGTGTGAGGTGATTACCTCCTGATCAGGCGACCTGCTGGGTTACGGCAGATCCCGAGAGCAACTGGAGAGCGGGAGGCAAATGCCTTCCGCTCTCTTCTTTTTTGTGAAGGAGCACTGGGTTGCCGTGTCCTCTTACTCTCCCCTAGATTGGCGGGAAGTGGCCTGGCGGCGGCTGGGGGGAATCGGCGACCCGCTTATCTATCGGGCGGAGGTTGATTCGACCAACGCCCTGGCGGCCAGGTTGACTCCGGAGGAAGCGCCCGTAGGCGCGGCGATCGTGGCGGACCACCAGGCCGCCGGCCGCGGGCGGTTGGGACGGCGCTGGGTGGCCGCCCCACACACCGGATTGGCCTGTACGGTGGTGCTGGGCCCCATGGACCCCGCATGGTCGGCCCCCATGGCGGTGGGACTGGCCCTGGTGGAAACCCTGGAACGGCACGGACTGCCCGCGAGCCTGAAATGGCCCAATGACGCGCTGATTGGGGGGCGGAAGTGCGCCGGCATCCTGATCGAGACGCGAAGGGTGGATGGGACGACCTGGCTGCTTGCCGGAATCGGGATCAACGTCCACGCCTCGGATCCCGCGTTCCCTCAGGCCACCTCCCTTACCGCCCACAGCTGCCAGCCGCTCCGTCGTGAGGATATTCTGGTCGATCTCCTCGCCGGGCTGGAGCACTGGCGGGCCCGCGCGCGAGCCGACGCGGTCCTGGCGCGCCAGGCATGGGCGGCCCGACTGGAGACCCTGGGCCGGCTGGTGACCGTGCAATCGGCCAAGGGGGCGATCCAGGGCCTTGCCGCCGGGGTGGCCGAGGACGGCGGTCTGGTGCTGCGGCTGGTTGATGGGACCACTACCACGGTGCGGGCGGGCGATGTCACTCTCAGCGCGTCCGGCCCTACCGCGTGGTAAAGCAGAGCCCGGCGGCCATCCGATGCTCATGCCGGGCATCCCAAATGGGGGGGGCCATAACGGGGATAGCGCCAAGGAGAAAAAGTGCGCTAGGATGGGGCCGGGGAGGGTCAAGGATGGCTATTCGAATAATCCTCGGCACGGTGGTGGTCGTGGCCCTGCTGGCCATGACCGGCGTACTCTCGTTCCTTTCGCCCGTTCCCCAAGGGATCTACCTGGCGGCCTATGGGCGGCCCATGCCGCATCGGGACGGCAGCGCTATCCAGCAGATCAATGACTGGCTGTTTTTCTTGCCCAACGATCCCACGACACGTGGCTTGATTGTGTGCGCCGCAATCCTCGGGTTGTTGGTCATCTGGTTCTGTGGCGGGCTGATCGCCATGCGGATTACGCGCCTGGGCCGGGCACGGAAGGCACGGGCGGACGCGCGGTTGCGCGCGGTCAACGCCTACAACATCACCAAACAGTAAGGTGCGTGGATAGACCCGGTCTCGCGAACCCTACCTCATGGTAAAGTGCCCGTATGTCTGTCACTTCTCCCACCACCGGCGTCCTCACCTGTGACGAGGCGCTAAGCCGCTATCTGGATCACCTGACCTTACGGGGCCGGGCCCCAGCTACCGTCCGCACCTATGCCGCCTCGATCGGCTGCCTGTTCTCCTGGTTGGCGGCGCGCGGGCGCGATCCCGTCGCATGTCCTGTAGCCCAGGTAGGGACGGCCGACGTGACCGGATTCCTCCTTGGGGCCACGCGGGCC
>DATBTL010000179.1:0-3715 GCA_036559345.1 Chloroflexota bacterium | reverse complement strand
ACTATCATCCGGCGGCCACGGCTGCCGGTTTGGCCACGCAAGCGATGATCTCTGTAGTTCCCACATCTTTTGACCCTTATCGCTAGTAGGTGGTCACTCCCTGCATGGTAGGACGAGATGGCCGTGCCAGACGTGCTTGCGGCCAACACGCCCACGACGATGTTCGTATCGAGGACCGCGATCACTGGTCGCGCAGCGATCTCACCTCGGCGACAATGTCGGCCACCGTTTTTCCCGCTCCGGCACGGCCAGCGCCCGCGAACGCTTGAATAGTCTTCTCATGGCGCGGGCGGAGATGCACGCTCTCGTCGACGACTTCAAAGACCACGGTATCGCCAGCTGCCACATGCGGAGCCTCGCGGATCGCGCGGGATCGTCACCTGTCCCTTGCTGGTAATCTTGGCTTCCGCGTGCATCGCCTATCGCTCCTTACAATGGAGCACATCAGACATGTAGTGCGGCGCGGAAAGGATCTTAGCCATGACTCCATCCAATCTTTTTGTCCTCGTGCATAGCCCCCTCGTCGGCCCGCTCACCTGGTCGCTCGCGGCCCGGGCGTTGCGCCGGCAGGGACACGATGCCCTTGTCCCGGTCGTCCGTGACCGCGAATCCAGCATGCATCCCTACTGGGAACAGGAAGTCGCCTCGGTAGCCCAGGCGCTGGTCGACGCGCCGGCGGAGCGCGGGCTGGTGTTGGTGGGCCACAGTGGGGCCGGAGCACTCCTGCCCGCCATCGGCTTACGCACGGAGCATGCCACCGCCGCCTACCTCTTCGTCGACGCCGTTCTGCCGCTCGACGGCGCGAGTCGGCTTGACGAGATGAGGGCCACCGCCCCCGCGCTGGCCCGCGAACTGCGCACGCACCTGGCCGCTGGGGGGCGCTTCCCCGAATGGCGGGAGGAGGATCTGGTCGACGCCATCCCCAATGCGCGGCTACGTCGGCGCCTGGTGGCCGAGTTGCAGCCGCGGCCTTTGGCCTTCTTCGACGAGCCGATTCCCGGCTTCGCCGAGGGACCGGACGCCCCGTGCGCCTACCTTCAATTCGGGGCGGCGTACGATGTGGCTGGCGCGCGGGCCCAGCGGGAGGGCTGGGCCTACCGCCGCATCAAGGGAGAGCACTTCCACATGCTGGTGGACCCGGTTGGGGTGGCCGGCGCTCTTGTCGATCTGTTGGCGTCTTCGTCACACGGGTCGCGGTGAGCGAAGTCCGCCAGTAAGGAACGCCTAGGGTGGGGCTGTCCGCGCCCGCGTAGCTCCAGGCTTTGTCGCGGCGCCGGCCGAGATCTTGACGATGGATACTCTCACTCAGCACCTCGACCAGCGGCAGCGGAAACCCCGTTCGCACAGTTTCGTACAGTTCCGTACAGTAGGGCGCCTGTTTCAGACAGGGTCTCCGCGGATAGTATCCTAACGAGAACTCTACCAGCGCATCTGGCGAGGAAGGCGGACTACCATCATGATCGTGTTTCTGCCAATCGTGCTCTTGATCCTCCTGGTGCTCGCCCTGACGAGCGGGCTAGGCAGGAAGCAGCAAGCCGCCGAATTCGGCGGCATCGGCTGGTCACCTCTGCGTGCGTTTACCTATATCATGGTCTTTGCCGGTCTGCTGGCGGTGCTCTATGCCATGGCAAGTTTGTTGGCTATCTTGATCGCTACGGTGACCCGGCAGTCCAGTTCGCTTCTGAGCGCCGATGACATCCGCAGCCGGGTCGCCTTCGCGCTGGCTGCCCTCCTCGTCGGCCTGCCCATCTGGCTGGCTTCCTGGACCGTAGCACAGCGCCGCGCCGCGACCTCGTCCGAGGAACAACACGCCCCCGAGCGCCGCCTGTTCCTTGCGGCGGTCTTTGCCACCACGTCCGTAACGGCGCTCTTTGCCTTGCAAACCCTGCTATACGTCGTTCTCACCCTGCCTGGTCCCCCGGTCGCCCAGCCGTCGAGGCTGGACGGCATCGAGGCCGGCGCGCAACTGCTCACCTATGGTCTGGCCTGGCTGGCCTACGCGCGCCTTGGTTGGCGCGAACGAAGCACCCGCGCCGAGGATGTGTTCCACGACGTGGCGGTGTACCTGCCGGCCGGCTTCGCGCTGAGCTTTTTCGCCGCCGGGCTGTACCAAGCGGTCTATCAGATCATGGATCAACTGCTGGGCGCCGGGCAGTCCACCCTCCTTGCGGAGCCCGCTCGTTCAGCCTGGATTATCTGGGGCGCGATCGCCTCCTGGCTGCTGGCTGGGGGCTCAATCTGGGCCGCTAGCCAACTCTATGATCGGGCGCGGGGCGGTAGGCGCCTACTGCGTGTGTTCTACCTCTATGTGGTGTTAGCGGTCGCGGTGCCGGCCGCGCTTGGCAGCGGCATCTACGGCCTCTACGAAGTGCTGCGCCGGTTGTTCGGCTACCATCCTCGGGAGGGTGAGTGGATCTTCCTGCGCGACGTGCTGCCACTGCTCCTCGTGGCGGGTATGGTATGGGCGTACCATTGGCTGATGCTGCGCAAGCAGGCGGCGGCTGAGGTCGCCGTGCCGGTTCCAGGCGGCATCGCGTGGCCACGCCGACCCGCCATGGCGCTACAAACCTTGTTGGGCCTGGTCATCGCGGCTCCCGCCGTCATCTCTCTGCTCTGGCTAGGGCTGGACTTCTTATTCGCTTCAGGCGCTGCCTCGATGGGATCCTCCTGGTGGCGCGATCGCTTGAGCTTCGGCCTGGCCGCGAGCATGGTCGGCACTGCCTTCTGGCTCACGGGCTGGATGCGCTTAGAACGCGCGGCCACCGCCGATCCGCCGCGCGAGCGCACCGCCCGGGCCCGACGGCTGCTCCTGGGAACCATCACGGTTGTCAGTGCCCTCACTGCCCTGGGCTTCACCGTCGCGCTGCTCTGGCTCGTCTTGCGCATCCTGCTTGGCGAGCCCCACGACGCGGACACTCTCACCCACATGCTGCGGTGTCTGAGCACTACAGTGATCACGGGCGCGCTAGCGGGCTACCACGGGGTGATCCTCCGCCGAGATCGGCAGCTTGAGCCCAGGCAGCCGCGGCATAGCCACATCGTTGCCCTGCTGGCCCCCGGCGCCGAGGAACTCCTCGCGGAGTTCCGCCAGCGCGGTGGCCGGCACATTGAGGTGATAGGCTACCTTGCGGCCCGCACGCATGGCGCCACCGAGGACCTACAGACCCTGCAACAACAACTGGCCACCGTGGGAACGCATGCCTGGAGCGAAGATGCCCTGCTGATCCTCTACCCAGATGGCGGAACCCTCTATCCCTACACAAAAGGGGCCGCGCCACCGGCGAGCGCCTGAGCCGGTCGCGGGCGTTACGACGCGCCCGTGACTCCCGGCCAGCGGAGCGCCCCGTCGCCCAACTCCGGCCACCGTGCCCGTACCGCCGCGGCCAGTGCTCCACCAAGTTCCACCAATGGCTCAAGCACCGCGACCCCGACGCACGTCCGCCAGGGTGCGCGAGGGGCCCAGATCCTCCATCACCACCAGGCGTTCCTCAATGGCACCGGCGTAAAACTAGGGCGCTACCGCCCTGGCCGCCTCCAGGGTGGAGAGAAACTGGAGACTGGCCCAATCGGTGAAGCCGCGCGCATCGTCGCCCTCATTCCGCTTGACCACGACCGACGCCACGCCGTTCCAGCCCGTCACGGCACAGCGAATGACCAAACTGCGATCTCGCTGGGCAATCAGTGAAGGATCGCGCGGCCTGATCTCCTGGCCTAG
>DATBTL010000178.1:0-25472 GCA_036559345.1 Chloroflexota bacterium | reverse complement strand
CTTGTTGGACGAGGCGATTTTCATGTACTTCGAGGACAACGATCTCTGCAAACGACTCCGCGAACGCGGTTGGCGAGTAGATTTCGTCCCGTCCGCGGCAGTATGGCATTTCAATCGGCCATCGGCAGCCGATCGGGCGCGTCGGGAACGCTATTATCAAGGACTGGAACGGTTCTACACCAGGCACTACGGGTCCGTTGCTGGGAGCCTCATACGGGTTGCAACCCAATTGAAGCTGGCTATCGGTCGGTAGAGCGCGGATTCCCCGGTACTTGCGCCCAGTAACCAGGAGCATCGCCGATGGCGTGCTTTTTAGGTTCTGCCGGCGCGCGCGGTGTCCCTGACCGCTGCTATCACCATGGTGATCTCCTCCTCGGTCATGCCCACGAATAGCGGCAGGGTGACGGTCTTGGTGAAGGCTCTCCACGATTGCGGCAATTGACCGGGAGTGTAGCCAAAAGACTGGCAATAGAACGGCTGTGCATGGAGGGCGTAGGTGCCAATCGTACACTCAATGCCGCGAGAACGGAGGCCGGAAAGAAAGATATCGCGATCCGTTTCCGGGGCCAACAGGAGGATGTAGGACTGATAGGTGTGGAGCGCGCCTTCAGGTTCGACCGGGCAACGAAGACCAGGGACATCGGAGAGAGCGGCGGTATAGCGGTGGGCCACGGCTCGGCGGGCCGCGATAATGAAGTCGAGCTTGCGGAGTTGCGCCACTCCCACGGCGGCGAGTAGGTCGCTCATCCGGTAATTATACCCGGCCTCCACGAAGGCAAGGACGCCGTTCAACTTTACGGCCCCGTGATTCCGTAACCGGCGGACCCGATCGGCAAGCTGGTCGTCGTTGGTGGTGACCATTCCGCCCTCACCGGTGGTGATTCCCTTTCTTGGGTGGAAGCTGAAGCATCCCATGGCACCGAGGGTGCCAACCTGGCACCCGAGATACGTGGCGCCGATCGCGCAGGCGGCATCCTCGATGATCGGAATGCCGCGAGCGCCGCACATTCGAGTGATTTCGATCATGGGCGCGGCAACCCCGAACGGATGGACCACGATCACCGCCCGAGTACGATCATTCAAGAGCGGTTCGAGGGCTGAAGGGTCCATCCCGAAATGCGCCAGATCGATGTCGGCCAGGACCGGCCTGGCACCGCGCAGGGCGACCACATTGCCGGTGGCTGGGTAGGTAAAGTCCGCCACAACCACTTCGTCCCCTGGTCCGACATCCAGCGCGGAGACCGCCAGATGAAGGGCGGCGGTGGCGGAACTGACCGCGATCGCGTGCGTGCAGCCAACGGCCTGGGCTACGCCGGCCTCGAATTCCGCCACCTTCGGGCCTTGAGTGAGATGGCCTGAGGCCAGCACACCCGCGATTTCGCGCAACTCGTCCTCATCGGTGTATGGCCTGGTCAGCCTAATCGCCATCCGGCCCTCCAGGCGCTGATTCGCCCCGATAGCGGAGAATCTTGGCCGGCGATCCCGCCACGACCGCGTACTCGGGGACGGAGCGGGTAACCACGGCGCCCGCCCCGACGATCGCTCCGCGTCCGATCCGGACTCCGGGCAAGATGATGGAACCCACCCCAAGGTCCGAGTCATCCTCGATCGTCACCGGGGCAAATTCGATGGCGCTATACAATACCGGTACCTCTCGGCCTTCTTCCACATGGGAGGAGGTAATGATTCTTACCGACGGGCCGATGCCGACGTTGGAGCCGATGGTGATGCCGCCTCCGCTATGAACGAAGCATTGCTGGCCAATCCAGGTATTGGCGCCGATCACCAGCGTATTCTTAAAGTAGCCCTTCAGAATTGCGTTGTGCCCAACGTACACGTTGTCCCCAATTTCGATGTTCTCCGGATGGAAGACAAGGACTCCTGGCTCGAATACCACGTCTTGGCCGAGCCGACGAAACTGATCCCGTGTGAACACTCCCGATCCGTGGCTGCGCACTCGCCTAGAGATCCGGCACGGAATCGAGATGGCGCTGGCGGTACCAGGCCAGGGTACGGGAAAGCCCGTCGTCAAGATTTACCCGGGCCTGATAGCCGAGCATCGTTTGCATCTTGGAGATGTCGGGGATCCGTAATTCAATGTCGGCATAGGTGATCGGCTTGAACGAAATGCGGGAGGGTGAATTGGCGAGGCGAATAATTCGTTCGGCCAGGTCATAGATGGTGACGGTCGAGCGAGGATTGCCAATATTAAACGTATTTCCCAGGGCGCTGGGCGCCTCCAGGCACATGAGAGTGCCGTCCACGAGATCGTCGATATAACACCAGGCGCGAATCTGCGAGCCATCCCCATGGACCACCAGGTCGTCGCCCCGGAGAGCGCGGACCACGAAATGGTGAATAGCGCCCTCGCCAATCTGCCCTGGACCATAGATGTTGAATGGGCGCACGATTACGATGGGCAAATTATATTCATCGAAGTAGGCGTGCGCCATGTGCTCGCCCGCTAACTTGCTTACGGCATAGGTCCAGCGGGCCTCGCCAACCCCGCCTTGCGAGGTAGCGTGGAGCTCATCTACCTTGTAGGCATGGGTGCCGAAGACCTCGCTGGTGGAAAAGGCAACCAGCCGCTCAATCCCCCCGTGACGATGGGCGGCGGAAAGCACGTTGAGAGTGCCGACCAGGTTGGTGGTCATCGTGCGAACCGGTTGGCGAATAACCGTATCGACGCCCGCGACCGCCGCGAGATGCAGAACGGCTGAGCACCCGCTCATCGCGCCCTCCAGCGCGGGTAGGTCAAGGACATCCCCTTGCACGATTTGCAGATGGGGATGATCGGCCAGTCCGGACTTTGCCAGGGCATTCCGCTGAAGAGTGTCGAAGACGACAATCTGGTAACGTTCGATGAGGCGGGCAATCAGGGCCGACCCAATAAAGCCGGCGCCGCCCGTAATCAAAATCTTCCGTGAGGGCAGTACTGTCACGTATTCGTTCCCATCTTGTAGGTCTCGGAGGCGCAAGGGGCACTCGATTCCACCCAGACCCCATTGTAGCCGGGCCCGAGCGCGGCGGAAAGACGTGCGGCCTCCTGGGTGAGGGTCGCATACCCTCCGCGCCTGGACCGGTACACTGGTGACTGGACGACGAGAACACAGGGGATGGGCAGGTAGAAATGCGAGCGAATGGCCCGACAAGCCGACCGGAGGGGAAGGCGCGGAGCCCGGTGGCACATTCTCGCCGTCGTCCGCGCCGCGTGTTGATCGGAATGTTCCAGATTGGCACCCTCAACCCAAGCATTCAAGACGCGCTGGCGCGGCGGAACATCGCCTCGACCATGATTTCGTGGGAACCGCATCCGTTCTACGGCGCTGGAAACGGGAGCGGTGCATCTTCATCGTCCACGTTCATGGCGAAGGTATGGCGCCGCCTCCGGCCGTATAAGGCGATTCTCCTTCCCCGGTCAGCGGAGTATGTGGGACTCAGCAGGGTGTCCCGGCG
Source organism: Chloroflexota bacterium (assembly GCA_036559345.1). GTDB lineage: Bacteria > Chloroflexota > UBA5177 > JANWHV01 > JANWHV01 > JANWHV01. The sequence goes on along the minus strand of DATBTL010000178.1, from coordinate 22,016 downwards.
CGAACAGCTTTTGCTCAGCGTCCTTTTGGTACTCCGATCCATTCTGATCTACGATACTTTCATTTTCGTATTCGGCGGCTCCCTCGACCTGCAAAATCGCGATTTGCCGCTCTTGCGATGCCTGCGCAAGACGGTGGTAATGATTTTTCTCGGCTGTGATGTCCGGGCCAGGGACGCCATTCTGCCGCTCGGCCGCCAGTTTGCTACGTGCACGGACTGCACGGAGCGCTGCGTGGCTTCCGAGAAGAAAGCGCGGGCCGTGATGGCCGAACGCTATGCGGATCTGATTCTCGCCCAGCCGGAATATGCGCAGTATCTGGCGAAGTATTCGTACTTCTGGTTCCCGCTCGATCTCCGCCGGTGGGCGCCGGTGCGCTCGAATAATCCGCGCCCCAGGGTGGTACACGCGCCCAGCCACACCGGGATCAAAGGGACGAAGTACGTCGACAAAGCGATCCAGCAATTGCGCGATGAAGGGGTCGAGTTCGATTTCGTGGTCTTGCACAACCGGCCACACGCGGAGATTCGGGCGGAACTTGAACGCTGTGACATTGTGGTCGATCAGTTGATGGCCGGGTGGTACGGACTCCTCACCGTCGAGGCCATGGCGCTCGGCAAATGTGTCTTGACCTATATTAGTCAGGATCTTGAGCACGCACATGGGGTCGAGGCTATTCCGGTCCTCAGTACCAACCCCAGCAATATCGTCGAAAACCTGAGGCGCGTAATAGTCGACGCCGCGCTCCGCCAGCGGCTTGGCACATCCGCGCGCCAATTTGTAGAGGTTCATCATGACGCGGATCGAGTAGTGGGCGACCTGCTTCGCCTGATCGGATAACCAGCCAGGACCGGTGCGATCCGGACTCCGGCAATCACATGAGCCACCATTACGACATCCGCGACACTCCCGCGGCTCCGGCCAGGATCGGAAACGGAAAGACGGTGCTATAATCCCTAGGTGAACGAAACCGTCCATATTCATCCCGCCGCCGATGTCTCTCCCATGGCCAGCATTGGCGCGCACACTCGCATCTGGCAAGGCGTGCAGGTGCGGGAGGGCAGCCACATCGGGGCTGAGTGCATTCTTGGCAAGAACGTGTATGTCGATTTTGACGTGCACATCGGAAATAGATGTAAGATTCAGAACAACGTGAGCGTATTCCACGGCGCCACGCTCGAGGATGGGGTGTTTCTGGGGCCTCATTGTTGTATCACCAATGATCGGTTGCCCAGGGCAATTACTCCCGAGGGAAGCCTGAAAACGACGGAAGACTGGGATGTTGGGCCAATTCTTCTCCGGTACGGTTGCGCGATTGGGGCTGGCGCGATCATTTTGCCTGGGGTGACGGTTGGGCGCTTCGCCCTCGTGGGGGCAGGGGCCGTGGTCACTCGTTCGGTGCCGGCGCATGGCCTGGTGACCGGGAATCCCGCGAGACTGGCGGGCTTTGTCTGCGCCTGCGGCGGGAAACTTACCTTCGTGGTCCCCGGGCGACCCGTTGCCGGCCAGGTGGGGGTCTGCGCCCGCTGTGGACACGAAACTGAACTGCCAATTGAGTAGGGTCTAACGGCCGTTTGGGCGCCGTGTTCTATTTGGCGTGGCCGCCGGCGGCCAGCCAGGCTTCTGGGTGTGCCGTGGGAAAGGATATACAGATGATTCAGGTGGTCAAACCCACCTTCGGGCCTGACGAGGAAACAGCCGTGCTTGAGGTGCTGCGTTCCGGCCAGATCGCGCAGGGCGCTCGGGTGGCGGCGTTCGAGGAGCAGTTCGCGACGGCGATTGGCGCCAAGTATGCGGTCGCCTCGTCGTCCGGCACCGCGTCGCTGCACCTCAATCTGCTGGCCCTTGACCTTGGGCCCGGAGATGAAGTGATCACCTCGCCTTTCACCTTTATCGCCTCGGCCAATGCTATTCTGTACGTGGGCGCGAAACCAGTCTTCGCTGACATCGATCCCAAGACCTTCAATCTGAACCCAGCAGAGGTCGCGCGGAAGGTTACAGAGCGGACCAGGGCAATTATGCCAGTGCACTTGTATGGCTACCCCGCTGATATGCCAGCCTTGATGGAGATTGCCCGCCGGCATGATCTGCATGTCTCGGAGGACGCGGCCCAAGCGCACGGAGCGAGCATTAATGGGCAATCAGTAGGAACTTTTGGCACGGGGAACTTTTCCCTATACCCAACTAAAAACATTACCTCGGTGGAAGGGGGAATGCTGACTACCGCTGATCCCGACCTGGCGGAAAAGGTACGACGCTTACGCAACCACGGCCAGAGCGAACGGTATCGGCATGAGATCCTTGGCTACAATTTGAGGATGACTGACATCCACGCCGCCATTGGGCTGGCGCAATTGCATCGCCTGGGAGAGTTCACCCGGAAACGGCAGGCCAATGCCTGTTTCCTCGACCAAGGACTGAAAGGCAAGGTGGAGATTCCGCATGTGGCGTCGGGGTACACGCATGTGTACCACCAATACACGATCCGGATTCCGGATGGTCGCCGAGACGCGGTGGCGGCGGCTCTGCGTGAGCGTGGGGTGGGGACGGCCGTCCACTACCCCATTCCCGTTCACGAGCAACCCCTGTACCTCGATCGCGGTTTTCAAGACAGCTTGCCTGAGTCGGAGAAGGCGGCGCGCGAGGTATTGTGCCTCCCTGTCCATCCTCAACTGAGCGAACGGGATCTGGAGACCATCGTGCGGGAGGTCCGGGCCCTGTGCTAAAGGCAGCAGTTATCGGGTGCGGCGTGATGGGCCGCAATCACCTCCGGGTTCTTTCCGAGATGGATGGGATCGAGCTCGTGGGCATGGTAGAGGATGACCCGGCCCGACGGGAGGCGGCCGCGCGTCGGTTCGCCGTGCCGGCGTTCGCCCGGCACCAGGACTTGCTGGAACGGACGAGCCCGGATTTCGTGGTGGCGGCCGTTCCCACGCTTGCCCATCACGCGGTGGCTGGGGACGTGCTTCGGGCCGGCATCGCGACCCTGATCGAGAAACCGTTCGCCGCCAGCGTGGACGAGGCCCGCGATCTTGCCGCGCTGGCGAGCCGGCACGGGGCGCTGCTGGCGGTGGGCCACGTGGAGCACTTTAATCCGGCGGTCATCGAACTCAAGCGGCGGCTGGACACGGGTGAGCTAGGGCGGGTGTTTCTGGCTCATGTCCGCCGCCTGGGGCCGTTTCCGGCCCGCGTACAGGACGTTGGGGTGGTACTTGACCTGGCCACCCATGACATCGACGTGCTGCGATTTCTGATCGGGACCGAAGTGGTCCGGGTGTTCGCCGAAACCGAGCGCCGCATCCACAGCGCCCATGAGGACTTGCTTTGCGGCCAACTGCGGTTCGCCAATGGAGTGATCGCTTCACTTGACATAAACTGGCTGACCCCCACCAAGGTGCGTACCCTCACCCTTACGGGCGAGAGAGGGATGTTCGTGGTCGATTATCTGGTGCAGGATTTGTACTTCTATGCCAATGATTACGCGGCGACCCAGTGGCAAGCCTTGCAGAATCTGACCGGGGTGAGCGAGGGCAGCATGACCCGCTACAAGGTAGAGAAGCGTGAGCCGCTGCGGGTGGAACTTGAGCAATTCGCCATGGCCGTGGGGCGGGCGCGGAACAACCAGTTCGCCGGAGATCCTGGGACCGCCGAGCCGGTCGTGGTGACGGCCGAGGATGGTCTGGAGGCGCTCCGCCTTGCCACGCTGATTGTAGAGTCTGGCCGGACGGGCACCGCGATCGCGGCCGTCAGTCAGGGAGGTGTTGGGTGACTGAAACGATCGAGAGCGGCGTGGTCTGCGTGGTCGGCCTGGGGAAAATCGGCCTGCCGCTCGCGGTCCAGTGCGCGCTCAGCGGCCGCGAGGTAATCGGCTGCGATCTGGCCGCGGACGTGGTGAAAGCGGTGAATAATGGTGACGCCCCGTTCGACTCCGAGCAGGGGCTGGCCGAGGCGTTGCGCCGTGTCCACGGGGAGGGCCGCCTCCGGGCGACCACGGACACCGCCGCCGCCGCCGCCGCCGCGTCGGTGGTGGTGATCATTGTCCCCGTGGCGCTGACCGACGCCTGTGAGGTAGATTACCGCTTTATCGATGCCGCGACCCTGAGCGTGGGCGCGGGACTCCGGCCGGGTACTTTGGTCGTGTACGAGACTACCCTTCCCGTGGGGACAACGAGGGGCCGGCTGGCCCAATTGCTGCAGTCGGCTTCGCACCTGGAGGCCGGAACCGATTTCCAGCTTGCCTTCAGCCCCGAACGAGTTTATTCAGGGCGCATTTTCCGTGACCTGGCGCGCTACCCGAAAATCGTGGGCGGCATTGACCAGGCCAGCACGGAGGCGGCGCTCCGATTTTACCAGACAGTCCTGCAAGCGGAGGTGCGGGCCCTGAGCTCGGCGGAAGCGGCAGAGTACACAAAGCTGGTGGAAACCACCTACCGCGACGTCAATATCGCGCTGGCCAACGAGTTTGCCCTGTACGCCGAACGCGAGGGACTCGACATGCAAGAGGTGATCGCGGCCGCGAACTCCCAGCCTTTTTCCCATGTTCACCAACCCAGCGTCGGAGTGGGCGGCCACTGTATCCCCGTGTATCCTTATTTCCTTTTCAGCAAGTGGGACGATTTCCGCCTCCCTCCCCTTGCTCGGGCCATCAATGACTCCATGGCGGCGCACGGTGTAGATCGATTGGAAGAGGCGCTTGGCAGCCTGGCGGGCCTCGATGTGCTGATTTTGGGTCTGGCCTACCGAGAGAACGTCAAGGAGAGCGCGCACACCAGCGCCCGGAAGCTTTCTCGAGAACTACGCCATCGGGGGGCCACGGTGCTCGGCCACGATCCCCTGCTTACGCTGGAAGAGCAACGGGCGCTCAAGGTTCAGCCAGTTTCGCTGTCCCCCCTCCCCGAGGTGGACGCCGTGATCCTGCAAGCAAACCATGATGCGTACCGGGAGCTGGACCTCTCCGCCTTCCCCGGCCTTCGGGTTGTACTGGACGGCAGAGGCGCCACTGACACCCAGGCCAGGCAGGAACTCGCCGCGAAAGGCATTCGCACCCTCCGCATCGGGCTGGCTGGCAGCCTGGTGGGCGCGCGCGAGTGACCCCTGGTTACTGCCCCGAGGCCACCTGTTCGGCGGGCTCATCAGCTTCCTCATCTGGGGCTGGGCGCAGGCGTTCGCCGGGCGCCATCCGATCGGAGAACAGGACGCCATCCAGATGATCAACTTCGTGCTGAAAAATCCGTGCCAACCAGCCCTCGGGAGCGAGGTTAATCGCCTTGCCTTGCTCGTTCTTGGCTCGGACCTTCACTCGCTCCGATCGCTCGACGGCGCCGATGTAGCCGGGAATGCTCAGGCATCCCTCATCCGCTTTCACGAGTTCGGTGGAATACCAGGTAATTTCAGGATTGATCAGTTTATAGAGAGTTTCCTCGTATTCGATCACCACTATCCGCAGCGGAACCCCGATTTGCGGTCCAGCCAGGCCAACACCTGGGGCGTCGCGCATCGTATCCACCATATCGCGCAGGAGCCGGCGGATGGCAATGTCGGACCGAGCGATTGGCTTGGCGCGCTGATGCAGGATCGGCTTTTCACTGGTAAGAATCGGACGAATGGCCAACTGTGTCGCTCCGTTGCAAAACCTAGAGACGAAAAAGCATACTGCAATCCACCGGGCCGCGCGCGACCCAGGCATGAAAAGTATATCATAGGCGGAACGAAGACCCCGACCGTCCGATCTGTAGCATGTTTGACATACCAGGATCCCCCTGCTAGAGTGGAAGATGGGCTGGTCATGATACAGTCGGTACGGTGGCCGTCCACCAATGAAGGAGCACTGCATTGACTATCCCAGGCTGGATGGCTCCAGGCAGCACCATCAAGCGATGGTTAGTTGTCTTCGGCTTCGGCATGTTGGTCATTCTGCTGGGTATCGACTATATCTTGCTTGCCCTGTATCGGCAATATCCGTTTCCGAGTTGGGCCTCTCCCTATATCTACGACATCACGCTCCAGTGGATCGACCACACCCTCCGTGGCGCCCTCTTCCTGACGGTTGGTATTCTGGCTATTGTGTTGGCCCTGCGGCATCTCAACCGGGTAATCGTGGCGGTAATTCCCCAGACTAACGGCAAGGCAAGTTCACCAAAAATCTCGGTCATAGGGGCCGTGGCGCAACATAAACTCTTGCAGCGCGGTCCGCGAATTACTGCTATCGGCGGCGGCACCGGCATGTCGCTCCTGCTTCATGGTCTCCGCACGTATTCCCGCAACCTTACCGTCGTGGTCACCGTGGCGGATGATGGCGGCAGTTCCGGGCGCCTGCGCCGTGAATTGCGCATCCTTCCTCCGGGCGACTTCCGTCAGTGCATCGCCGCGCTGGCCGACGTCGAGGATATGATGGTGGAGTTGTTGCAATACCGTTTCAAGAAGGGTTCGGGCCTGGAGGGCCACAGCTTCGGCAATTTGTTTATTGCCGCCATGGCCGACATCACCGGCAGTTTTGAAGGAGCTCTGGAGGCATCGAACAGCGTCCTGGCGGTGCGAGGGAAGATTCTCCCCTCCACCTTGCAGGATGTGACGCTTGCGGCGTCCCTGCGGGATCAATCCACCGTCGAGGGCGAATCCGTCCTGGCGAAAGGCAAGTCGCCGATCGACCGCGTATTCCTCTTGCCGGAGGCGCCGGAGGCCAATCCCAAGGCGATTACCGAGATTCGTGAAGCGGATGTGATCGTGATCGGCCCTGGAAGCTTGTACACGAGCATCATGCCAAATCTTTTGGTTCCCGGCATTGCCAAGGCTATTGAGGAGTCGAAAGCCTCGCTCAAGGTGTTTGTCTGCAACGTTGCCACCGAACCGGGGGAAACGGACGGCTACACGGCTTGGGACTTCGTGACGACCATCGAGAACCATGTTGGACGGCGATTATTTGACGTGGTGATTACCAACTCCAACTACCGCGCAGAGAAACCTGGGGTATGGAAGAGCCAGGTGGTTCGCCCTGGAATACCGATTACCGGTCGGGACATTCAGGTGATCGAACATGATGTAGTCGATACCCACAACGCTTTACGGCACGACGCGCAGAAGCTCTCGCAGGTACTGCTCGAGTTGTATGACGGCAGGCGGCGTACACCGGAACGGCCGGCCGGATGGCGGGTCTCCTGAGGCGAACTTCAGCCAGGGGATCGCCTACAACAACTTTTCCCGCAGCCTCGCATAGAGTGAGGACTCCTCGTCGAACACGTAGAGCGGCCTCTGCACGGTGATCGCTCCACCGCCGCAGGCACGCAAATGGTCCTTTGCCTCCGCCAATTGGCTTGTTGACACGACCAGTGTGACCGCGAAGACCCGGTCGGGGCAATCCGGATCGAAGACCGGGGTGAGGGTGGGACCACGCACTCCCGCCAGATCTCGCCGCCGAAGTACGGTCTGGGCGATTTGCCGCATGTCGGCGCCCTCCACGTTCGCGGTGATGCTCACCAGCTCCCGTGCCTTTTGGTGACCCTCGATCATCTCCAGTACTCCACGGAGTGCTTCCCGCCGGTCGGAAGAAGACGAGAGACGGGTCCGATTGACCAGTAAGCATGCCTGCGAACGCAAGATGAGGCCGCCGGCCAACGGTTTGAGGTGATTGGCCCGGAGCGTCGTACCAGTCTCATTGATATCGGCGATGATGTCCGCGTAACCCATGGCGGGTGCGATTTCCAGAGCCCCGGTCCCTTCCACCAGCGTGTGGCTTACTAAACCGCGATCAAGCAGGAACTGGCGGGCCAGATGCGGGAACTTCGTGGCAATCCGCAGTGGCCGCCCCCGATGTTGGAACTCGGCCGCGACATCCACCAGGTCTTCAATGTTCGTAACGTCGAGCCATGCCTCCGGCACGGCCAAAACCAATGAGCAACGGGCGAACCCGAGATCTTCCACGGCGACGATTACGTCCCGCGTGTCGCCCATATGTTCGGAGAAGATATCAAAGCCGGTGATCCCGACATCCACCAGGCCAGTGGCCAACTTTCGCGGGATATCCGCCGCGCGCTGGAACACGGCCTGAAGGGACGTATCTCCTCCCATCGGCGCGCTATATTGGCGGGAATTACTCCGACGGACCTCCAGCCCACAGCCACCCAGGAAGCGCAGAGTCGGCTCCTCCATCGCTCCCTTGCTGGGAACCGCGATTTGCAGGACCGGGGTCATGGCCCGACCTCCGCGGTCGCCAGGATGTCCTGATCCCCATGAGCACGCAAACAGTCCGTGGCGGTCCCGACCAAAATCTCCTCCAGATCGCCGTCTTTAGTCCGGTCCACGAATACAAAAACCTCGGGAAAAGGAGCGGTGGCCACGGGAGAAGGAAAGAGCATAACCGCGTCAAAGCCACGATCGATGAGACGCCGCGTTTCCCCTTCCGTGGGATCACCTGGCTCATGAATGATGACCGCGAAGTCGCTGGCGCGTAGACTCGTCGCCACGCGATAGGCAAGGCGCCGGTGACGGACCTCCGATACGATCAATCCGATCCGCCTGCCCCTGGAATCGAGGCCGGGGGGCAGAACGGCGGCTAGGGAATCCACGTTGAAGGAGAAACCCAGGGCCGGGAAGCCATGGCTCCCAGTGATCGCGAGCGCGAGAGCATCGTAGCGGCCGCCCCCGCAGATTTGGGCGCCTGGCGGGGACGCGCCCGGCTGGTCGGCATATAACTCAAAGATCAGACCACTGTAATAGGCAATGCCGCGGGCCATTCCCGGCGCGATTTCAATCGTGACCCCTTCAAGTTCATACAACCGGAGGAGATCTAGCACACCGCGCAATTCATCCAGGGCCGCCGACGGCACCTGATAGCGAGCCAACAGCGCTTCAGCCTTCGGAAGGATCTGGTCGGGATCTCCGCGTAACATACTCAGTTGGTCGGTAAAAGCCAGGGCACGCTCCAGATCCTCTCGGCCCTTGCCGCCATGGAGCGCGGCGTGGCGGCGTGCTTTGAGCAACACCCGGTCGATAATGTCATCGGGCGTCCGCGTACTTCCTTCGAGGCTCAAGCCCATCTGGTCCAGCATGGTAATGACCAGGGCTCTTGCCTCCTCCGGAGTAGCGCCACGAACCGCGTCCGCCAGATGCTCGGGCAGCGCCTCGGGATCAATCGCATCCTCGTTCACTCGTGGGTGCAAACCCAGCCGCCGGCGAACCATTTCATCTCCCGTTCGCCCCCGGTACCGGTGCTCCAGATGTTCAAGCAGGTAGCCCTCCGCCCGGCCGTTGACGTTAAGGTGGGCCAGAAGGGCCCGGAGTGGTCCCAGGTGCCCCAGGACGAGGCGCACTTGAGGCAAGCCGGAATCGAGCGCCGCGCGACAGGCAAGGGCCAGAACCTCGGCGTCGGCCGTCGCTGAGCGATCACCCAGGATCTCGATGCCAGCCTGCGTGAATTGGCGTGGCTCATCTTGCGGTCCCTGGGCATTGCGAAAGACAGGTCCGGCATAGGAGACGCGCATCGGCTCTCCGTTGCTCCCCATCTCGCCTGCCAGGGCTCGAATGACCGACGCCGTAAACTCAGGGCGCAAAGCCACTTCCCTACGATCTGGGTCGATGAAACTGTACAGGCGGGACAGTACGGGCGCCCCATTTTTACGGAGGTAGAGATCAAGACTCTCAACCAGCGGCACATCGATCATCTCGAAGCCGTGGCAAGAGAAAGACTCGGTGAGACGCTCCAAGAGGCGGCGCGATTTCCGATGTCCGGTCCCATATTGGTCGTGAAAGCCCAGAACACGGGCGACTGCGCTCTCTTGCATGATTTCTCCGTGCGGCGGTACGGTTCGTCTTCCGCCTATGGTACCCGACCTTACGGCGAAACGGCAGGCGACTCGACAGGAGTAATTAACCTGGCGTCACCGGCTGAGTCTACGTCGTACCATAACGTTCGGATAGGCAGCCATCCGGCTGGCGCGCGTGCTTGGAAAATCATCCGCGTCACGCCGGTCATCGGGAAGAAAAGCGAAATCCCATACCAACCATGGGTTTGAGGCCGCGCGCCGTAGACGGCTGTCCCCATGTCGCGCATGTTCGGCATAGTCGCGACCGCGCGCACCGCGATGCCTGGGCGGAGGTGGATACGCAGGGTCGAGGCGCCCTGAGGTACGCGCGAAAAAATCACGGCGGCCGATCCGAAACGAGGATCCGGTGGTTCCGCGAAAAGGAAGCGGGCGTTAGCTCCATTCATGAAGTCGAAAGGAAAAGTCACGCAGTTCCGGGGTGGTCCAGGCGGGCAGACCCGCACGTCGAGATGCCAGCGCCCCAGGGCCCGCAACTGACCCTGCCCACAGTAGCCTTCGTGACACGCGGTCGCCGCCACCGCCGTTTTAGGAAAGACCGGCTGTGCCGGCATGGAGAGTATGAAGCGTAGCCGTCCATTACGGAGGACACGCCCGTTCCTCCACACCTGGACAATGAACCGGGCAGCCCCTACATCTACCGGTGTGACGGCCAGGGCCACCGTGAGCGGTTCTCGACCTACCGTGGCGTGAATGGCGGCCGGCACCAGTCCCTCGGGCGATGTCAACGCGCCAGTGGCCATAGGTGCGGCGGGTGTTGGTGAGGCGCTCCGGGTCGTCGTATCCACCAGGCGCAGCCCAATGTATCCCACGATCCCTAACATGATGAGCATCGCGACCGCGTAGAGGAGCCAGCGCCGATCCTGTTTCACCCTAATTCCCTTTATTTGGACGCCGGGGCCGCGGGGCGGTGGTGGTTCTATCCACCGTCTCGCGGCGCCCTTGATGAACAGGCGTACATATCCGAGGTTGCCCGCGCGCTGTACCAATGGACGTAGGCGGCATGGTAAGGAATCCGTCACTTGCCAGGCCGCGAGAGTGCGGCCACCCTACTTGCCGGTGCCCAGTTCACCGCAGGTAAGCACCGTGTACTGGGTGAGAGCCAGGCCCGGGCCCAGGTGGACGTTCACATAGGCGTGCGTATGCATAAAGGAGCCGGGAATGACGGTCGTGGCCGACCCGCTCCCTTTCGCGTTGGCGGTTACACTTGCCAGCGCGGCCAGTACCGGGCCGTTAGCCGAACACACCCCAGCGTGAATGTGCGATGGGTGAACGCTGCCGGGTTGAAGATTGTGTACCGAAACCTTGACGGTGGTCATTTTGGTGGCGGCATTATAGGAAAGGGTCGCCGTCCCGCTGACTCCACTAAAGGCCTGTGCCCGCATTCGCACGTGCATGACCTGAGGCGCTGCCGCAACCTGGCTCGCCGCCCCGACCGAGGCGAATGAACCGCCCACGGCTACCGCCGTAGTCACGAGAAACGCAACGACTGTTTTGCCGAACATCCTGGTATGCCCTTTCGTTGAAAAAACGGTAAGGAAACGGTCGGAGACCTTGTCCGACCGTCGCTCTATCACGGACCCCGCGCGCCATCTTCTCCTCTCGCGGCGCGGCCGTTCAGAGGTCCAACATCCGTTAGACGCACAGGCATACCATTTCTTACCCCGTGGGTGCATGGTTGAGGGATTTTCCGCGACTGGCCCGTTTGATCCCGCGCTACATCGAGGTCACGGCATGATGCCAGTGGCTCGGGTGAGCCAGGCTCCTCACCCTCGGTCGAGGTGGCTCAGAAGGGTTGCCACGTCTGGGAGGTTGCCCGAAAGGTCGAGCACAACCAGATCCCGGAGCGCCTCGTATTCCTCGAAGCAGTCGCCACACAGGGCAAGATGAACGTGCATTTCCGGCATCTCCATCGCCATGTTGCCGGCGGCGATTTCACGATCGACGTACATTGGCACACGCTCAAGGCAGGTTGTGCAATCAATCTCGTGGTCTTCGGTGAGCTCAATTTGGCGCAACAGCCGCTGGAACGCGATGTCCTTGCGTGTGTCGCCCGGGAGAGCACTCTCTTCTCTATACATCATGAAATGCTCCTCCCGTCAAAGGTGCCGAGCGCGTCGGCTGCCGTAATGCCCCGTATTTGAAGCGCACGTTTCAGATGCTTGCGCGCGTCGTGGAGCAGCTTGTAGACATTATCCTTGTTCGTGCCCAGCTCCTCGGCAAGGACGGTGAGCGGCTTATCCTCAAAGACGCGCCCAATGAGCGCCGTCCGTTGACGCGGGGTCAATTCCTGCTGAATGATGGTATCCACAATCCGCCACAGGGCGCGCCGGTCGGCGATTGCCGTCACATCGTTCTCTGGCGCGAATGTGCGACGATGGAGGTCAAGGCCATCTTCCTCGGGAAGGGGATGGCGGCGCCAGCATCGGCGCCGCATCTCATCGGCGATCAGGTTGATAACGATGCGGTAGGCCCAGGTCGTGAATCGGCACTCACCGCGGAAGCCGTCGAGTTGGCCCAGGATAATGGCAAACGACTCCTGGGCATAGTCCTCGGCAATAGAGGCATAGGTGTCGGCGCCGAACGCCTCCACTGGATACTGCTGCCGCACTAGATATGCCAGGGCCGCGCGCACCAAGAGTGCTCGTAGTTCCTCGGACGCGGTTTCCCGCTCTGGACCGGCGGCCCGCAGCATGGTTGGGAGACGCTCGGTCGTGATCACCTCTACCATCCTTGGCGGGGCTCCTTTGGATCCCCGTACCTCATACTGTAGCACGGCCGCCTACAATGCTTCCGAGCGTGATCATGCCGCCCACCATATGCACATAAATAGTTAATTCCTCAACCCAAAACCTCAATCAAACACACCAACCAAACGTGGACAGACCGACCGCTAATTATTAGATGAAGTGACGTCCTATTTCTTACGACTCTCACGACATGGATCGTGGACGACCGGTAGAATGGTAGAAAAGTGACGCCCGAAACCAGCCGGAAAAGGATGAGGGGCGGCAAGATGCGGCGAGAGGGTTTGCGTGAACATGAGTGAGCAATGTATCTTTTGCAAAATCGTGGCGGGTGAGATCCCTTCGGTGCGCGTACTCGACCACGCCAGGGCGATCGCCATTCGTGATGTCAGCCCACAGGCACCCACGCATGTTCTGGTCATACCGCGCGCGCACGTGCCCGGCCTGGCGGAGCTGCCGGCGAATGATACCCTGTGGAACGAACTCCTGGGCCTGGTGCAGGAAATCGTGGACGCTGAGCACCTTGACCAGGGCTTTCGCGTGGTAGTGAATCAGGGCGACGACGGTGGGCAAACAGTCCCACACCTCCACCTTCACGTGCTGGGGCGGCGCGCTCTGGCATGGCCCCCAGGGTAAGTCTCCATACGCATGCGCCGCTATCCGGGCCCAGGCTGCCCCGGAACACAGGACGGGGTATGATACAGTTGCGGGTACACGGAAGGCAGCCCACCTGGCGGCCTCCGCTCCACTCTGGAAAACGCACTGGAGACGCGCGCTCGCCGAGGGGCAGCCGTACCCCGCTGGTGTGTGGCGCCCTGGAGGTGACCGATGGTTGAGTCCGCCGAGCCGGATCCAGTTCGCGCCCTACCTACATGCCCATTGGTGGATACACATGCCCATCTCACTGGGTATCCCGCGGCTGATCCTGAGTCGCTGATCGAGGCCGCGCGAGCCGCCGGCCTAGTCCGGATCCTGGCGGTAGGGACCACGGTGACAACGAGCGCGGAGGCCGTGGCGCAGGCGACCCGCTTTCCCGAGGTGTTCGCGGGCGTGGGGATCCATCCTAACGATCTTGGTCCGGCGGACGATTGGCCGGCACTGCGCGAGCTGGCCCTCCACCCCCGTGTCCGGGCCATTGGCGAGACTGGCCTCGATCACTATCGAGACCGCACGGATCGCTCGCTGCAGCGTACGTCACTGCTTGCCCATCTTGATCTGGCGGCCGAACGTGACTTGCCCATTGTCATCCATAATCGGGCCGCGGATGCCGATGTCCTGGAGATTCTCACACGGTTCCGCGGCCGGGTTCGCGGCGTCCTGCACTGTTTCTCGGGAGAACTTGCCTTCGCGGAGCAGGCCCTGGGACTCGGTTATTATCTCTCTTTTGCCGGTAATCTCACCTATCCGAGTGCCGGACCGCTCCGCGAGGTTGCGGCGAGGATCCCCCTGGACCGCATGTTGGTGGAGACCGACACCCCATATCTGAGTCCGGTCCCTCATCGTGGTACGCCGAACCAACCCGCGTATGTCGTTCACACCCTGCGCGTACTCGCCGCATGTACGAAGCGGGAACCGACCGAGTTGGCCCAGCACATTGCCGTGAACGCGGCGACTCTGTTTGGCTGGTGAATTGGATGAGCACCGACGAGCCAGCTATCCGAGTTGCCGAGGCAAGTAGTGGACCGGGGGCGAGAGCGAAGCGGGTGGTCCACGCATTTTCCGCCGGCGGCATCGTGCTTCGGGGCCAGTGTGATGCACGAGAAATCCTCCTGGTCGGGCGGGCGCAGCAGGCCAAGGGTGGTCAGTTATGGGCTCTGCCAAAGGGCACGCCGGTAACGGGCGAGACGACGCAGCATACCGCCCTCCGTGAAGTACGTGAGGAGACCGGACTGGAAGTCGCGATCACGGGGTATGCCGGCGCCATCGCCTACTCTTTCATGGAGCGAGGGGTCCGCTATCGCAAACGAGTCGTGTATTACACCATGGTCGCGATCGGCGGCGATACGGCGCTGCATGACCATGAATACGATTTCGCTCGCTGGCTCCCGCTCTCCGATGCCTTGAACATGATGCGATATCCCAATGAGGCGGAGCTCGCGCGCCGGGTGACCTCGATGGAAAAACAGAGGGAACAGACTCCCTGAGCAAATGCCGAGCGTCAGACGCCCCTAGCGCCGTCACGCATGAGCGTCCTGCTCTCCAGTTCGTTGACCTCTCGCCACGCCTGGATACGGTCGGGTCGAAGCACAACATAGACGAATCGGCCGTGAGCAGATCGGGGATCCCAATCGGCTTGGTCCGCATACCGATCGGCGAGCGTCGCCGGCACGTCGTCCAGGATGATAGCCTGATCGAGCACGGCACCGATAATGACGACGTGGCGCGTCGGACCGAGCGCCAGTCGCGGCGCGAAGGGCCCCTTACTCCCAAGTCCCACGGCGCAATTGCCGGGCCGCGTGCAAGCTGTGATAGGAGATGATCAGGTCGGCACCGGCCCGTTTAATCCCGGTAAGCACCTCCCGAATGGTGCGATCCTCGTCGATCCAACCGGCGCGCGCCGCCGCCATGATCATACTGTATTCCCCGCTCACGTTGTAGGCGGCAACCGGACACTGAATTGCGTCGCGGATCTGGCGGAGCACGTCTAAGTAGGGGAGGGCGGGCTTCACCATCACGATATCCGCTCCTTCGGCGAGATCCTGTGCCACCTCGGCCAGGGCCTCGCGGGCATTGCCGGGGTCCATCTGATAGGACCGCCGGTCGCCAAAAGCTGGAGTTGACTCCGCCGCCTCACGGAAGGGACCATAAAAGGCAGAGGCATACTTGGCGGAATAGGCCATGATCGGCACGCTGGGATGGCCCTCCGCATCGAGCGCCGCCCGTAGCGCGCCCACTCTGCCATCCATCATATCGGACGGCGCTACCATGTCGGCCCCCGCCTCCACATGCGAGAGCGCTTGCCGAGCCAGCAGGGGCAGGGTGCGGTCATTGTCCACCGTGTCGCCATCCAACATGCCGCAGTGCCCATGGTCGGTGTATTCACAGAGGCAGACATCGGTAATGACATAGAGTTCAGGGAAAGCCCGTTTGATCGCGTGGACAGCCGTCTGGACTACCCCATCTGGCCGGCTGCCGCTGCTCCCCACCGCGTCCTTGGAATCCGGCAGGCCAAAGAGGAGTACGGCCCGCACGCCAGCCTCCACCAGGGGCGCGCAGGCTTGCTCAGCGTATCCGGCTGGCCAGCGATCCTGGCCAGGCATGGCGTCAATAGCCAGCGGGCTGGCGAGTCGGGCGTCAAAAAAGAGCGGCGCGATAAAGTCATCGGGGCTCAGCTGGGTTTCGCGGACCATGGCGCGGAGCGCCGGCGTCCTTCGCAGTCTGCGCGGCCTGGTCTCGGGAAAGGCCATGGGATTCTCCTCATCTATACGTTCGAGGACGGGTTGAGAGCGGGAGGTTGGGTCAGGAAAGGCTGGGGCCAGGATCCGCCAGGCCAGCTGTCGGAACGCGGCTGCGGGTCTGGACCGCGTACAACTGCTCAAAGCGCGTCATCAGAGCAACCGCGATCACGAGGGTGACCACGCTGACCGCCAGACCCTCCTTGAGGTTGGCGCGGGTCAAGAGCAAGCTCAGCCCCCCAAGGGCGCAGGAGGCCAGATAGAGGCTCAACACTGCTTCACGATGGCTAAGTCCCGCCCCGACGAGGCGGTGGGACAGATGATCGCTGCCGCCCTGGGATACAGGAACTCCGCGCCGGAGTCGGGAGATCACCACCAGCGTGGTGTCGAAGATCGGGAGGCCGAGAACATACACTGGGGCGAGGAGCGCGATGGCGTGCAGGCTCTGACTGACGGTCGAGGAATAGCCTGCCGCCACGGCCAGCCGCGCGAGTTGGGGAGTGGTGGGGGTGAGACTCAGTTTCAGGGCCACGGCGGCCAACAGGTAACCGAGGAAAAGCGATCCCGCGTCCCCCATGAAGATCCGAGCCGGGCTCCAATTGTAGTAGAGAAATCCGAAACAGGCTCCCGCGAGCGCCGCCGAAAGTGTCGCTACCAGGCTCTGGGCCGGCAGGGCCAGTATGGCATGCAGGAGAAAGAAGCAGGCCGCGATCCCGGCGGTGCCTACCGCGAGTCCATCCATGTTGTCCATGAGGTTCAGGGCGTTGGTAATCCCTACCACCCAGACGATCGTAATAGGGGTTTCCAGAATGGAGAACTGGGGATGGTTGAAGTGGATGGTGATTCCCGCATGTACCAGAATGGCCGCGCCCAGCAGCTGGCCACCCAGCTTGACCAGGGCCGGCAAATCGTACCAATCGTCCAGCAAGCCTAGAAGCGCCATCAACGAGGCCCCGCCTATCAGGGCGACGAGTTGGCCGGTGGCCTTCGCCATGCCGCTGCCGTGGCCCTGCGTCGCCCAGCCCGCCGCCAATATGGCGATGAAAGCCAGGTAAATAGCTACCCCGCCAAGGTAGGGAATAGGCGCGTGATGGGCCTTCCGCCCTCCGGGATGGTCGACAATATCCAGCGAGATGGCGGCACGCCTGGCCAGCGGCGTGGCCGCCAGGGCCGCCATAAGGGACAGGAAGAAGGTCAATCCATAGGTCATCATGGGATCTTGGCGGTACACTTTCCGCTTGCGGCGGCGGCCTGGGAGATCTGCTCCATTTGGGTCTTGATCGACCCATTGGGGTCGCTCAGGCTGCCGTTCGCGATATTCTGCAAGGCGAAGTGGGCGTTCAAGGCCGCGTTGCACGGGTCATGGAGCTTGAGCGCGTAGATGTTGGCCAACGGGGGATAGATCTTCTGGTATCCCGGAGCGCCAAATTCGAGCGCGCCCAGCCAGGCTTTCACCTGTTGCTTGTAATCGCTCAGCGCCGCGGTTTTCTTCCCTGCTTGCTCGGCCCAGACCGCGTACTGCCCATATACCGATCCGAGATCACGATAAACAGCGCCGTCCTCGGGGAAAAGCGCCTCGGCGGCAAGCAAGCGAGTTTGGGCGTCAGAGTACCAGGCTCGGGCGTGAGCCGTATCATACTGCCCCAAGGCCAGGTCGTTCTGCGCCCATTCATCCAGGATGTCCGCGTTGTGGGGCGCCAGAGCCGAGGCTTTGGCATCGAAGGCGACCGCGAGTTTCAGCTTGGCGATGTCGGGCGGACTGTAGAGGTTGGTTGCCCACCAATTGTACAGTTTGGCGATATTCCGAGGGTGGTCGGGATTGAGGGGATTCGCCTGCATGGCGGCGGTAAATACCGCGAGCGCCTGCTCCACGGCTCCGGTCGTTTGCACCTTGGCGTTGGGGTTGGTCTTGTCAATCAGCAGGGCGGCGGCGTCTTCGAGGAGCGTCTTGCCATAATAGAGCGAATAGAGGTCCGCTGGGGGCGGCCAATCCCAGCTAGGACCGGTGGACAGAGCGTTCTGATAGGCATTCAGAGAGATCTGATAATAGCTCAGACCCTGCTGATAGGTGGATTGCTGGGCCACGAGCTGTCCGGCCGCGGTTTCCACGTCGATCGCGTAGCGGAAATCCGCGTCGGCGGCGATCACCTGGATATTGCCGACGAAAATGGTCACCGCCAGGATCGTGCCCGCCACTGCCCCGATGGCACCGAGGACGACCAGGGCCACGCCGCCGGTCTTCAACTTGCCAAGGGCCCGGGAGAATGAGTAGCGGTCGGCTCGCGGGACGTACGCTGTGCGTTGCGGACTCTGCCGCGCGTTACCGCCGCGGTTCCGCTCGCGCGCGCTCCCTCGAGACTGGGGCGCGGATCTGGCCGTCCTGGCGGCTGCTGGCCGCTGGTCAATGGGCGGCGCCACCGGTGCCAATGGCGCGGAGGGTGCCAGTGCGTCCGTATCCTGGGGACTGGCGTAGAGGGTAGCGACCTCGGCCGTTCCGCCCGCCATGAACGCTACCGGGAGGGCCATGATAGTCCACAGAAGGAGCAAGGTGTCCGAGAACGCGATCCCCGTCGCGCCCTCGACGATGTGTCCGATGAAGGCCCCAAACAAGGCCGAGGCCAGCAGGACTTCCCTCAGGGACCGGGCCCGGCGCAGGAGGCGGACCATGGTCCAACCGGCGGTCACCAGAAGTGCGAGATAGCTGATCTCACCCACGATGCCCGTGGTGAGCAAGATATCGATCTCCTCGTCGTGGCTGCGGTCCGGGGCGGCGTTCGCCAGTTCCACCGTGCGTAGGGCGGCTGGGTAGTGAGGGTACCAGCAGAAAATGAGAACCTCAGGTCCGCAGCCCAGGATCGGGTGCTGAGCGACCAGACCGGGGGCGCTTTTCCAGAGGAGTGAGCGCACCTCGGAGGTACCGGATTCACTGGGGAGCAGGTGGAGGAAACGGCTGAAACCAGCGCCGGGGGTAGAGGACGTCTTGAGCACCGTGTTGGTGGCCCCGAATACCAGGGCCAGCAGCACCGCCGCCGCCACGGAAACCCGGATAAGCCAGGTGATATGCCGCGCCAGGGCCACGGCGAAGCCGAACACGACCAGCGCGGCAAGCAGACCCAACGCCGGCCCCCGGCTTCCCGAAAAGCCGATCCCCCCCAATTGGAGGCAGAGTGCCACGGCATAGCCAACCGTGGCCAGGGCGCCCCATACTTGGGCGGATCCGGTAATGTCCTGAAGATCCATTTTGATCATGCGAAGGATGCCCAGGGCGAGCCGGTAGAGGGTGAACGGTACGGCCATCAGGAGTCCCGCCGCCAAGAAAATGGGATTCCCCATGGTTGATGGCGTGCGGAGCGCGGTCTGACTCCCATCCGCCCAGACAAACGGATCGTTATGGAAGTGTTGCAGCCAGCTATAGGCCGCGACCGGGACGCTGGCCAGGATGATCACGGACACGATCCGCTCAACTTGATTCCAGGTACGCACATGGCTTCCGAGAATGAGGAACAGCGTGATGTAGGTCAGATAGGTGTAGGTGCCTTCCAGGCGGTCGAACGAGCCCCAGAAGCTGATGCGGGGCGCGATGCTGGTGATTGTGGCTAGGATATAAACGAAGCCGAATACCAGGGCCGCGATGTAGATTGGCCGGCGCCGCAGGGCCTGCCGTGTGTCGTCAAGTAGCTTCCCGCTTGGCGGAGTCTCCTGAGTGCCGAACCAACGGGCAAAATTGATCGGGGCCAGGTAGAGGCCCTTGATCATTAACACGACCACCATGAAGAGAACCGTGTTGCGCATGAGGACGATTTTGTCCGGCTCGAAGGTTCGGTAGTCGCGGAGATTGAAGAAGATCGGCACTCCGATCAGGATGAAAAGCCATCCCAGTTCGAGGAGGCTGTCCAGGAAACGGACTATTGGCGAGGATCGCGGCATTAGGCTCTCCGCCCTGAGGTTAGGCGGGCATCCGCTCTCCACCAATCCACGGTGCGGCGAATCCCTTCGACAATATCCACGCGGGCAGTGAAACCCAATAGGCGCTCGGCCTTGGCAATGTCCGGGACGCGGCGACGGGTGTCCTCGAAATTGCCGCCAAACACGTCCACATGCTTCAGATAGTGTATCGCGGAAGCACTGTTGGTCAAGCGGAGCACCGCCGCCGCCGCCGCGTTAATGCTCATCTCGACGTCCGAACCCACGTTGAATACTTCGCCAACGGCGGCGGGATGCGCGCCGGCCAGCACGGTGGCCCGCACGGCGTCATCCACGTAGGTGAAGCTCCGTGTTTGCTCGCCGTCGCCGAACACGGTAATCGGCTCCGCCTTCAGCGCCTGGCTGACGAAGCGGGCCAGCACCCCATAGCCCCCGGGATCGCAGCGGGGGCCGTAGATGTTGAAATAGCGGACGGCGGACACCGGCAGGCCACGCTGGCGATAATAGGCAAATGCCAGATGCTCATCCAGGCCCTTTGCCAGGGCATACCACCAACGGGTGACCTGCGTGGGACCGATGACGCTATCGTCATCCTCACGGAAGGGTTTCCAGTCCATGCCGGTCCGCCCCTTGCCGTACACCTCCGAGGACGACGCGATCACCACGCGGGCGCCAACTCGCGCGGACGCGGCCAGCACCTCCTCGGTCCCGCGAACGTTGACCGCGATGCCGGAGAGAGCATCGTCCATCACATAGCGGACACCAATCGCGGCCGCCAGATGGTAGACGGCCTGGCAATCCTCGATAGTGGTCGCTACGAGGCGCGAATCGGTTACCGAGCCCTCCAGGACGGTCAGGTGGGGGTGCGGGGTCAGGTTCGAGCGCCTGCCCGTGGAAAAGTCATCCAAGACGCGCACCTGGTGATCGTCGGCGAGGAGGGCATCCACCAGGTGCGAGCCAATAAACCCGGCCCCGCCAGTGACCAATACCTTCATGGGCGCCCCGATTGAGGGCGCCCGCGGCGGGCCGGCTCAATCCCGTGAAGTCGGCCGAGCTCCGGAAGGCAACGAGGCATGGCGTCCCTTTACTTGATCAGATAATTCGCCAGCAACGGGGCGATCAGGACGGCCACGATGTTGAGCACCTTGATCATCGGGTTGATCGCCGGGCCCGCCGTGTCCTTGTATGGGTCACCAACCGTGTCTCCGGTCACTCCAGCGGCATGCGCGTCGGACCCCTTGCCGCCGTAGTTACCTTCCTCAATAAACTTCTTCGCATTGTCCCAGGCGCCGCCGCCGCTGGTCATGGAGATCGCCATGAATATCCCCACGATGATGCTGCCAACCAGGGTGGCGCCCAGGGCCTCCGGACCCAGAATGAAGCCTACCACGACCGGAGTCAAGACGGGAACCAACGCGGGAGCAATCATTTCGCGCAAGGCGGATCGGGTCACGATGTCCACGCAGCGGGCATAGTCGGGGCGGTCGGTCCCGGCCATGATCCCCGGCTTCTCCTTGAATTGCCGGCGCACCTCGGAGACCACCTGGCCGCCCGCCCGGCCCACCGCCTGCATACTGAGCGAGGCGAAAATGTTCGGCAGGATGCCGCCGATGAACAGGCCCACGATTACCTTGTAGTTGGTGAGCTGAAAGAGCAGGGCATGGGCCCCATTTGGCGCCAGAGCCTTGGGGAGTTCCTGCTGGAACGAAGCGAATAGGACCAACGCGGCAAGCGCGGCGGAACCGATCGCATACCCCTTGGTGACCGCCTTGGTAGTGTTGCCCACCGAGTCCAGGGCATCGGTAATCGTGCGGATACCCTCGGGAAGCTCCGCCATCTCGGCGATCCCGCCCGCGTTGTCGGTGATCGGACCATAGGAGTCTACGGCCACGATGATCCCGGCCATTGACAGCATAGCGGTGGCGGCCACGGCCACCCCGTAGAGGCTACCTACCACGGCGTAGGAAATCCAGATTCCAGCCGCGATCACGCTCACCGGGATCGCCGTGGCCTCAAGACCCACCGCCAGGCCGCTGATGATATTGGTGGCGTGGCCGGTGAGTGAGGCGCGGGCGATCGTTTTCACGGGGCGGAAGCCCGCGGCCGTGTAGTAATCAGTGACCACCACCAGGATCCC
>DATBTL010000177.1:0-2144 GCA_036559345.1 Chloroflexota bacterium | reverse complement strand
GATCAGGCGGTGTTGGCAGTCGATCACCCCTATCGCCATGAGCAGGCAGGTGAGGACAAGGCACGAGACCAGCGGCCATCCCCATCCATAGCGTCCGGCGAGCATGGCCCAGAGAACGGCCATCGCCGTCTGTACCGCGATGGCCAGCCACCACGTGCCCGTCCCGCGGCAGAATCCACATTTGATCGCAAGGAGTGGTCCCACGATGGGCAGGTAGGCGGATGGGCGGCTGCAACGGCCGCACAGGGGACAGGCGGGGAGCGGCAAGAGGCTTTGATCGAAGGTATAGTGATCAGCGGCGCCCATGATGGCCACTCCAGCGACCGCGCCCGCGACGGCGCAGGCGCCTTCCCCCAGCAGCAAGAGACTCACGGCGCCCTCATTAGGAGGCCATGGAGCAGCAGACCACGGCGGCCTCCGCGCCATTGCCGCTGATGCCGCGACCGGCCACGATTGGCTGCGTGGCCTGGATCAGGACAGTGGCGCCTTTTTGTTCGGCCGCGCTGGGCACCGGGCGCGAGATGCCGCCATGCGGCGGGAGAATAATCCGCCAGGAGGTGGCCGGCCCTCGGGCGCCGCTGATCGTAATCGATACCGTAGCTACTTTGTCGGCGGGATTCACGAGATCGATGGTTTCACTCGTGCCTTTACCACCCAGCCCAGCTATGGATACCCAGTCGCGGGAGGCGGCCGAGCTGCCCAGGGCGGTCGTGGGGAGCGCGTCCCCGGCGCTCCAGGATGCCGATACTACCACCGGCCCAGTGGCACTTACCTCGGCGGAGAGGCTAGCGGTGGGGGTCAACTCGGAAAGGGGCAACCGCCACTCGCTGAACGGCCCGACCGCTCGTCCGATCCATCGCCCGGATCCGGAGCCTAGGTCGCTGTGCACGGTCACGATCACACTGGTGGCGAGCGGATTGAACACGTTCACCGTGCCAAGACTGCTCTTACCGCGGACGCTGGGGAGATACCACGTTTTGGCGCTATTTACGGCGCCGGGGATCCCCACGACCGTGGTATTGTCCGCGCTTTCCGTGAGACGCTCGGCGGCAACGGGCGCCCCAGCAGCAAGGGTAAGCGGGCCACGCAGCGTATTGGCCGAACCAAGAGCGACTGAATACTGCGACTGGGATGGTACGGTCACGGTTCGGGCTACGGAACAACAGCCTCCACCCTGATTACCCGCACGGATAGTAACGGTGGTTGACTCCGCGGCGGGATTAAAGAGTACAAGGGTCTGATTCGCGGGGGCGCCCGCGGGGATGGAGGGGAACAACCAGGTGCGAGAAAGCTGGCTACTCGCGGGTTCCAGGAGCAACCCATGCGGGGCCGTGGAAACGCGCTCGGTCACCACCTGCCGATCCGCTTCCACCATGGCCGAGACGCCGGTTCCGGGCACCACGCGGTCGAGGGCGACTACCTGGCGCTGCCCGGCATTGAGTGCGAAGAGAAAGGTCCGGCGCGCCCCATCCGGGCGAAACACAGTCATGAGGACGTGGGCGATCTTGGGACCGCCGTAGTAGACCCCCAGCGTTTCGTCATTTCCCGCGTTCGTGGAACCGGCGGGAAAGTAGGAGTGATAGACCATCGACCCGACCCAGGCGGAGGAGACAAACTGGCCGCCGCCGCCGGGAACGTTGATCGTGGGCGCGGGCGGCGCCACGGTCGCGGCGGCGCGTGCCGCGGTGGCGATGGCCGGGGGCACCGGGGTTGGCGAGGGAGTGGTCGTCTCGCCTCCACTCCGCACCACGATCTTTACCCACGCCTGATGGGGAAACGTCTTTCCTTGCGGATCAACCATCTGCCAAAAGCCGGTGTATACCCCAGTCGCCATGGGCGCCTGCATTGGCACTTTGATCAGCGTCGACTGGCCAGGCCCGGTTGGACTGACCGGCACCGACAAGGTTCCACCGGACATCAGGGTACCCGCCTCGAAGTGCCAGCGAAAGGCGCCGGTCCAGGCTACGGTGCCCACGTTTTTGATGCGCCAGATCTTGGAGAATCGGGCGCCAGGAGCGAACACGGTGCCGTCCGGTACATTGACATCTCCATCATAGATCGCGGCCTCAATGCCGGAGGTATGGCTACGATTGAATGACTGGTGGGTCTTCGGGGAAGCGGCGGGATACACCGCCCGCGCGACC
>DATBTL010000176.1:0-4366 GCA_036559345.1 Chloroflexota bacterium | reverse complement strand
CCAGAAGGCGGCGGAGCACGCCCTGGGGTTGCGTCCGGGCGCGGCGGTGGCCCTCGACCCCCGGAATGGCCAAGTATTGGCCCTGGCCAGTACGCCGGGCTACGATCCCAATCATTTCGAGGCGGGCTCAACCGCGACCAGCGGGATCGGACCGATTCGCTCGTTGTTTCCCCGCGCTACCCTGGGCACCTATCCCACCGGCTCGGTGTTCAAGATCGTGACCATGGCGGCGGCGCTCCAGAATGGCTTTACCGCCGGTTCAATGATCCCCGGTCCCGGCCTGTGGTATGGCTTGAGCACTACTCATCCCCTGCATGATTGGTTGCCGAATGGGCATGGGACGATTTCCTTGCAGGAGGCTCTTACCGAGTCCTGTGATACCTGCTTTTACCAGGTAGCCAAGGAGTTGGATGGGCTCGACCAATCGATTCTCCCCAAGTTCGCCCGCGCATTCGGCTTCGGCAGCTCGACCGGCATCGATGCCGTGTCCGACGCCCCTGGGTTGGTAGGCGACAACGCCTGGAAGCAGAAGACGTACCATGACGCCTGGCGAACCGGGGACAGCGTGAATATGGCGATCGGCCAGGGGTATTTCCTGGCCACTCCGCTGCAAGTGGCGGCAATGATCGCGTCCGTGGCGAATCAGGGAACCCGGCTGGCGCCGCGTCTCGTGCTGTCGGTCAACGGGGTAGCGAGCAAGCCGGCTCCGGTGATCGGGCACCTGCCCGTGACCGCGGGCCAATTGAAATCGATCGTGGCCGGGATGGAGGGAGTGACCACCGTCCCCGCGGGCACCGCGACCTTCGTGTATCGCGGATTCCCCTGGATGGTGGCCGGGAAAACCGGCACCGCCCAAACCCCGCAGGCCAAGCCTCATGCCTGGTTCGCGGCATTCGCCCCCGCCCAGGCGCCACGGATTGCCGTGGCGGTCGTGGTGGAAAACGGAGGCGAGGGATCGTACGTGGCGGCGCCGGTCGCCAAGGATATTCTGCGGGCCTATTTGTCGCGGGTGATCCAGGCGCCAAATGGGGGGGCGCAGCCGCTTACCGTGCCGGGAAATTAGCCATTCGGCTCGCCCGAAAACCACTCCGGCAGGTGATCCCGAGCCAGGGCGGACAGATCGGCGTCCGTGGGATCGGCGATCCGCCCGGCCGTGTACTGGGTCATCAGCGCCTCGTGCATGGCGCGGGCGCCTGGGTCGGATTTGGCGATACGGGCGGCCCCGTGTAGGCCGAGGTGTTGGTTGAGCCACCACGTGATGCCCGCCACGCCCGACTTATCGCTGACCAACACCCCAATCGGCCGGCCCAGGACCGCTTGGGGATCGAAGGAGAGATAGGTCTCCGGATCCTTAAGGAGTCCGTCGATGTGGACCCCGGCCCGGGTGGTAAATGCCTCGTCCCCCAGGAGGGGATGGTTGGCCGCGATTGGGACGCCGCAGACCTCCCGCAAGTAGGCGGCGATCTCGACTAACACGGGAAGATCGAGCCGATCCTCGCCCGTGAGCCCGATATGCTCGGCCACCGCCGCTTCCAGGGGGGTGTTCCCGGTCCGCTCTCCGGTCCCCAACAAGGTGCTGTTGATCGCGGCGCAGCCATAGAGCCAGGCCGTGGCGGCGCAGGCATGGCCCTTGAAGAAGTCGTTGTGCCCATGCCACTCCAGTTGGGCCGAGGGAACCCCGGCCTGTTCGATCAG
Organism: Chloroflexota bacterium; assembly: GCA_036559345.1. GTDB lineage: Bacteria > Chloroflexota > UBA5177 > JANWHV01 > JANWHV01 > JANWHV01. Next base: position 2,671 of record DATBTL010000176.1, on the reverse strand, counting down.
GGTCCGGACCAGGCGCGGCACCCCGCGGGGCAGGGCGGCGGCCGGCCAGGGAAGGGCGACCCCCAGGGTGTCGCAGAGGCGGATCACGATGGGGATGCCGGATTGGCGCGATCGCTCCATCAGCGCGGCGGCGAAGGGGACCACGAAGCCTTCCACGTCGGCCCGCGTCACGTCCTCGAAGTGGCAGCGGGGACGGATCCCCGCCTCCAGGGCGGCATCCACCACCCGCAGATACGAGTCCATGGCGGAGGCACGGGTGAGTCCCAGCTTGGTCACGATGTGGTGATCGGAGACCGAGGTGAGGATGCCGGTTTCCCCGAGTCCCAGGGCGGTGACGCGGGCCAGATCCTCGGCCCGGGCCCGGATCCAGGCCGTGACCTGGGGATAGCGGTAGCCGCGGGCTCGGCACGCCTCGACCGCCGCCCGCTCCTGATCGCTATAGAGGAAAAACTCGCAGGCGCGGATCGTGCCGGTGTCGTGGTCCAGCCGATGCAGAAGATCGTAGAGGTGGAGGATCTGATCGGGTGAATAGGGTTGGCGGGCCTGCATGCCGTCGCGGAAGGTAGTGTCGGTGATCCAGCGTTCGGGCGCCGGAGCCATCGGTATTTCGTCGGCGAGGAAGACGGCCCGCGGCAGGGTGACATAGGGGAAAGCGTCTCGTTGGACGAGATCCGCCAAGGGTCTGGCGGCGGACATGGAAGGAGCGGACATCGAACCCTACCTCCAGGAACACTACACGACCATCGATACGTGCTATGACTGTACTCTACTGTATTTATATTGATTTTTCAAGTTCGACATTGACGCTCCCCAGGTGGTAGCCCTACGATGATGGAGAGTATGGAAATGATCGAGGGCGAGCAGTTTTACACCGCCGACGAGGCGTGCGCCGTGCTGATGATCAAGCCCGCCACCCTCTATGCCTACGTCAGCCGCGGGCGTTTACGGAGCTTCCGCCTGGGGATCCGCCGCCGCCGGCTCTACCGCCGCGACGAGGTGGATGCCCTGGCCCGCCTCACGCCAAACCGAGGCGTGGACCTTCCCGCCGCCGACCCTTGGGGTGATAACCATTGACCATCTTAGCGGTTTATCTATCCCGCGGCTTCCCCAAATAGCGGAAGTAGATGCGGGCCAGATCCGCGTACGCCAGCAGGGCATCGCGGGGGCGCACCTTGGAGTGGCCGATGTCGCGCCATTCCCGCAGGGGTATCTCGTAGATAACCTCGGCCAGCCGCAAACCGAGGGGCTGGAGGATTCGCCCGTAGCGGGCGATGATCTCGACATCGAACAGCCAGCGGGAGAGAAAGGGGCTCGCGAAGATCTCGGCGATGTCGGGCTGGACGCGGAAGATCTTGGCCCCGCACTGGGTGTCGTAGATGCCCAGATTCAAGAGGATCGAGATCGCGGTGGCCAGGATCCGGCCGTAGTAATGGCGGTAGATCTTTCGGCGAATCAGCCGCCCCAGCAACTTTACCCGCGCGCCGAACACCATGTCGATCTCCGGCCGAGAATCCAACACAGCCAGGAAGCGGCTGACCTCGCTGAGCGGGGTAGCCAGGTCGGCATCCCAGAATCCCGCGTAGTCCGGCCCCTGGGCACAGGCGCGCAGCATGCCCTGGCGCACGGCCTCGGCCTTGCCGCGATTGGGCTGGAGGTCGAGGATCTCGATCCGGTCGGGGGCCCGCTCGCGGAGAGACTCGAACGTGCCGAGCGTCCCGTCGATGCTCCCGTCGTTGACCAGCAGCAGGTGGACCCGGTAGCCAGGCACCTGCCAGACGGCGAGCGCTTCCACCTCCAGGCGTTCGGCCTCGTTGTAGCAGGGAATGACCAGAATCAGCCGCCGTCGCGCTTCACTGGGTTCCATGCTGTTTACACCCGCCCTGGCGATAGCGCCACGCCGGGACTACCTGGCCGAGGGGCTGCCGAGGGCGGATGAGGTGAGAATCACACCCAGCAACGGCGCGCTCACTCGATCCAGCACGCGCCGGGCCCGGGCCGCGTCCTCGCGGTGGGTCCGGCCAGGACTCATGGTGACCACCAGCCCATCCACGAGAGAACAGAGATCCATGCTGTCCACATGGGTAAGGATCGGCGTCCCGACCAGAATCACCCGATCGGCATCATTCTTCAAGCGGAGCAATAACTCGCCCAGCCCCGGAGCCCGTCCGACCCCGCCGGGCATGCCGCCCGCGTTCCCAGCCCCGAGTATCCGCAAATCAACCGGCTGGGAGGAGCCAAGGTCGATCGGCTGCAACGAACCGAGGGCATCTATTCCGTCATGACGCACCAACTCCGAGAAGCCGAGCGCGGGCGTAAGGCTGAACAGGCGGTCCAGGGTAGGGGTGTGGGGATCGGCGTCCACCAAGATCACTCGCTCGCCTTCCATGGCCGCCAGGAGGGCGAAATTGGCGGCCAGGGGCGCCGCGGTGGTGCTGTCGTCCACGGCGCTGATCAGCAGACTGGTGCCGGGGAGGTTCAGCATGGCAAAACGGGTGGAGAGAAACGCTTCCCGATATGCCTCCGCCACCTCTTTCGGGCATTCAGGATCGGAAGCGAGATCACCGGTCCCCCTGGACATGGCGGGAGCCAGGACGGATCGGGCCGCGCGTTCGGAAATCGCCATTACATCATCCTATCGCTTGCTGGGAGTCGCCTAGGCGATCCGGCGCTT
>DATBTL010000175.1:0-6857 GCA_036559345.1 Chloroflexota bacterium | reverse complement strand
GACGAGGAGCATCCGCTCTTCCCCGAGTCGAGCTACGCGCTCTCGAAGGTGCTCGGCGAGGAGATGGGGCGGCAATTCCACCGCTGGACTGGTATCCCGGTGGTGAGCCTGCGGTTCTCCAATATCATGGAGCCGCCTGATTACGCGGCGTTCCCGACCTTCCAGGCTGATCCCTTGCTGCGCAAGTGGAACCTGTGGGGCTATGTCGATGCGCGCGACGTGGCCCAGAGTTGCCGGCTTGGGCTGTCCGCCCCGATCAGCGGGGCCGAGAGCTTCATCATCGCCGCCGCCGATACGGTCATGCGGGCGCCCAACACGGAACTGATGGCACGGGTCTTCCCCGGCGTTCCGCTGCGCGAGGGAATCGGGAATCATGAGACGCTGCTCTCGATTGCCAAGGCGCGTCGCCTACTCGGCTACGCTCCGGCCTTCAGTTGGCGCGACGCGAGCTAGGCATGGCCGTTCTTCTCCGCCCACTGAGCAATGCCGTCATTGAGATCCCGGAGCAGCTCCTCCAGGCCAGGGTAGTGCGTCTTGCCTTCCCACACGATTCCGCCTTCGTCGAGCGCCCGGGCCATGGAACGACTATAGTCCGTTCTTCCGAGTTCGACCCAACCGCCGTCAACAATCCAACGGGCGAGGTGAGGGTACGCAACCTCAGCTGTAGATTCCTGTTGGCGCCGCGGCCGCCCGCTCTCCAGATCCGGGATGGCCGTTGAGGGCAGCAGCACGCGCAGGGAGCGTGCCTGGCCCGGCGTGCGCTGGATCAGACCGCGGTGCTCCAGCGTTACCACCATCTGATGCGCGGATGGCGGCGACACCATGAAATGGGTCGCTATCTCCGCTTCCGATGGCGATCGCCCGCGCAGTTTGGTGTAGGTATGGATAAACGCGAGATACTGACCCTGGCGGGGCGTATAGGGAGCGGCCATGCTATTGGCGTATCCTTCGGCGTCAACTCAACCCGTTTTACCACTGCTTGCCACGTTGGTGCCGCCTCGCGCAGGCGCACGATGGACATGCTGCTACTCTTGTAAGGGCAGTGCGGGCTGCCCTGGACGGATACTCAGCCTCCAGCCGCGAAGGTGAGACGCCATTTGCCCCCAGGCCAGGTTGCCTCCACATAATAGCAGCCGGCACGCGGCACCGTGATCCCACCAGGAAAGGTAGGCCATTGTCGTGGACCGGCCCCGCCGGCAAACGCCAACTGGCGCGTCGCCTGCAAGGTCAACCGCCGCACTGGCCGATCAAGAGCGCCCACTTCAACCGCGTCAAACCACAATGGCGCATGGCCCCGCACGCTGCCGCCGCTCATCGTCACCGTACCCTTGAACCCCCGTTTGAGCACGAAGAGGACTTTGCGGCCCCAGCCATAGCCAGGCTGATAGACGCCACCGAAGGTCAAGGTGGCGGCTGGTCCGGAGAAGCCACGCAGCCACGCGGGAGCACTCCCAACGAGGCCGCCATATGCCTTGCCGTCATCGAACACGTTAAACAGCGACACGAAGTGCGTGGTATCCGGGCAGTTCTTGGGCACTCCGCCAATCGTTGGCGCCGCACTCATGGCGCGTGGTCCGCTGCTGGCCGCGGGAAAGAGAACACACACCAGGCTGATCAGCGGAACGTACACTCTCATCCATCCACTCCAATCGTAGGTCCAACCCAAGCGCGCCGTACACTGGCTGCATTGGAGTAACGAACGGTGGGGCTGCCATATTACGCGGCAATGCCTATCAGGTGGTCGTCACGTACTCCCGGGTTAGTCCCCAGGTTCTTCGAGCATGTAGGTGTGGTAGACGCAAACTGGTCTAAAACCCATGGCGGCGTAGACCGAATAGCCCTGGGCAGTCGCCGTCAGCGTCGCCGCCGTACAGCCCCGCGCTTGACCAGACGCGACCGCGGCCCAGGTCAGCGCCGTCCCGTAGCCCCGACGCCGCATCGCGGGCACGGTCACGACACCCATGACCTCCAGGATGGACCCGAGACAGTTCAGACGCGCCGTGGCTACCGGGTGCTCTCCGACATAGCCGACGAACAGCGCCACCGCGGGATCCCGCACCGCCGCGAGCGGCGGCAGGAAGCGGGAGGGTGTCTCGCTCACCCCGCGGAAGTCGGCCAGGCCGCCCGCGTCACCGACTTGCCGGATGACAAGCTCGGACGGTGGAGACGGGAAGATGGTGGGCAACGGCGCCAGCACAAGCGCCGGCTCCTCGTCGTCCAGCCGCCAGCCCCGCCGTTGCGCCTCGCGCTCCACCTGCCCCGCCGTCTCGACCTCGATCACGATGCTATAGGCGCCGGAGTCACGGAAGAACATCTCGGCCAGCGGGAAGACCTCATCGGGCCGCGCCGGGCCAAGGACCACGGCCTGATTGAAGTCCGGCCCAGGCTCCCCAGCGGAGATCAGGGTCAGGGCCTCATGAGTCGCGTGCCGAATCGGCCCCGAACGGTAGCGTTCGAGCGGTGAAGGAGTCACGAAGGGGGCTCGGGCGATTGCCCGCGGATCGAGGGTGTTCTCGTCCATCCCAGGCTCCTCCTGTCCGCGGCCAGCCACCCTCCAGCGGCCCCTACTCCGCGACATAGCGGCTGCCGCGTGACCAGGAAGCGGCGGCGGCGACCAGGCAAGCGGCTATCGCGAAGGCGAATGCCTCGTGGAGCCCCGCCTGGAAAGGCTTTGAGATCAGGTGGGGAGAGAAGTCCCGTCCCGTGAGAGCCGCCGCACTGGCCGGAGAGAGATGGCTGAGCGTGGCCGTGCCGAGCAGTTGCTGGACAGGATTGTAGCCCAGGAAGGCGGCAAAGAGAATTGACACGGGCGGCAGGTTGCCGACGTGTTGGGCGGTGGCGAGCGGTACACCGTGCGCGGCCAGGCCGCTGGTCATGCTACTGCTCAAGACGGAAGACAGGCCAAGAATCACCAGGGTAAAGAATATGCCGATCGAGAGTACCTGCGCCGAGTTCTGAAAAGTCGAGTTCATGCCGCCGCCGGCGCCTCGATCCGCTGGCGGGAGACTGTTCATAATGCCCGCGCGATTTGGAGAGGCGAACGCTCCCATGGCCAGTCCGTTGCAGAAAAGGATGGCGGCGAATACGGGATAGCTAAAGTTGACCGGCAACAGCAGGAGAAGAACGAAGCTCAGGGCGGCGGCGATCATGCCGCCGGTGGCGAACGGCCGGGCGCCCAGTCGATCCGAGAAATAGCCGGACGCGGGCCCTGCCAGCAAAAAGCCCACCGATAAGGGAAGCATGGCGATGCCGGCCCAGAGTGGTGTTTGGGTAAAGCTGTAGCCATGCTCGGGCAGCCAGATCCCCTGCAACCAGATAATCATCATGAACATTAAGCCGCCGCGGGCAACCGCCGAGAGAAAGCTGGACAGCACGCCGAAGGTGAAAGCCTTGATTCGGAACAGTGGCAGGCGAAACATCGGATGGGGTACCCGCGTTTCGACGATGGCGAATAGGGCCAGCAGCGCCACGCCGCCAATCAATTCAAGCAGCACGCGCGGACTGGTCCAGCCCATGGAGTTGCTTCCGTCCTTACCGCCGCCAAATCTCGACTCCACCCATATTTTTCACGTTTCTTTCCGATTCAGTTATCTGCCGTATCCTTTCCCGATGCTTGTCACCACGCGAAGATATTCAGGGCGGCAATTTCTTGATACGAGCCACCCTGCCAGGTGAGGAGAGGCAGCGAACCCGGCAGAAAATGGCGTCCGCTCAATAGCCGGCAGAGCTCCTCGGCGGGAGCATCCACGCGGATCTCGGCCTCCCCCGTGGGGCTCTCCACCACCGGCTTCTCGCCGCGGCAGTCGATCAGCCACTGCCACTGGCTACCGGACACGGTGAGCAGGATTCGCTTGCCGGCCAGCGGCGCCGGCATGCGCAGCGTTCTGAGTTCCAGTTGAGTGGTGAGCAGCGTCTCCAGGGCATCGGCGGGCAGCCGCGCGGCCCGATCCCGCGCTACCAGCACGTCCCACGTATGCAGCACCACCTCGTTCAGCCGCAGGGCGAGCATGGTCCGCGCCGGCTTTCTCCCGAGGAAGCCATCCACCTCCATAGTTCCCGCCTCGGGCGGGAGCGCTTCGAGGCGCGCGAAGTAGTCCTGTGTCGCCTGGTGGAACGCGACATATATCTCGCCGGGCGCCATCGCGTCGAACTCGGCCCAGATGCGCCGCATATCCTCCCCCGCCATGGGCGGGCCGTCGTCGAACCACTGGGCCAGATTGCCCAGGAAGATGCGCGCCCCAGATGCCAGGTGGGACGCCACCTGGTAGACGCGCCACTCGGTGCAGTACGACTGTTCAAGCCAACCGTCGGCGTCAAGCGGCGCCAGGTATGCGTCGAGCCGATCGATCTCTCGATGCTCGATATGTCGTATGGTGTCGAACGTCGTAGTCATCGATCAGGCATCTTTCTTGTTGAATCAGGAACCGCATACCACGCCGTGGAGGAGGCCATGCGCGGCGAACTCCGGGTCATCCTCAAGGCCGTACAATCAACGCTGCCCTCGCCTTTTGGTGTGGTCGGGCCTCGATTGGCCCTCTCGCGCGGCGCCGCGATCGTCCAAATCAGTCTACGGTCATCTGGCCGGCAGTGCCGCGTCGGCAAGGGCCGCTTCGATGCAGCGCACCAGTTCTCTGGCGGACTCGGCACTCAACTCCACCGCCACGCGGCTTCCGGGGCCCAGCTCCTCATTGGCGAAGTCGATGTTGAGCGTGTGCTCGTATGGCGCGTGGTATGGATGGTCGAAGTAGACGGTGGCCGAACCCAATCGGAACCAACCATCGGGCCCCTTGCCGCTCCCGGCAACGGACGTCTTTTGGGTAGCGTACGAACACATGGCTCCCTCCTCAGGCGTTCAGGTAGCGGCCGAACCAGGCCCAGATCCGCTGCCAGCCGTCGACCGCTGCCTCAGGGCGATAACTGACCCTATCCGTCGCGAAGAACGCATGTCCGGCCCCCGGATAGGTGTGAAACTCGTACACCTTTTGATGCGCGGTGAGCGCCTCCTCGATTTGCGTGGTTTCGGCCGGCGAGGGATGCGTATCCTCGGCCCCGAAAAGGCCCAGCAAGGGGCAGGACACCGACGGGGTCAGCCCGATGATTGGCGTGACTTGCAGCGGCATACCGGCGGGTGGTGTCCCCACCACAAACGCGCCGTAGCAGTCGACAGCGGCGTCCAGTGGCAAGCGGCAGGCAGCGAGGTATGCCTGACGACCGCCTGAGCAATAGCCGATGACCCCAACCGTCCCGCTGGCGTAGGGCAGCGCCCGGAGGTAGCGGAGCGCGCCCTCCACGTCGCCCACCAGTCGGTCGTCGGGCACCCCACCGGCCGCGCGCGCCGCCGCGGCGGCATCGTCGGGACTCGCATCTGGCCCTTCCCGATAGTGAAGGTTCGGACACAGGGCAGCGTAACCGTGGGCCGCGAACCGGCGGGTGATCTCCTTGGTTGCCTCATCCCATCCGGGCATATGATGGATGACCACCACGCCCGGATAGGGGCCGGTCCCGAGGGGCCGGGCGAAATAAGCGCCAATCTCGTCGCCGACGTGCCCGGCAATACGGATCGTCTCCGCCAGCATTCCTTCGTACTTCATGGTCCGCACTCCCCAAGTCAAAAAGGTCCAAAGACCAAATACAGTCCTCTGCCGTCGTACGACGGCAGAGGACTGTAGACCCGCGTATAGTCGGTGCCCGAGGCGTAGCGTTCAGACTGCCAGCTTATGGAAGTTTGCCGCGATATGCTCCGCCGCCCGCCAGGATGTTGCCTCGATGGTCTCGGTTGGATTGTAGCCGGTGGTGCCCGGAAACGTCGATCCACCCATGATGACCCCCTATCTTCCTTGACAGACACGCATCGCATATACTATCTGACGGCGTAATAGTTGCGCTATCAGACAATTTATGGGGCGGATGATAGCGTATGCTAGTGGGGTTGTCAAGATGAAGAAGTCGTGGAGCCGCGAAGCCCTGGGTCGCAAGGAGCTACATCGGAATGAATGAAGCAACTCCCTCCATGGCGCACGACGAGCTGACCGATCACGGCCACCTGAATATCCAGGTAGGGAGGGCATACCATGCCCTCGTGGTCGGATTTGAGCGTTTCGTCGGCATAACTCCGGCTCGGTATAGAGTCCTCCGCCTGTTCAAGGGAGCCAAGGAATTGAGCCAGGCCTACCTCCAACAAAAGCTTGGTCTGGATTCGGCATCGATCACTCGCCAGGTGCAGGCGTTGGAAGGTGAGGGCCTGGTCCGGCGCCGTTCCGACCCCGCGGATAACCGGTTTACCCTTGTCTCCCTCACCGAGCGGGGATATGAAGCGGTCAACACATTCATTCCGCGGGCCTTTGCGTTCGGCTCGATGTTGCAAGAGGGATGCAGTCCGGAGGAGGTCGCCACGGCCTATCGCATCCTGGATCTCATTCGCCTCCGGGCCCTGGAGGCAGGGTCTCCGCCGGAACTGGATGGGTCCGCCGGCAGTTGAGCAACGATGATACGGTTACTCGGAAATAGGCAAACCGAGCCTGCAAGAGCCGCCGCGCCTTACGTTGGCATGCCAGACCGAAGTCGATCTGGGTATCGGGGAGGAAGCGTCCTCCTATCCTCGAAGCAGGCGCTCGATAGTACCGTCCTGCTTGCGGATCACCTCGGCCCTCGCGAACCGCTTCAGCCGCGCAAGTGCCTGGAGGTGCAGCGGTCGGAGTAGCACGTAGCTCAACGGACGAGATTGCCTGAGCTGCGAGATCATCGGCGCGCACCTACTGTATATATCAAGGGTGTAGTTCGCGGGGTTGCCCTTTCCTCGCTCAATGCGCTCAAGAAGGTCGTTAAGTGCATGAATCAGAAGGAGGTATTCTGCCTCT
>DATBTL010000174.1:0-3431 GCA_036559345.1 Chloroflexota bacterium | reverse complement strand
ATAGAGCGGCGTCGGCGGGGCGTTGCCGTCCCACCAGCTATCGTACACTGGCGGGAGTACATCGCGTGTGAGGAAGACATCGTGGAGTATAGGAACTTGGGCCGTTCGGGCCTGAAGGTAAGCGTGATCGCGCTGGGCAATTGGTTGACTCATGGTGGGTACGTGGCCGAGGAGAACGCCGCGAAGTGCGTGCATCGCGCCTTCGATCAGGGAATCACTTTCTTCGATACCGCCAACGCCTACATGCGGGGCGCGGCGGAGGAGGTGCTGGGCCGCGCGCTGAGCCAGTATCGCCGTAGCTCGTACGTGCTGGCCACCAAGCTGTTCTGGCCCATGGACGAGGGGCCGAACGACCGCGGCCTCTCCCGGAAACACGTGATGGAGCAATGCCATGCCTCGCTTAAGCGGCTCGGCGTGGATTACATCGACCTGTATCAATGCCATCGCTTCGACCCCACGACCCCGGTCGATGAGACGCTCCGCGCCATTGATGACCTGATCACCCAGGGAAAGGTGCTCTATGGCGGGATCAGCGAGTGGACGGCGCTTGAGATTTCCAGCGCCGTGGCCTTCGCGCGCGAGCATAACATCGACCAGATCGTCTCCAGTCAGCCGCAATACAGCATGCTCTATCGCACCATCGAGAAGGAGGTGATTCCGCTCTGCGAGCGCGAGGGGATCGGCCAGGTGGTGTTCTCGCCCCTCGCCCAGGGGGTGCTCGCGGGCCGCTACCGGCCCGGCCAGCCGCCGCCCCCCGATTCGCGGGCCGCCTCCGGTGACGCCGCGAACTTCGTGCGTAATTGGCTCCGTGACGACGTGCTGGAAGGGGTAGAGAAACTGCGGCCCATCGCCGCCGATCTGCATCTGAGCCTGAGCCAGCTTTCGCTGGCCTGGGTGCTTCGCCAACCAAACGTGAGCGCCGCGATCATCGGCGCCTCCCGCCCCGAGCAGATCGACGACAACGTTGGGGCGGCTGGAGTAAAGCTGGACGAGGCCACTTTGCAGGCCATCGACGAGGCCGTAGGGGCGGTCGCCCAGCGCTGATCCCCACGAAGAGTCCGTCATGACGCGGTCCAAGGCCGCGTCATGACGGACTCTCACGTATGCGTCCCCTTCCCCTCGCCGTACAGAAGACCCAGGGCGACCCCAAACGCGATATGTCGGACCACCTGTTGCGCCATCGGAAGCGGGCGGTTCAATTTCGGCAGATCCCCCGCGCGCATCGCCGGATGCCGGCGGTCCACCAGCCAAGTCAGCGGCCACAGCAGGGTGTTCTCCGCCATCAGCATGGTGAGACCGCGCGCCCAGGCGGGTCCGAGCAGCCTGCGGCGCGTATAGCTCGCGTAGGCCAGGCTCAGAGTGATGCTAAAACCGGTGTGGGCCAGAAATCCCACGATACGAGCGCGCCGAGGGTCGGCGGTCACGGTCCGTCCCAGCATGAGCAGGTCATCCGAGGGCGATCCGGTGATCGCCATATCCACGTACATGACGCCCAAATAGACAAGAGCGGCGAGGCCGCCCGCGCGTACGGCTCGCTCCGCGTCAAAATCGGAATCAAGACCGGGCAGATCGCGGAGTACCGGCATGAGGGGGAACCCTCCTTTCTTGAGGTGAAAGCATGGTTGCCAGGGTACCGCGGGGAAATGGGCGTCCGCCACTCCCTCTGGGAGTCTGCACGCGCCACCCTATTCCTGTTATGGTATGCACTGAACGATTTTCGATAGGGGGCACGAGAGTGGCACGCTTCCGCCAAGCGGTCATTGACGATATCGACGCCGCGGCTGACGTCTGGCAGCGCACGATCGAGGAGTCTCGGCGTGGCGCCCACCGCCTCTCACCCAGCCAGCGATGGGGGGTCGATAAGAGTTGGTGGGAGCACCTCCTGCGCAGCAGTAAGGGCGGCTTTTGGGTGGCCGAGGATGGCAGCACCATTGTCGGCATCGTCTGCGCGATCGTGCGTGACGGCGAGTGGCTGCTCACCCATCTCTACGTCCTGCCCGAGCGGCAAGGTCATGGGGTCGGACGCGGATTGGTCGAGCGGGCCCTCCGCAGCGCCCGCGGCACCGATCGCCATGTCGCCTATGCTGACGCCTCGAACTTTGCCAGTACTAGCCTCTATATGCGCCATGGGATGTACCCGGCACGCGATATTGTTGGCCTCACCGGCCCAGTCAGTGTCCTCGAACGGGTGCGGGCCAGCGCCGATGGGCTGCTCGCCGAGCCGCTGGGCGCCCACAGCACGTCCCTGATTGGCCATATTGATGCCCTGGATCGTCAGGTACGGGGCACTGGACGGAGCGAGGATCATAGATTCTGGCTCGATCTGGGGATGCACGGACTGTTGTTCCGCCGCCACGGCCAGATCGTGGGCTATGCCTATTGCAGTCCCTGGGGCGGCATCGGGCCGGTGGCCGCGCAGCACGAAACTGATCTCCCCGCCATGCTGGAGCGCTGCGGCCAGGTGCTCGCGGAGAGTGGGGTGGCCGAAACCTCGCTATTGGTGCCGGGAGTGAACCAGACCGTGCTCTCCCAATTGCTCCTGCACGGCTTCCGTCAGACCTCGCTCGGCCTATTCGTGGCTACCCGCCCAGCCGGAGACTGGAGCCACTACCTGCTGTTCCACAGCGGCTTGCCCTAACCCATGCGCGTTTCCGCCTGCTGAAACACTTCCCAGCTCACCGGATCAAAGTCCCGCGCTAGCGCGACGGACTCAGCGAGATAGTCCGCGTCAGTGCTCATCCGCGCGAAATCGGCGTCAAGCGCAGCCCGTTCGCGGGCGGCGAGCAGATCACGCAGCGCTCGGACAAGCAAATCATTCCGCGACCGCGCCGCGCCCTCGGCTACTGCTCTGTCCGCCGCGGCAAGCAGATCCGCCGGCAGAGTGATGGTGATCCGTGTCGGCTTGCTCGTCATGGGCCGCTCCAAAATCGATGCCACGGTGGTATAGGCGAATTATCGCGGGATCGCGTCCCTCGGAGCAAGCATCTAGTGCAAGCCCGATAGGTCTTGCGTTGGCGGGTCGGGTGTCCTGAAGCACAGACACACAGAACCCGGCTCCGATTGCGCACTCCCGCGTCTCCAGCCCTCACCCTTCTCTCAGGGGAGCCATCTGTGTTTTCCATTCAGTCTGTGTTTCCGTGCTTCAGAAGGAGTGAGCGGCGATGTTGTAAGGGACACCCGTGCGAGCGCTACGGATCCGCCTGCTATGATCACTCTATGCTCCTCGCATTTCTGTTGTAGCCGCTTCTCCGATCCAGGAGGAATAACCCATCACCCTACGCGAGGTAGTCGCGCTTGCCATCTTCGCCGCTACCCTATGCGGGGTGCTGGCTCGGCCCTTCAAAGTGTCCGAAGGCGCCTGGGCCATGGGGGGCGCTGCCCTCATGCTGGTGACTGGGCTTGCCAGCCTTGGCGACCTCGGCTCGGTCCTC
>DATBTL010000173.1:0-7334 GCA_036559345.1 Chloroflexota bacterium | reverse complement strand
GAATCAACCAGTCCACCGATCGCCAGCGTCTCGATCCCGGGCATGATGCGGGCGGCCAATCCGGCCACCACGTTGCCAGGGCCGCTGTCGACCCAGAGGTCAGGCGCCCACTCACCCAGTCTCCGAATCGACTCCACCCAGCGCACGGGCGATGTCACCTGGCGGATCAGTTCTTCCCGCGTCTCCGCCTCCGAACCGAGGGGAGCGGCGGTGCTGTTGGCGATCACGGGAAACCGGGAGGGGGAGAGAGGCACGCGTTCAAGCGCGATCGCCAGTTCCCCCACCGCCGAGGCCATCAGCGGGGAATGGAAGGCGCCCGCCACCTTGAGCGGCATGGCCCGCCGCGCGCCCTGGGCTCGGGCGAGGACCGCCGCTCGTTCGAGGGCGGCCAGCCCGCCCGCGATCACCTGCTGTTCCGGGCTGTTATCGTTGGCCAGCACCACTACTTCGCCGGGCCCGGTGTCCGGTCGCGATGCCTCGGCGCAGATCGCCTCCACCCGCGCCCTATCCAGCCCGAGTATGGCGACCATCCCACTCGGTACCCGATCCGCCGCCTCCTGCATCAGCCGTCCGCGCAGGGCCACCAGGCGCGCGGCATCCTCAAGGGACAGGACGCCCGCGACCACTAGCGCCGTATATTCGCCCAGGCTATGGCCGGTGGCGCTGACCACCTGATCGGCAGCGCCGGTCTCCTGACGCCACGCCTGATAGAGGGCGAGGGAGCAGGCGAACACGGCAGGCTGTTGCCAGCGGGTTTCCCGTAAGCGTTCGGCCGGCCCCTCGAAGCAGATCCGGCTGATCGGTTCTCCCAGGGCGGCGTCCACACGGGCAAACACCTCGGCGGCGGCGGGGAAACGCGCGACGGCCAGGCGCCCCATACCAACGTGCTGGGATGCCTGGCCGGGAAAGAGCAACGCGATCCGCCGGGTCACCTTCCGCGTACGGACGCCGCGGTCATCGCTCCTGGGCGCCTCCGCGCGGGTTCGTGGTCTTGTCCTTGAAGTCGATATACTGGCGGCCCTTGTAGGTGCCGCAGGTCGGGCACACCCGATGGCGCACCTTGGGCTGGCGGCATTGGCGGCACACGTTCAACTCCGCCAATTTTATGCGCAAATGTTGCCTGCGATCGCCCTGTCGGGCGCGCGACGTGCGTTTTTTCGGTACGGCCGGCATGATTCCTCCTTGAATATGGTTGGCGGGATGCCGGAGGCATTGGCGCCCGGCGATTGGACACGGCTTTACTCTATGCGCCCGCTCGGGCGTTGGAACCCTAGTGTACTCAGTTTAGCAGACTGCGTAAAGCGGCGAAAGGCTGGTTGGCTTCCTGGTCCTCCACGCAGGTGCAGGGCCGCAGGTTCCGATTGCCGCCGCACACGGGGCAGAGACCGGCGCAGGTAGAGGCGCAAATGGGCTGGATCGGCAGGCCGGCAAGGATATTCTGGCGCAGGGCCTCCGAGAGATCCAGAATGTGATTGCCGTCGATTACGAAGGTCAAATCGTCCTCGGGCGGCGCCAAGGGGGCACCCGTGTGCACCTCGACCGACGGCGCGAACTCCTCCTCGAAATGGACCCGAACGGGAGCGGTGAACGGTTCGACGCAGCGCCCGCACTCAAGTACTACCGTCCCCTCCGCGTCCCCTCTAGCCAGAATACCGGAATCGATCCGGTCAAGACGGACTCGTCCACCCGTCAAGGTCACGGTAAGTTCATCGTCCAGGTGCAAAGGCTGATCGGTATCGATGGGGTGAATACGGGTCGTACCGACCGGCCACTTCAGTAGTTGGGCCACATTGATTTGCATGGGAAAGGTACCTCCTGGGCTTGGGATACGTGCCTGCTACTCCACGGGCTCCCCTTCGCCGCGCAGGGCCTCTATCCCGTTGCGGACCGTGTGGAGGGTATTGGTGAGTTGGGTTTCCAACCCCACCAGGCTGTTGAGGGCGTATTCATCGGCGCGCGACCGAATATCGCGAGCCTCCTGATTGGCGTCGTCAAGAAGCCGGCGTGCTTCTCGTTCGGCGGTCCGGTACAGGGCTTGTTCCTGCACCATGTCCAGAGCTTGCGCCTGCGCTTGCGCGATCAGCCGCTCGGACTCCGCTTTCGCCTCGCTTAACATGGTATCGCGATCGCGCAATACCATTTGTGACTCACGCATCTGTTCCGGGATATTCTCGCGAATACTCTCTATAATCTCCTGGATTTCGTTCTCGTCCACCATGCACCGTGAGGTGCCCGGCATGTGCCAGCCGGAGCGGACAGCCTCCTCCAGGCGATCCAGTATATGTAAGATGTCTATGGGATGGCCTCCTTCCCTGCCGAATCCGCCGATGTTACGGCTCGCCCTGTCTCAGACCCGCCAGGCGCGGCGCCACCGGCGATGGAACCAAATTGTCCACGTTCCCGCCCAGCAGCGCGATTTCCTTGATCCGGCTGGAGCTGATGAACATGAGATGCTGGCTGCCGATCAAACAGATCGTTTCCAGTGACGGAGCAAGCATCCGGTTGGCGAGCGCCATCTGGAACTCCCCCTCGAAGTCGGAACCGGCCCGAAGCCCACGCACGATCGCCTCGGCGCCGATCCTTACCGCATATTCTACCATCAGGCCGGTGAATCCCTCCACGCGAGCGTTGGTAAGATGGGTCGTGGATTCGAGAACCATGGCGATCCGCTCGTCCCACGAGAAGAGGACGCGCTTATCGGGGTTCTTGTAGACGGCAATCACCACTTCGTCGAAGAGCGCACAGGCGCGAGTAGCAATGTCCAGGTGCCCGTTGGTCATCGGATCAAAACTGGCGGGGAAGATGGCGCGTTTCACTCCTCATCCCCTTCTTCTCGCGCTTGCCAGAAGCTGACCGCGCTATCGCCATATTCCCGCGTGCGGACAAAACGGAGCGGCCCCGCCTGACCGCGAACCACCACCCGAGGACTGTGCTCCAGCACGACGATCCCAGCCGGCGCCAACAGCCGATGCAAGGCTGGGGAATCAACCAACCCCGGGCCATCGACATCCATATAGGGCGGATCCGCCAGTATTAAATCATACGGCCCGGTCAGTGTCGAGAGTACTTGGTGTACCGAGGCTTGAATTACCCGTCCGTGCTCCGCCAATCGGGTGCGCGCCAGGTTTTCGCGGATTATCGCGCACAGGGCGGGGCGCCGCTCCACGAAGTCGCACCCCAGAGCGCCGCGGCTGAGCGCCTCGATCCCCAGGGCCCCCGTCCCGGAGAACAGATCCAGAACCCGCGCCCCCTCGATGTAGATTGCCAGTACGTTGAACATGGCCTCGCGTACCTTATCCGCCGTGGCCCGCGTCCCTTTGTCCGGTGGCCCCTTGAGGTGTGCCCCGCGCGCGACGCCGCCAATTACCCGCATTGCCCGTCCCTACCGTTCGCCCTATCGCGTATCCTCGCGGATGCCTTGACGGTATCTCGAACCTGAGTGTACAACCGCAGGGGGCCTCGGGCCCGTGAATGGCGTAGGAAGGCATAAGCACGGATGGCTCGGCTTCGCTCTTGGGGCATCGCGCTCGTCGTCGTGTTGATCGCTCTCTGGATTGTCACCCCGATGGCGCGCGGCATGTGGCTCCTGCGTGATGCCCAGCATCCGATGGAGAGCCCACCGATTATCGCCGGTTATCAGGCGATTGACGCGCACTTCTACACCACCGATGACAGCACGGCGAGCAATTATAGCACGGAGGCCAACCCCATTCCCATCGCGGGCTGGCTCGTGGTGACCCACGCCACCGCCCCCACGGTCATTCTTCTGCCCGGCTGGAAAGCCGACCGAACCTCCATGCTCGAGTACGCCAACTTTCTGATCGGTGGCGGCTTGAACGTCTTGTTGATCGATTTGCAAGGGACCGGACACAGCGGCGGCTCATTTAGCCTGGGGTTTTACGAGCCCACCGACGTCAAGGCGGCGATCAGCTATCTCGACACCTATCAGGGGATTACCAATCACCATTATGGCGTGCTTGGCGTCTCCTTCGGCGCCGGAGTGGGGATCGCCACGGCGGGCGGCAACGGCAACCAATACCCCGGTGACCCCGAGATCAGTGCCATCGTGGCCGATAGTCCCTGGGCCACTCAGGACGCGACCATCAATCGCTTGAACCAGATCAATGTCCTCGGTCATTCGATCCCCTTCCCCCGCACCTGGCGGTTTCTTGGCCATGCCATGCCGCCGGACGCCTGGTGGACGATCGATGAGACGATTGGCGGTTCGCCCGATACACGGAGCGCCCTCCTTGGGGCCAAGAACCTCCAGCCAAGCCAGGCGCTCTTGATCATCCATAGCATGCAGGACACGGACCCCACGACCACCGAGGCCGATGCCCAGCGATTATATGCCGCCGCCCATGTGAAGCACAAGGAATTGTGGCTGGCCCCGCTGGGAGGGCACGCCGGAGCGCTCGACGCCCAACCGCAGACCTACTCCGAGAAGGTGTTGGGCTTTTTCAAGCGCTATCTGGTGAACCTCAAGGACGCGTCGCCCATCCCCAATAGCACGCCGGGGAACCCTGGGGCCTTCGGGCATTAGTCGTAGGGGTGCCCTTCGTGGGTACCCGGTGGCGCGGCCCGAGGGCACCCACGAAGGGTGCCCCTACCGAGAACCGCCTATGGGACCAATCCGACTGATCGGTCCGATTGGCCGTCGTCAACCGCCGACCGGCTCGGGCGCCAGGGAGCCGCCGGTCATCAGGATGCCCAGCCGCTCCTCGGTCGCCTCCTCGGCGGTGAATGTGCCGGGGATATGGCCCTCGTAGAGGACGGCAATCCGGTCGGAGAGGGCCAGGATCTCGTCCAACTCAGCCGAGACCAGGAGAATCCCCACCCCCTTGTCGCGTTCCGCCAGCAATTGCTGATGGACGAACTGGATCGCCCCAATGTCCAGCCCGCGCGTGGGCTGGGCGGCGATCAGGAACCGAGGCCGGCAATCAATCTCTCGCGCCAGCACGACTTTCTGTTGGTTGCCGCCGGAGAGTGAGCGGGCCCGAGTGGCGGGCACGGCCCCGCGGATATCGAACTGGCCAATGAGGCGCCGTGCTCGATCCAGGATGCGCCAGGGGTTGAGCAACCAGCCGCCGGTGACGGCGGGCGAATCCTGCGAGCCGAGCACGAGATTGTTGGCGACCGAATAGTCGAGAATCAGCCCGCGGGCGTGCCGATCCTCCGGGATGGCCGCCAGGCCAAGATCGCGGAGGCGCCGAGGCGTGGCGTTCGTGACCGCCTGCCCATGCAGGGTCACGGTGCCCCCTGTCGCGTGGCGGAGGCCGGTCAAGACATCGACCAGTTCGCTCTGCCCGTTTCCCTCCACCCCGGCGATTCCCAGCACTTCGCCCGCTCGCACGGTAAAGCTCAGACCCTTCAAGGCGCTCAGGCCGCGGTCGGAATCACAGCGAAGATCCCGTACTTCCAGGATCGGCTCGCCGGGATGGCTGATCCCCCGTTCCACCTGGGGCAGAATCTCGCGTCCCACCATCAGCCGGGCAATCTCCTCCCGCGAGGTGTTGGCCTTCTCCAGAGTGGCCACCTTCTTGCCGCGGCGGAGCACCGAAATCTGATCAGCCACGCTCATCACCTCACGCAGCTTGTGGCTGATGAAGAGAATGGTCTTCCCCTTGTTCACCAGATCACGGAGGACCACGAAGAGTTCGTCGGTCTCCTGGGGAGTGAGGACGGCGGTCGGTTCATCCAGGATAAGAATCTCCGCCCCCCGGTACAGCGTTTTGAGAATCTCCACCCGCTGTTGCAAGCCTACCGGTAACTCGCCCACCCGCGCGGTCGGATCGACGCGGAGCCCATAGCGGGCGGCAAGCTCGGTTACCCTGCGGATCGCCTCCTGGCGAGGGAAGCGAGCCAGACTGGGCGGCTCGGCCCCCAGCACGATGTTCTCGGCCACCGTGAGGGGCGGCACCAGCATGAAGTGCTGATGCACCATCCCGATTCCCTGCTTGATCGCGTCACCAGGGCCGTGCAGGACCACGGGCTTCCCGTGAACGAGAATCTCACCGCTGTCCGGGATATAGAGCCCATAGAGCATGTTCATCAGGGTGCTCTTCCCGGCCCCATTCTCGCCCACCAGGGCATGAATGGTCCCCTTGGGGGCCACCAGATCGACCTGATCATCCGCCACCAGGGTTCCGAAACGCTTGGTAATCCCGCGCATCTCGACCGCGGGCGCCTCAGTGGGCGGGGTCATACGGTACTCCATCCGCGGCGGGCGCCGTGGCTCGGCCGATAAAGCCCGCGACGGCGATCAGGGTAATCAAATAGGGCGCGATGGTCACGATATTGGAGGCGAAGCTGGAGGCATTCACGAGCTGCGAGGTCTGAATCTGCAAGCCGAAGCCGAAGAGGAGAGAGGCCGTGAGGGCGCCCAGCGGCGTCCATTTTCCCACGATCATCGCCGCCAGGGCGATAAAGCCTTTGCCGGAGGTCATATTGATCGAGAAGTTGGAGATCAAGCCCAGAGACAAGTAGGCGCCGCCCAGTCCGGCCAACATGCCGCTGATCGTGACGCAGAGATAGCGGAGGGCGTAGACATTGACCCCTACGGTGTCCGCCGCCCGCGGCTGCTCCCCCACGGCCCGGATACGCAAGCCGAGCGTGGTGTGGAAGAGGACCAGATGGGTAATGGCCACCAGGGCCAGCATGATGTAGACGATGCTGTTCTGGACCCCAATGACCGGGCCAACTCCGGGAATAGCGGAGATACCGGGGATACTCAGGTTGGGAATGCTGGGCAAATTGGTGAAGCCGTTGCTGACGTATGTCTCGTAGAGGTACCCGGTGATCCCAGTGCCGAACAAGTTGATCGCCACCCCACTGATGATTTGGTTGCCGCGGAGGCCGATGGAGACCACCCCATGAATGAGGGCGATCAGGCCGCCGAAGAACATGGCCGCCATGACCCCGATCCAGGGATTGCCGACTCCGGCGGAAATCCAGGCGCCGAAGAAGGCGCCGATCAGCATCAGCCCTTCCAGGCCGATATTCGTGACCCCGGAGCGCTCGGTCATCACCCCGCCCAGGGCGGCCAGGGTCAGCGGGGTGGCCGTGCGCAGAATACCGGCGTAGAAATCGCTATTGGCCAGTACGCTCCAGTCCATGCAGCCTCCCGCCTAGAGATACTTGTTGATCGCAAGGCCGAGGGCCAGGCAAATCACGCTATAGACGACCACGAGCACGGACCCGCGCGTTGCCTGCCGACGAATCAATACGAAGACGACCGCGAAGGCGAAGGCCAATACGCCGAAAAAGACATGGGAAAAGATGAGCGCGATACTGGCGCTCGCCACGGCAAGAACCAGCAATCCCCGCCATTCCGC
>DATBTL010000172.1:0-8209 GCA_036559345.1 Chloroflexota bacterium | reverse complement strand
TCGTAGCCCAGATCCGGGATAATAGCCATGTTTCCCACCGGATCGCGGCCCACGGCGCCGCAGCCGCTGCCACAATTCACCGCGACCCCATAGCCCTCGACCGCTCCCGCCCGCAGACCAGCCCACACGTCGTTGGTAAGGTTGAACCGTAGACTGGGAAAGGCGGATCGCAGTCCCTGGGTAAGGTGGGCCTGATCCTGCTCCACATCGTCACCCGCCAGGGCGAAGTGGGCGAAGGCAATGCCCCTCGCCTCGATTCCAGCCTCCCGGCATGCTCCCTGAACGGCGGTAGCGACATGGGCGATCGCCACGGGATAGCCGAGGCCCTGGTGGTTTCCGTTCCCCCCGTGCCCCATTCCCCGCACGTCACCGTTCCGCTGGATGAGCAGGGCACGCGTCCCCGAGGATCCGCCGTCCACTCCCAGGAATACTGGTTCAGCCACGGAGGATCATCGCTTCTTCCCCATCATGCGGGCCATCATCTTCCCCATTTTCCCACTGGTCAGTTGCTTCATCATCTGCTGCATTTCGCGGAACTGGATCAGCAGTTGATTGACATCTTGTACCGTCGTGCCGCTCCCCTTGGCGATCCGCCGTTTCCGGCTGCCATCAAGCAGGTGCGGATCGCGACGTTCCTTGAGGGTCATCGAACTGATGATCGCCTCGACCTTCTTCAAGGGACGTTCGTCAATCTCGCCTTCTACCCCGCTCTGCTTGAGCATGGTCCGCATTCCCATCATCTCGACCAGGCTGCTAAGCGAGCCCATCTTCTTGATCTGCTGGAGTTGCGCCAAAAAGTCCTCAAGGGTAAAGGTATTGGTGCGGAGCTTCTTCTCCATGGCCTCGGCCTGCGCCTTGTCCATGGTCTCCTCGGCCTTCTCGATCAGGGTGAGCACGTCCCCCATGCCGAGAATGCGCGAGGCCAGGCGATCCGGGTAGAAGGGCTCCAGGGCGTCGGTCTTCTCGCCGGTCGAGATGAACTTGATCGGGATATTGGTCACGGCTCGGATCGAGAGGGCCGCCCCGCCTTTGGCATCACCGTCCATTTTGGTCAGAATGAGGCCCGAAAGCGGGAGACGCGCGTTGAACTCCTCGGCCACCCGCACCGACTCCTGGCCGGTCATCGCGTCCGCGATCAGCAGCACTTCATTCACTTGCAGGGCCATACGAATGGCGGCCACCTCGTCCATCATGCTGTCGTCGATGTGCAGCCGGCCGGCGGTGTCCAGAATGACCACGCTGTTCCCGTGCTCGCGCGCCTCGGTGATCGCGTTCCGGCAAATGTCGAGCGGCTTACTTGCTGGGGTCTCGGCATAGACCGGGATGTTCAGCTGCTTCCCCAGAGTCACCAACTGGTCGATGGCCGCCGGCCGATACACATCCGCCGCGACCATCAAGGGGGACTGCCCTTTCTTCCGCAGGAAGTGAGCCAGTTTGGCGGCCGTGGTGGTCTTTCCCGCTCCTTGCAAGCCCACCAGCATGATTACCGCCGGCGAGGCGCTGGCGAAGTCCAGATGCGACTGCTCGCCCAGCATGTCGATCAACTGTTCGTTGACAATCTTGATCACCTGCTGGTCGGGTCGGAGGGCTTGCAACACATCGGCGCCCACCGACCGCTCCGTGACCTTGGCCACGAACTCCTTGACCACCTTGAAGTTGACGTCCGCTTCCAGGAGGGCGCGGCGCACCTCCTTCATCGCTTCCTGGACGTCGGGTTCGGTGAGCTTGCCCTTGGTACGGATTTTGTCGAACACACCTTGTAGGCGGTCGGTTAAAGTCTCAAACATTGGGGTATCCCACCCTTACATTGTCCGCGGCCGATTGATCGTCGCGGTGGGGGCTCATACGTTGAACAGGGCACTGACAAACTGCTGGGCATCGAACGGAGCGAAGTCCTGAACCTTCTCCCCGGTACCCACGAACTTAATCGGCACGTTCAGCCGGCGGCGGATGGCGAAGGCGACCCCACCCTTCGCCGTCCCATCCAGCTTGGTCAGGATGACTCCGGTGACCCCGACCGCCTCACCGAAGACGCGGGTTTGTTCCAGGGCATTCTGTCCGCTCGTGGCGTCAAGGACCAACAATACCTCATGAATGGCCGAGGGATCGACTTTCTGGGCCACCCGCTGGACCTTTTTCAGTTCCTCCATCAAATTGAACTTGGTATGCAGGCGGCCGGCCGTGTCGATAATCACGTATTCGGCGCCGCGCGCCAATCCGGCCTGCATGGCATCGTAGACCACCGCCCCCGGATCGGCGGAGCTGGTCTGACGGATCACCGTTACCCCGAGCCGCTCGCCCCAGATCGATAACTGCTCCACGGCGGCGGCCCGAAACGTATCGCCCGCCGCGATAATCACGGTTTTCTTTTGTTCTTGCAGATAACGGGTAAGCTTGGCGATCGACGTGGTCTTCCCCACCCCGTTGACCCCAACCATCATGATCGAGGTCAGCGGAGGATGGTGGCGGAGTCCCTCGGTCTCGGCGCCGCCCAATAAATCAAGCAGCTCGTCCCGCAGCGCCATCTCCAGGTCACGCGCCTGGGTGATGTGCTCACGGGCCACCCGCACCTGCAACTTCTGGACAATATCAAGAGAAATATCCACCCCGACATCGGCGCGAATGAGCAGTTCCTCCAGCTCTTCCCAGAGGGCATCGTCGATGACCTGTTCGGTGAACAAGCCGGTCATCCGCGAGAACACGCCCTCGCGCGTCTTCTGTAAGGTGTCGCGGAAGGGATTGAGGCGTTTAAAGCGTTCAAACATATACATCAGTATCCCTGTTGCGCGGTCTCCCTGCCAATGGGCGCCAGCTCAAGGAGCGCCCTGGCGCGGCGTTCGCGGTACATTGGAAGACAGCGGACGCCCATGCATGCGCGGAGGTTCGGCGTGCCACACACCTATCCCTATCCGCGACCGGCCCTCACGGCCGACGCGGTAGTCTTCACTATTCAAGATCATCGCCTACAGGTACTCCTGATTCGGCGGGCCGGCGAACCGTTCGCGGGCACCTGGGCCATTCCCGGCGGCTTTGTCGAGGAGGGGGAGTGCGCGTCCGACGCGGTGAAGCGCGAGTTGGCCGAGGAAGCTGGGGTCCGCGATGTGTGGTTCGAACAACTGAAGACGTTTGACGCTCCCGGCCGCGATCCACGGGGCTGGGTGGTCTCGGTGGCCCATGTGGCCCTGATCGATAGTGAGCGAGTACAGTTGGCGGGCGCCGACGACGCCGACGACGCTCGGTGGTGGCCGATGAACGCCCTGCCGCCTCTGGCCTTCGATCACCATGGGATATTGGACTACGCGCTCGGGCGCCTGCGGAGCAAGCTGCGCTGGTCCAACATCGGCCTACAGCTTTTGCCGCCAGTTTTTACCATGGATGCCCTGCGCCGGGTGCATGAAGCCGTGCTTGACGACGCGATCGACAAGCGGAACTTTCATAAACGCATGCTGGAAGGCGGGGCAATCCGCGACACCGGCACCCGCCTGGCTAAAGGAAACCGGGGTCCACGGCCCCGCCTCTACTCGTTTGTCCCCCGAACCGTTGAGTGAGCCGGACGGCACGGGAAATCGGACCAATCTATCGGATCGGACGGATCGGTCCGATTTCTCGCGGCAATTTCCCCTGGGCGCTGGTGACGTGGGCCACATCTGGCCTCAGCCGGAGGCCACGTCGCCACTCGCGTCGTGGCTCAACCGAAGATCCTCGATCATCAGAGGAAGGGTAAAGGTGAAGGTGCTTCCCTGGCCCTCCACGCTGTCCGCCCAGATGGTTCCCCCGTGCGCTTCCACGATATGACGGGCAATCGGCAGGCCCAGGCCCGTCCCTCCGCTCGACCGAGCCCGCGACTTATCGGACTTATAAAAGCGTTCGAAGACTCGGACCAGATCCTCCCGAGGGATCCCCACTCCCGTGTCCTCCACGGATACTGCAAGTGACTGGTCGTGGAAACTGGCCCGAACGCGCACCGTGCCGCCCGATGGGGTGAATTTTACCGCGTTATAGAGCAGGTTCATCAACACCTGACCCACCTGATCCTCGTTCGCCCACGCGGGCGGCAAATCTGGCGGCACTTCGGCGGACATGTGGACCCCCTTGTCCTCGGCTACCACGCTCAGCCGCTCCACGACTCGCTTAATCGCCAGGGGAATCGCCACTGGTTCTCGCTTCCTCGGCAACTGGCCGGACTCGATGCGCGACAACTCAAGCAGTTCGGTCACCATCTGGATTAAATCATCGGTCTCGACGCCGATCCGATGAACGAAGCTTCCCGCGACCTCGGCATCGTCCAGCGCGCCCGCCTCCAGGGTATCCACCAGGAGGCGGATCGATGCCAACGGGGTGCGAAGCTCGTGCGACACATTGGCGACGAAGTCGCGGCGCACCGTGCGAAGCAAGCGGAGTTCGCTGACATCCCGCAACACGACCAGCGCCTCGCCATTCGCCAAGGGATTGGCGGTCACCTCGATCACCGATCCCGAAGTCCGCGCGATCACCCCCGCCGCCGCGCGGTGTTGGCGGAGCGCCTGCCGGACACAGCCGAGCACCTCGGGAACCTGCGTGAGCTCTCCCAGGGCGGCCACGGCGGCAGGAGCCGTACTTCCCAGGAGCTGGAGCGATGCGGCATTGCACACCAACACGCGCTCGGAGGCATCCAGCACTACCACGCCCACTTGTAAGTGGTCCGCGATGGCCTGGCACCGGTCGCCCGCGGGAGCGGGAAACGCGGCCAGTGGCGCCGCGCGGCGGCTTGCGGTCAGGGCCTCGGCCAGGACGAAGATCGCCACCGATGACGACGCGGCCATGGCCACCACCAGCGCAACCTCAATCACCGTCATGGGCATACCTTCCGATAGGGCGCCTCCCAGTGGATGCCTACGGGCAGTATAGTACACAGAGGATGGCCGTCACGCCACCAGGAAACGGGAGCACCGCCATGATTCGTCTTGCCTGGGTACGCATGGGCGTCACCATTGTCGTGGCGCTCATCCTGGCTTGGTGGGTATACGCGACCCATCCAGGCTGGTTTAGCAACCATAGCTCATTCACGTTGCCCGTGCTCGTGCCCAAGCCGACCGCGATCCCTGGGCCGGTGACCCCTCGGCCACATCCTTCACCCACCCCTGCCGTGCCGCGGGTAGGAACTACCCAGCATCTGGACGATATCTGGATTACTCCCATGTTTATCCAGGAAAGCCACGGCGCGACTGGAATCCTACCAAACATAGGCGACGAATACCTGATTGTCCATCTGCATCTGGTCAATCGCAGCCAGTTCGACTTTCCCGTGCGGAATACCGACTTCCAGGTTCTAGACAGCCGTGGTGAGCTGGCGCCTCCGATTACCAGGGACTTTACTCGGCGGCACCTCCGTTCACTCACGCTCATCCCGCGAGGGTTCACCTCCGGTACACTGATATTCGAGGTTCCGCTTCACAATCCCGTGGCCACGCTCATCTATCAGCATGACCCGCTGGATCCCACCAAGCGCAAGGAGTGGCAACTGCCATGACGGCCCAGCCAATCGCGAACGTTACGATCATCGATCATCCGCTGGCCGAGCATGCCATGAGCTTTCTCCGCGGGCGCGATACGGAGACCGAACCATTCCAGCGCCATGCCCAGGTGGCTACCCGGATTCTGGCCATGGAGGTGCTCCGCGATCTCCCCACCCAGCCATACATGATTCACACCCCCCTGGAAGCGATGGAGACTCGGCGGCTCGCCCAGGCCGTGGTCTTCGTCCCCGTTCTCCGCTCCGGCCTCGCCCTCCTGGACGCGATGAACAATTTCCTCCCCGGCAGCAAGGTTGGCTTCGTGGGCATGGAACGGGACGAAGATACGGCGATCGCCCGGCACTACTATGCCAAGCTGCCCAAGCATCTGGACGATGCCCTGGTGGTGATCCTGGATCCGATGCTGGCCACCGGGGGCTCGGCCCTCGGCACCCTGCGCTTGCTCCGCCAAGCGGGCGCCCGCCGGATTCGCCTGGCCTGCATCGTGGCGGCTCCAGAGGGAGTGGCATTGCTGGTCCGGGAGGATCCCACGATTCAGGTCTTTACCTGCGCCCTGGACCGGGGTCTGAACGAGCGCAAGTACATTCTCCCCGGCCTTGGTGATTTTGGCGACCGCTATTTCGGCACGGCCGGCGAATAAGATGATCCAAAGTAGCAAAGCCGCGCGACAGTCCCCGGTAAGCCAACTGCTGGGGGTCGATGGGCCGATTGCTCGAGCCTTGCCGGGCTACGAGGAGCGGCCCGGGCAGATCGAGATGGCCACCATGGTCTTGCGCGCCCTCACCAAGGGCGAGCACGCGGTGATCGAGGCGGGCACCGGAACCGGGAAAAGCCTTGCCTATCTGGTGCCGGCCATTTACTCGGGCAAGACAGTCATCGTCTCCACCGCCAATAAGGCATTGCAGGAGCAGTTGATTCGGAAAGATATTCCCTTCCTGCAAAAAGTGCTGCCCATCCAATTCTCGGCCGCCGTCCTGAAAGGCCGGGGCAATTACCTGTGCCTCGACCGGCTCCGCGAGGAGGAGGCGTACCAGAGAATGATGGGGGGGACGCGCGGGTGGTCCCGGCTCCTGGAGTGGCGGGCCGAGACGCCGAGCGGCGACTTCGAGGATCTGGAGATTTCCCTCCCCGTCGACCTCCGCGCCCGCGTGATGTCCACCACCCGAACCTGCGTGGGCCAGGTCTGCGACCTGTTCGAGGAGTGCTTTGTCGAACATGCCTATCAGCGGGCCGAATCCGCGAAAATCATCATCTGCAATCATGCGCTGCTGCTTGCCGACCTGCACCTGCGCGACCTGGGGGCTCGCGTCCTCCCCGATCGCGACGCCATCGTGGTGGATGAGGCGCATCGCCTGGAGGAAACGGCGATCGATGCCCTGAGCGTGCAGCTTTCTCCCGGCGACATTACCGAACTGATGGAGAACACGGTGATCCGGAGGAACACCGATGCCGGACTGCTGGATCGGGCCGCGCGGGCCGGCACCCGCCTGGCCGAGGATCTGCGGCGGGTGGCCGGCTCGTTCCAGAGAGTGGTGACCGAGGCGCTCCCCTCCGGGGAAGCCTTCTCGGACCTCCTGACCGAGGTGCGCGACGGGATGACCACGAACAACCCGCATAAGAATACCGAACGCTCGCGAGAAGCCCGCCGGTATGGGATGGTGCTGGAATGGCTGACTGACACGATCAGCACCGCGCGCCTGGTCTCGCGGCCGGTGGACGAGGACAGTGTCCGATACAGTCTGCCCCGAGAAGGGGGGCGCGACAAAGGGCCATACCTCCGCTGGTCGCCGATCGACGTCAGCCGGCAGTTGAAGGAATTGCTCTTCGATCGCTACCCGACGATCTGCACCTCGGCCACCCTGGCGACCGCCGCTGTCCGCGAGGACGACTTCGGCGTGGCGAACAGCCCGTTCGCCTACTACCGTTCCCGCGCCGGCTGCGAGGATCCTAAGGAAGCGGTGATTCCCAGTCCCTTCGACTATCCCAGCCAATGTCTGCTCTATGTGCCGCGGACCATGCCGGAGTTTTCCCCGCAGTTGCATGAGCAATTCTGCCAGGCGCTGGCGGAACACCTGGAGCGGCTGATTCAGGCCAGCCGTGGGCGCGCCTTCTGTCTGTTCACCAGTTATAAGACCCTGGACCGGGTTCATGAAATGCTGGCCCCCAAACTGGAGTACCCAAGCATGCGCCAGGGGGAAGCGCCCCGCCCGGAGTTACTCCGTCGCTTCACCGCCAAACCGGGCAGCGTCCTCTTCGCTACCCGTAGCTTCTGGGAAGGGGTTGACGTGGCCGGGTCGGCGCTCTCCCTGGTGGCCATCGACAAAATGCCCTTTTCCGCCCCGGATGACCCTGTGATCCAGGCGCGGGTCGAACGTATGAAACGCGAGGGAAAGGACTGGTTCAACGACCTGATGCTCCCGCAGGCCACCTTGCAACTGAAGCAGGGCTTCGGGCGGCTCATCCGTTCGGCCTCCGACCGAGGCGTTGTGGCCATCCTCGATAGCCGGATCATCCGCAAGGGTTATGGCCGGAGAGTGGTCGAGGCGCTGCCTCCGGCCCGCCGCACCGACAAGATCGAGGTGGTGGATCAGTTCTTCGCCGCTCCTTGATCGTACGTGAATGGCGGCGAGACAAGCTGTCCCGCCGCCGCGCGTCCCGCCGCCGATCGGGGATCTACTCTCCCCGGTAGGCCGCGG
>DATBTL010000171.1:0-5751 GCA_036559345.1 Chloroflexota bacterium | reverse complement strand
CTTGTCCGGGAATTTGGCAAGTTCTATCTGTTTCTGTATCCCTTGTTTCGGCGAGCTGTAACTAAATGACGGAAAACCGAACAGGTGGGGAAGGGCACTATGCGGCGACCGGCAGCGAACGGGAGCAGAGCCCGCGAACGCCAGCCCGCTTATGCCGCGCTCCGTCAGAAGTCGTGTCATGGCATCCTATCCTTCTTTTGGGGGTGGCCGTTGCCGCTATCAATAAGGCTCGGAGTGATCGTAGCCGATCTCCGTGACCTCGCCACGAAAATAACGGAACTCTCCCGTCTCCAGTGTGTAGGCGGCTTCAGCCTTCATGGGGATACGGAAGCCGTTAACCTCACGGTAGTCGGCCCATCGGCCGGTCCAGGGCCGCGGAGCCAGCCGCTTGTGCTCCTCCCGATGTCGCTCGGCGGTGAAGTGCGTGTAGCGTCCCTGCTCGTCAACGTGCATGATCCCGGACGCCGTGATCGGGGGTAGGGAGATAGTGACTTTCGCGCTCTCCGTGTCGATGGCTTCCCACTGGATGGCGTCGGCAAGAAACGCGGTGGGAAACCAGGCCATCTCCCCCAGGTAACGCAACAACTCCCCCTGATCCATCTCAGGGCCCCGTGCCGTCCCCAAAGGGATGAGGGAGAGGGCCTTGATCCGCAAAGTGCCGTGACCGCCGCAGTACGTGTCCGTGGCCGAGACCGGCATCAGCGGGAAGGGGTGGAGCGTGCCGTGCCACAAGAACCCAGGAGGGTTCGCGGTGAAATATTGCTCGGCCCTCATGGGGAGCCATTTGGAGCCCTGCCCGATCACCATGGCCCCGCGTTGCTTGAGCCGTACGGTTCGGATGGGCGCCTTTCCGACCACCCGCGCGTAGTGGAGATACCGCCGCACCGGCTCCGGCAAGCCGGCGAGGCGCGCTTCCGTCATGACACCGTCTCCCGTCTCCTGACCTCGCGCCAGCAGTTCGAGCGCTTCTCTTGCTATCGTCTTGGGCATGGTTACGCTCCTTTTGATGGCCGTGCCTGCTATTTCACTCGCGCCAGGGGTCCGGGTCTTTGCGGAATCAACGTGGCGCTCGAAGGGGCCGCGGCTGGAAATTACGAAGGTACGCGACCAGTAGGCCCAACCCCAGCAGGGTGATCGCCGCGAATACCGGCGCCATGGTCAGTGAGAGCTTCGGGTCGGTGAGGTGCTCGAACACCATGTCCGCCACGATACTCACCCCCACGATCGTCATGGTAGTCAGGGCGATGCCGGCGAGGAGGTGACCCCACGGCCGGCCCCGCCACAGCCAGATGCCGGAGAGGGCGGAGAAGGGGAGGAGCATGCTCAGATCCAACACCTCAACCGGGTTCGTCGGTACCTGCATTCCCTTCAGGCTGGTCGGCGTGGTGTTGCCGAGGATGGCGGGCACGATATCTTTCATCCAGGCCATGAAGAACAAGGCGGCAACGAGCAGCAGGTAGAGGGCGATAGTCCGCACGGGCAACCCAGGGCCGCGGCGGGCGCGAAGAGCCTCGGGGTCTATCCGCGTGAGCAGCGCCACCAGAGACCACATCGAGAGTGCAAGTGCCGCCACATACACCAAAAAGAGCGGATTGAAGGCGACGTCAAAGGCGTAGATCATATACATATACAGGCTGTAGCCAAGCATGCCAAGCCAGGTGACCTGGGCCGCAAGCGAGCCGCGCGCGGCCAGGACCATCGACGCCGCGAGGCCCGGGACGGTAACCGCGAGGGTCACCAGATCAGTGGCCCGAGTTTGGGCAATCCAATCCGGCGGATCACGATAGAGACCGGGGATGAACAGACCGCCCGCGGACGCCGCCACAAGCAGGATGGTCAAGGCGGCCGACAACCAGTACGGGAGCGGGTAGTGCTTCTCAGGGGAATGGCCCGCGCTACCGCGTGGCGCCGAGGAGGTGCGAGTGGAAAGTGCTGAGAGTGCCATGGAACGTTCCTTTCAGATGGTCGAGCGGCCCACTCGGATGCGGGCATCCAGTACCAGCACCCCGGCGCCAGCCCGCCGGACCAGCACTGGATTAAAGTCCAGCTCGACGATTTCGGGGAGGTCGTCGATCATCCGAGACAGCCGCAGCAGTAGCTCGCGCGCGACCGGCAGATCAGCGGCAGGGGCGCCCCGATAGCCACGGAGGAGGGTGCTCACCTTCACGCAGGCGATCAACTCGTCCGCGTCCACGTCACTCAGTGGGTGCAGGCGAAAGGCGACATCTCCCAGCAATTCGGCGGTCACCCCGCCCATGCCGAAGGCGATCAGGGGGCCAAAGATGGGGTCCGTCACCACCCCGACCAGACACTCCACGCCGTCCGTGACCATCGGTTGCACCAGGGCGCCATCCATGGCGTCGCCCAGGCCGCGCTCGGTGAGCCCGTCCTCGATCGCCTGGTAGGCCGCCGCCGCGTCCGCCGGTGAGTCGAGGTTCAGGCGTACCCCGCCGACATCCGACTTATGCAACACCCGGCGAGATACCAGCTTTACCGCCACGGGCGTCCCCAGCGCCTCGCAGGCCGCCGCCGCCTCCTCCGGGGAATAGACCAGACGCTCCTCGGGCATGGCGATCCCATAGGCATGGAGCAGCGTCCGGACCGCGTGCCCCTCCAGCCAGGGCCGTTCCTCCGCCTTGAGCGCCGCTTCCACCACTCCCCTCGCCTCGGCGGGATTGCTGTCGGGAAAGGCGGGAAACTCCCCTCGGGGGCGGCGCAACCAGGCCGCCCGGGTCGCCGCGTGGCCCAGTGCGCGGGCCGCGGATTCGGGGAAGGTATAGGACGGGATGGTGGTCGCGCCGCGCAGGACGTTCGGTATCCCCTGGACTCCCACGAAGCAGGTCAGGACAGGCTTCGATGGAGGCGGGTCGCAGGCGGCGGACAGCGCGGCCGCCACCTCCTCGGCGTTAGTCACCAGCGGGGGAATAAAGAGAACGATCACCGCATCCACGTTCGGATCGGCCAGGAGCAGCCGCAGGGCGGCGCCGTAGCTGGCTGGTGGGCCCGAGGCGAGCATGTCTATGGGATTGGTCACCGCGGCTTCGGCGGGTAACAGCGCGCGCAAGGCATCCCTGGTCTCCTCGGTCAGGGCCGGCAAGGCCAGTCCGCTTGCCTCGCAGGCATCGGCGCAGAGAATGCCGAGCCCACCCGCGTTGGTCAGTACGGCCACCCGGTTCCCTTCCGGCAACGGCTGGTGGACCAGCAAGGTGCTGACCTCGAACAATTCTTGCAGCGTGTCGCAGCGGATCACCCCTGCCTGGCGGAACAGGGCATCCACCGCGACCTCGGAACCGGCAAGCGCCGCCGTATGCGAGGCGGCCGCCCGCCGTCCCGCCGCGCCGCGCCCACCCTTGACGGCGATGATTGGTGTATGGGCGCCCACCCGGCGAGCGATCCGGGCGAAGCGGCGGGGGTTGCCGAACGACTCCAGATAGAGCACGATCAGCTGGACGGCCGGATCTTCCTCCCAGTATTCGAGCAAGTCGTTGGACGAGAGATCGGCCTTGTTGCCGACCGAGACAAAGGAGGCGATCCCCAGACCGAGCGAGCGGGCCTGCTCCAGAATGGCGATCCCCAGGGCGCCCGATTGGGACGCGATCGCCACCGGGCCGTTCGGTGGGAGGCTGGGGGCGAAGGTCGCGTTCATCGAGCCTTCCCCGCTCCGGGCCAGGACCCCCATGCAGTTCGGCCCCACCAGGCGGGCGCCGTGGGAACGGCACAGATCAAGAAGGGCCGCTTGCCGGTGCGTGCCCGCCTCGCCCGCCTCGGCGAACCCAGCCGAGATCACCACCAGGGCCCGAACTCCCGCCGTGAGCGCCTCTTCGGCCACCGCCAACACGGAAGCCACCGGAACCACGATCACGGCGAGATCGACCAGTTCCGGGATAGCCGCCACCGAGGCATAGGCACGGACGGAACCGATGGCCGGGGCAGTGGGATGCACGGGATAGACGGTCCCGGAGAATCCACCCGCCAGGAGATTATGAAAGAGCGCGTTGCCGATCGTCCCGGCGCGCCGCGAGGCGCCGATCACGGCCACGGCGCGGGGGTGAAATAATGGTCCCAGCGAGGCCAGGGCGGCGATGTGCCGCCGGGTATCGAAACGGGCCAGGTACTCGGGATCCGGGCGCAGATCCACGGAGACCTCGATCACCTCCCCATCGAGGTGGCGAGTCCGGCCAAACCCAAGGTGATCCAGCAAGGCCAGCATCGCCGGATTGTGCGCCTGAACCAAGGCCAGGAATCGGCGGATACCGGCTGCCCGCGCATCCTGGGCCAGCCGCTCGAAGAGCGCGGTCCCCAGCCCGCGCCGATGCACCGTGTCCGCCACGACGATCGCCATTTCCGCGCTGCTCGGATCCCGAAGCGGGTAGTAGGAGGCAAGCGCGACTATTGCACCGTCGAGTTCCGCCACCAAGGCGTGACCATCGAGCGCCATGTCGATCATGGAGTCATCCACGTTCCTCCCGCTCGAGTGGAAGCGCATGGCGAGCTGGTCAGGCGCCAGGTGCTGAAACATCGCCTCCACCCGCGGGCGATCATCCTTGCCGGCGGCCCGGAGCAGCACCTGACCTCCATCCCGTAACAGCACGTAGTCGGTGTCCGTGGTGGACATGGGTGTTCTCTCCTCTCAATGGTGGGTGAAGGGCATGAGCCATAGGGTCGGGTGAGACCACGACCACGGGTACAAGGAATCCATCGCGAACGCTCGCGATGGATTCCTTGTACCCGCCCTTCAAGCGTGGTCCCGAACCCGGCTACCGGTTCAGGCTTGGGGGCGGAAGCGCAGATGGTCGGACACTTCCCGGACTCCGGGGACCTGGCCCGCGGCGCCCAGGATAGCCTGCCGCTCCGTCCACGAATGGACATCGCCGGCCAGGGTCAGCGTCCCCTGCTCCACCCGCACGGAAATACGCTCGGCCTCCCGGCCCGCGCGCCGGTGTAACGCCTCTTCGATGGCCTGATGGACTGCATGAGGTTCGATGGGCGGTGTGTGCGCCGCGATCAAGATCAGATCGCTGACCCCTTCGACGCCGGGGACCTGCTCCACCAAGCGCACCGCGTGCTCGCGCCGCCTTCGCCGATCGACCTCGCCGGTCAGGGTGACCCACCCCAAGGCCACGGTGAACTGAATCCGTTCCCCCGCCGTCAATGGGCACTCCGCGAGCGCCTGCCGTACGCCGCGGGTGATTTCGGGATCGCTCGGGACTTCGTCGCCGGCTAGGATCGGCGCGGCCGCCGGCATTGGCCGGGGTTCGGCCTGGGTTCGTGTCCTGGATGTCATCTCTCGCTCCTTTGATGGTTGGCGCTCGGACAGCCGTTCCGCATGACGGGCGTTCGTGCCTTGGTTCTATCTCTAGTATGGTTCGGACCATCCGACTCTACAGCGGGCAAAGGTCCCCTTGTTGAGGGGTACAACGACCTTCAGTGGACGGGCCTTTGACCGGGCCGCAAGCCGAACGCCGGTTTTACCGCGCGGCGCATTCAAGATCACCGCCACGTCAAGAGCTTCCCGCGGCACCGTGCCGAGCGCGGGCGGAATGAAACCGAAGACCGCCTGTCGCACCGTGTCGAGACCCTCCAAAGCGCCAAGGAAAGCTACAGCGGCCTTGCCAACTGCCGATGCGAATCCGCAAACTATTCATCAGCCGGGAGGATACATCCATGCCACAAACGCCCCATGTCGAGCGTCACTTTACCGCCGGAGAGACTGTCCGTGACATTGTGATCGGGATGTCGGACGGCCTCACC
>DATBTL010000170.1:0-17462 GCA_036559345.1 Chloroflexota bacterium | reverse complement strand
GTCTGGATGCGCTTCCGCATTTCGCCGGCTTGCGAGAAGTCGGCATTGGGACCAATGTCCTGGATCAGTTTTTGCTGGACGCGGGAGCGCAACTCGGCGAAATTGTCCTGGTCGTTCGCGGGAGCGCGGCGGAGGGCGGCGATGCTGTCGAGTCCCTGGCGGGCAGGGGTCCGCATGCTGTTGCCGCCGACCTGAGGAGCCAGTGTACTGATGGTCCCGTTTGTAACGGGTGCCTGTTCCTGGCGATTCAGGGCGGTAAGGGCGCTATTCAGCCCCCCAGCCTGCGGCCTGGGAGGAGGCGGCGGCTGGCTCGGTATGATAGCTACGGGAGCGACGGATTCCGTGGGAGCGCCCGCGGAAGCGCCTTCGATGCGTTTCAAGAGAGACATTGATTATCCTTCCCGCGGGCAGCTTTCGGATCGCGGCGGGGATTCGTGCTCCCGCCCGTCCGCCGATGACGGTCTTCTGGCCCGATTATACGCCAACCCTATGATTTCGCGAATAGCCCAAACCGCCCACTTTTCCGCGGCCTGGCAGCCTCGGCCACCGGCGTCACCTCGCCGGCCAACAGGTCGGCGGCCAGCTTGCGGAAGTCGGCGGCCAGGGGCGTGCTCGGATAGCCAAGAACCACCGGGTCGCCTTCGTTAATGCATCGGCTGGTCAGTTTCGGATCGGCACTGATTTGCGAGTTGACCGCCCGACCCAGGGTGGCCTCCACGTCGCGCACCTCGATACCCTGAGTGCCGGTGGACCGAATGAGAACGGGAACAATCTTCTCTGGGGGGAATCGCAGCAGTTCACTTACTTCCAGGAATACCCTGGCGCTCTTGATTGCGGTCAGGTCCAGCGTGAGGCAGAGAAGAATGGTATCCGCCACCTCCAGCATGGTCAGCACTCTTTCATCCAGGCACGACCAGGTATCCACGATCGTGAAGTCATTGGCGGCCCGCATAAGCTGCAAGGTGCGGCGAAGTTGATCGGCGGTGACCATCTCGGCCATTTCCGGGCGGGGCGGCGCCAACAGGACCCTGGTCCCCGAGCGGGGGTGCGCCGAGAGGGCGCTGTTGATGTACTCGTCGTCGATTTGTTCGGGGCTCACGACCAGGTCCATGACCGAATGGTTTGGCGCCAGGTCCATGAATACCGCCACGTCGCCGAACGGGAGGCTCCCATCTACCAGAGTGACCCGAAGGTTGTGGTCCTTTCGCAGGGCCACGGCGACATTCACCGCCACGGTGGTCACCCCGACCCCACCCTTGGGGCTGAACACGGCGATGACCTTCCCTTCGCGTCGGGGTCCGCCGTTGTCACCGTAGGCGGATCCGGCGCCGGGGGGTGGCGGCGTGGCAACCACCACGTCCGGACCCCCCAGGACCCGGCGAGCTACGGTGCTTTGATGTACTTCCCGAATCGTGCGCACCAGTTCTTGCTTGGTGGTGCTTTTGAGGACGAATTGCCGGGCCCCGGCGATCATTGCCTTGCGCAACGAGTCCGGCGCTCCATCCTCCGAGATCATGATCACTCCGGTGCTGGGCAGCAGGGTAGAGATCATCTCGGTGGCGTCAATCCCGCCCCGCCCCGGCATATCCATGTCCATCAGGATGACATGCGGTTTATGCCGGCGCGAAAGACTGACCGCTTCATCGCTGTCGTTGACCGAGCCCACCACTTCCAGGGTGGGCTCGACCGACAACCAGCTAAGCAGTTGATCGAGGAACGCGGGATCACTCTCGGCGATCAGGATGGAGATTTTGTTCCCGTTGTTCACAAACGCTTCCTAGTGCCCTGGGGCGGGAGTACTTACCGGGGTAAGGGTTGGTCTGGGTGAGGCGAAGGGATACGGTATGCCGACGTTGCTCGGCGTACCGCGGAGAATGGCTCTCGGGGTCAGGAAGTATTCTGGCACCACTGCCTTGGTGGAGGGCTGCGCGGCCTGAGTCCGCACGTCGGAGCCGGAGACCAAGACAAGGTCGATGGTGCCGCTTGAGTCCTTCACGTATTTTAGCAGCACCGCGTCTTGCAAGGGCATCTCCAGGGTATAGACCGCGCCGCCGCCCGCCAGATTGGTCAGGGCGCTGATCACCTTGGTGTCGGAAATAAGTTGCTGCGTCTCGAAGGGACCATTGAGACTGGTGGGAGGATTGGAGGTGAGGCTATTTAACTCGCGCTGGCGCACGGTAAGCAGCACATCGACATAGTCGCCGGGGACAATCGCCAGGTCGGCGGCGGACGTGGTGGCAAGCTGCACCGATTCAGCCACCCGGCCCGGATCCATCTGCCAGGCATAGCTATTCGGCGGCGGCACGGAGAGCACCCGATAGTCCGTGGTGAGCAGCGGCGCGCCCTTCTTGATCGGTTTGATGATCTCGATCGATCCGCCCAGGAAGGTGGTGCCCGAGAGCACCTTCGTATCCGAGGTGAGCCAGCTCATGGTCCCGCTGGTCACCGCGTTGCTGTCGATAGAGACGTTGGGCGAGAGCGGCTCGTCCTTGAAATAGCGGACCACGTCAACCAGGTTGTTCAGGTGCGTGCCGGCCGCCACGTTTTGCACGGCGGTGATCGCGGCGAGGGTGAGAGTGGGTGTCGCGGTGGGTAAGATCACGGTCGCGGTGGCGGTCGGTCCTGATGGGGTCGCCGTCCCGATCTGCGTGGCGTTTGATGGGGTGTTCGATTTCGAGGTCAGTAGGTAAATTACCAGCACGGCGGCCACCACGGCCAGCGCCGCGCCAACGACGGTCATTCCTCGGCTACTACGTAACAACTGCATGGTATCCCCTCCACTCTATTGGCCTGACCCACATAAACACAGATAGGGCAGCAGGGTCAATCCTACTTTTGGGCTGGCCAGATCAGCCTTTTATCCATCCCTGGCGCATCGCGTAGACGACCGCCTGGGTCCGGTCGTTGACCGCCAATTTGCGCATAATCGAGGTGATGTGGTTTTTCACCGTTTGATCGCTGATCGTCATCGCGCGGGCGATTTCCTTATTGCTATTCCCCTTGGCGATGTAGTCGAGCACCTGGACCTCTCGGGTGGAGAGCGGAATATAGAGCGGTTCCGCTACCTGATCATGTTCTTCGGCGAGGTCACGGAACGACTTGAGGACCTTGGAGGCCAAAACCGGTTTCGCCAGCACGCTGTCGTTAATCAGATACTCACCGCCGGCCGCGCGCCGAATGACCTGGCCCAACTCCGCGATGTCCATGGACTTGAGTACGTAGGCCGCCGCTCCATACTTAATCGCGTAAAAGAGCTTTTCCTCGTCGTCACGATTGGTCATCACGATCACGCTGATATTGGAGACCCGCCGCTTGAGCTCGCGGATCGCCTCCAGGCCGTCCAGCCCTTCAACCTCGGCGTTCAGAAGCACCACCGCCGGGCTGAGCTCCTCGACCAGACGCAGCCCTTCCTCCCCGTTTGATGCCTCGCCCACGATCTCCAGGCCCGGATGGATGGAGGACAGCATATGTCGTAAACCCGCGCGAAAGATTGGCTGATCGTCGATGATCAGAACGGTAATGGTCTCCACGGCACTCTCTTGCACGGCGCCTTCTCCTCGGTTGCGGCTCTGTTCGGCTATTTGCCTCATTGTAAGTCAAAGATTCCGGACTGAATATAACGTTGGCACGCGAACTCTCCGTCACTCCCTATGTGGGATGCGCGTACACGATGTATTCTCCACCCCGGTAGACGATTGGCCAATAGTACTTTGCCCGTACGATCAAAGCCCGCTCCCGCGGATGCTCGGCGGCCCAGAGCTGGGTGAACCGGTCCACCACCAAATAACGGGCGGCCTCCAGCCGCGGATCGTAGACGAAGCGGGCCCTGCTCAGGCCATCCGGGTAAAAGGCGGTGCCGTGGCCGCTGACCGCCACCGCTTGCAAAAGTTCGGTGGCGCGGCAGTGAAACAGCCAGGCGATGCCGGGCATGGCGATGACCAGATCGCTGGAGCGTACCCGAGCGTTCACCCAGGCGGCCATCCGACGGGCGTCCGCCGCCGAACGCGGCAGGGTGGGCTGGAGACCGGTGGCGAAGCCGGTCCGAACCGACCCCAGGTCGCTGATCAACAGCGTGGCCCCAAGGGGAACCAGCAGCACCAACGTGGCGATTGCCGCTCTTGGCCCTCGTAACCGCCCAGTCCCCCCTACCATGTGGGCAATCAGATCCATCACGGCGAGGATCAGTGCCCCCATCCCCAATCCCGCCAGGGGAAGCAACGGCTCGGCGGCGCGGAAGATAGGCGCCGGATCGCGCACTTCCACCACCAGGCCGGTCAGCAGGACCGCCAGCGCCAGGGTAGCCCTTCGGGCCCGTCCGTGGGTGGCCAGGGCCAATCCACACAGCCCTAGCCCCACTAGGGGATCGAAGCGGACGAGGTCGGCCAGGCGGCTCAGAAGCGCCCCCGGTCCACTGTCGAGGCGCGACGCGGTGTGGTGGATATCGAAGAGCAGGTCGGCCTTTCTGGTAGCCAGCATGACCCCCAGGTAGGCGGCCGGCGCGGCCGCCATGGCGGCCAGACCACAGGCCAGGGAGCGCCAATCGCGTCCCCATAGATAGACCAGAGGAAGCACGAGCGCCGCCGCCTCCTGATCGGTAGCCAGGGCCAGGCCAGCGAGGAACCCTGCCAGGAGCGCCGACCCAAGAACCTCCGGCCGAGGCCGGATGGCAGGAACCATGCCGGCCGAGGCCGGTTGCTGATTCCGCGCTAGATAGGGCGGGAGCGCCGCCCAAAGGCTTGCCGCCACCAACAGGGCCAGGAGATTGTAGGTATAGGCCCAGCGTACTTGCAGCACCGCCTCCGGCCAGATCGCGTAGAAGAGCGCGGCGGCCCAGCCGAGTCGCCGGCCGCCAAGGGCCGATCCCAGGCCATGAAGCACCAAAATGGTCAGGACGCCGCAGCAGGCGCTCAGGGTTCGCAAGGCAATCAAGTCATGCGTCCAGAGTCTCATCACCAGGGCGCCCAGCAAGTAAAAGAAGGGCGGGTGCTGCACGAAGGCATAGCGCATGGCGAACATTTGCGCATGGCCCGCGAGCAGGTTGGCGGCGATGTTCAGGTTATATCCTTCATCGCCGTCCCAGCCGGGGTTGTCCGCCAGGTTGGCCAGCCGCAGGTAGGCGCCCACCAGGAGCAGGACGGCCAGCGCCGGCCCGTCCCACCGGCGGCTCGGGCCGGGTCCGGTGCGCGAGTCAGCCATGGGCGGAGGAACGGCCAAGAATGGTGACAGAATCCCGCTTATACCGCACCACGAAGCCGGCCATACGCCCCGGATCGAGCCGGCCGAGATCGCGCTCGAAAGGACTGAACACGACAAAGGTGACCGGATCCCCGTGGGCACGAATAGCCGTCAGAATCTTCCCCGCCCTCGCGCGGTTCGCGGAGGCGTAGAACGCCCGCGCCTCCTCCAGGCGGCGGACGCGGTCGAAGCTCTGAAAGTTCTGCCCCACCAGTACCCGGCACGTGCAATACTCGGGCACCAGATTGCCGAAGCCTGGACTGGAGAGCACCACGTCGTTCGGGCCGGCGTGCGCGCCCAGCCACTCGGCCGCCTGGATCACGCTGGTTGGCACATAGTAGTCCTTGTTGACTCCGGAGGCAGCCACGGCGGTGTACAGGGCCACCAGCAAAGGCGCGGAGAAGACCAGGACGCTGGCGGGGAGGGGACGGAGGTGCGGGCGCTGGCGCCCCGCCACCGCGCGGGGACCCGCCAGGGCGTAGAAGCTCATCAGGGCCAGGGGTACGCTGAGCCCAAGCGCCTGCCTCCCCGACTGCCAGATCGGAAGGAGCAATGTACAGGCGTTCACCACGGCCCAGATCAGGGGGAACCAGGTCCAGGCCGCCGGTACGGCGTCCGCTCCGGCCGCCCGGACTTCCCGCAGCTTACGGGTTCCCACGTAGGCGCCTCCCGCCAGGGGACCAAAGGCGAAACACAGGACCGCCAGATCTGGCCGGCTCACCTGGGCCAGGCTGCTATGGCTCCAGTAGCGGTCACCATGAAAGATCAGGGCATAGTAGAGCCCAAGTACCCCGGCCGGGAAGAGTGCGATGATGATGGTCCGCAATTCGCTGGCGAACACATCCCCGGCCCGCAGGCGCCGCTTCTTAGTGGCCGCCGCCATTCTCCCATACCAGGCGCCGCGGGCCGAGACCGCCGCGTAGGCCAATAGAACCAGACCCACGGTAGGGAGCAGGAACGGGTAGCTGAGCGCCAGGACCAGGAACGAGATCGCGGCTCCCGCCGTCCAGGCATTCCGGCTTCCCACTCCTGGTCGGGGCCGTTCATCGGTCCAGAGCGGCGGCCCCGCTCCGGAGGCCCGGAGGGTGCAGGCGAATCCCAGAAGTTCAGCCGCCAAACCGAGCGCCTCGTGCGGCGAGACAAGCAGGGTAATGAGCGGGTTAAGCTCGGGGGCGGTGAGCGCGGCCGGGCTCACGCCATTGGGGATGAAGGCGGCCAGCGGCAGGGCCAGCCAATACAGCCCCCCGGCCAGGAGGACGAAGAGCCACCCGGCCCGCAAGGTGTGGTCGCCCAGGAAGAGGCGGCAAAACAGGGCCATGGCCCAGAGGGCCAGGGCGCCGCATCCCAGCCGCGACAGCTGGAAGATCATCGCCGGAGAGAAGCCGAGGCTCAGGTGACCAGCCAGCACATAGGGGCTATACATCACCAGGCTCCGTGCGTGGTCGGGGGTAAATTGGTTGGTGTAGCGCCAGGCCCCCTCGCTGCCCTGGCGGATCGCCGCCAGATATTGGCTGAGGTCGCCAATGTTATTGAGCGCCCCCTGAAAGCTGAATTCATCGGGGGCCAGCAGGTAGCCACAGAGGTAGGGAATGAGGCCGGCGACCAGGATCGACAGCCCAATGGCCCTTAGTTTCGCCGGCCCCTGCCGGCCGGGACGGACGGCGACCGCGCGCGATACGTTGCCGGTCGCGCTCACCTCGCGCAGCCTCTCGGGTTCCTGGTACGGAGGTAGAGCACCGACACCGCGTCCCGATAGCGTACCTGCCAGCCTCGGACGCCAGTCATGGCCCGGGCGATCCCGCTGTTTGGCTCGACCAGGACATAGCAGAGTGCATTGGCGTCCAGGAGATGGGACCAGGAATCACCGCCTTCGTAGGCCGAGATGTACGTATTCATGAACGCATCGCCATACATGTCGGGCCGGCCATCGACAAAGACCGCGCGCTGCCCATACCAACTCCAGATCAGGTACCCACCCCAGTTATAACTATCGAGGCCGCGGGC
This sequence comes from Chloroflexota bacterium, assembly GCA_036559345.1. GTDB lineage: Bacteria > Chloroflexota > UBA5177 > JANWHV01 > JANWHV01 > JANWHV01. The sequence goes on along the minus strand of DATBTL010000170.1, from coordinate 10,223 downwards.
GGGAAGACCATGGGTCTGGATGTACCGAAGGGCGCCGACCGGGAAGTTTTTTTTCTGGGCATTGGCCTGGCCCTGGCTGGTGACCCCGAGCGTGGTAGCGACCAGCAAGGCGACGCCGAGCACCCCCACGCATATCCAGTTCATGGTGGATCGCCGCTTCTCGGGCGCCCGCGCCATTCGCTCGGCCCCGCGCCGCATGGCCAGGGCGCCTGCGACCCATTCGGCCGCCATGGGAGCGGCCAGCACGGACAGCAAATTGATGTTGCGAACCGAATCCAGGCTCAAATAGAGAAAAGGAAGGAGCATCAACCCATCAACCAGGCGGGCCCGTCGGGGGCTCGCCATGGCGCCCACCAGAATGATGAACAGAAAGGATTCAAAGAACAGAAAGTGCGCCTGATGAAAATCAGGCGACACCCACTCACTGATATACCGGGTGGAGGCATTGTTCCCCAGGTACGAGAACGGATAGAGGGCTCCGGCCAGTCCATTGGGATTCAGCAGGGTGGCAAACGCGGTCAGGAGCACCACCGCGATCGAACGGCGCGCGTTGATCCGCGGTTTCCTGGGCGGCAAAGCTTCGTCGATCCGGCGGGACATCCTGAACCAATCCTGGATCAGGGCGCCGGCCACCGCGATGGCCACCAAGGCCACCCCGAAGATAAAGCCGCCATGCAGGTTCACCCAGAAAACCATCACCAGGGGGAGCCAGAGCGGCGGCGCGGACTGGCCGCGCACCAACATGCGGGTAATTGCCAGGCCGAAGAGCGCGGTCAGGAGCATGGAGATCATCTGGGGACGCGCCCCCCAGGTATGGGCGCAGGCGAAAGCCGAGAGGGCGATGATCGGGGCGCTCACCGCTGATGGGACGCCGCGTTCGCGCGCCGCCAGGTAGGTAGCCCAGAAAGCGAGGGCAATGACGACGCCGGTCATGAGGCTGATCAGGGTGGCTCCGCCCAGCATCCAGCCGCCATAAAAGAGAAGCTCGGTCAGCCATTCGTGGGTGATCCAGCGATGACTTCGCGCGGTAAGCGAGAATACATCGTAATGCGGAATGAGATGGTGGATCGCCATGTACTTCCCCGTAGCCAGGTGCCACCAAAAGTCGGGATCGGTGACCGGCTTGGCGCCCACCGCGAAGATAACCAATAAGGCGCTGACTACGGCAACCCCACCGAGCGAGAGGGGCGGCAAGGCAAGGCGGCGCGGCCCCGCGTCATTCATGCCACCCTCCCGCTCCGTGCCCGTCCATTCGCCTCCGCGGTCTGTACATAGTTCCGATCCCGCGCTTAATAGCGCATGGAACGAACGACGAGCCGGCAAAAGCCGGTTCGGCGCTCCATGGACCCGGCTTGAGCCGGCAATCACCCTGCCATGGGATTTTAGCGCGGGATCCTCGCGGACTTTCCCATGGTGCGTGGGCCTACTCCCGTCCCGCCCAGACTGTAGCATAGTAGGGCCAGGGGTGGAATAGGAAGTACGTTCGGGAAAAGTGGGTGTGGTTTACAGACGTGGTTGCGGATGCCAGCCAGCCTCAACCCAGAGGCGACGTGCCTCGGCCAGCCGCTCCCGGTTCATTCGGAGGCGGACAATGGTCGCCCGGCCGATCGGAGTTAGCCCCAGGATATGCACACCATCGGCGCTCCAGTCGAAATGCTCGTCCCACTGTTGGTTTCGCGGATGAAATAATGGCATTTCCTCGCCGGTGTCTGGGTCGGTGCCGGTCTGGAACGCCAACTTAAAGCCATTGCAGCCGACACAGGTTAGGCACAGGTTGCCGAGGTCATCAGTACCACCCGCGGCTTGCGGGATAATATGATCCACCTCCATCTCCACCACGATGGCCCGGGCGGTCCCGCAATACTCACATCGGTCGTGCGCGCGTTCTTCCACTGCCTGACGCAATGCGGAGGCGAGATAAGCCACCTACGCACCGAGCTTGAGTTGCTTCCGAATATCGTGTCCACGCCGGCGCAGGATGAGGAGTGCGCGCGAACGGAGGACGGTCAAGCGATCCGCCTCATCGATCAGAGCCGCCAATTCAGCCTGTTCCTTGTCCGAGAGCGCCTCTTGCCGGCCCCTCGCCGCCAACTCGCGCAGTCGCGTCCCCTCCGGCCATGCCAGTCTGTGATAGACCACGGCCCACAACTCCGCGTCAGGTAGGATCTCCAGCATGGCAATACGCTGCTCCCAGTCGGCTCGTGGGGCGCCAAAGAGCATGGCCAGCGTGTCGACCATCACCGACTCGACTGGCTGATCGCTGCGGACTGCCGCCTCACGGATCCGCTCGAATAAATCGGCGGGCAGTTCAACCTGGATGGAATGGGCCCCAGCCATCACATGGATTCCTTTACCCTGAACCGTTGTCTCAAATCCTTCAGTTCGCGTTCGGCACCGCGCTGGTCACCGAGCCGCTGGCCACCAGGTCGGCCATCAGGGTTGTTGATTCCTCGGCTCGATGGCAGGCCACGAGGTGGTTGGGGACCACGTTGCGGAACTCGGGCTCCTCCGTGACGCAGCGCTCGTAGGCGATCGGGCAACGGGTGCGGAAGCGGCAGCCGCTGGGCGGATTGATTGGGCTGGGCACGTCGCCTTGCAGCACGATGCGCTTACTTCGCACCAGCGGGTCGGGGTTGGGAATGGCGGAAAGCAACGCCTTGGTGTAGGGATGGAGGGGATTGGCGTAGAGTTCCTCGCTGTCGGCCAGTTCCGCCATCTTGCCCAGGTACATGACCGCCACCCGGTCGGAAAGATACTCCACCACCGAGAGATCGTGGGCGATAAACAAATAGGTGAGGCCAAACTCTTGCTGCAAGTCCTCCAGCAAGTTCAGCACCTGACTCTGTACGCTGACATCCAGGGCGCTGACCGGCTCGTCGCAGACGATGAACTTGGGACGGAGGGCCAGGGCGCGGGCCACCCCGATCCGCTGGCGCTGGCCGCCGGAGAACTCGTGCGGATAGCGGCGCACGTACTCCTTGCGGAGGCCAACCACACTGAGGAAATACTGGACCGTCTTTTCGCGTTCCTTCCGGTCTCTCATCCCGTGAACCCGGAGGCCCTCGCCGATGATGTCACCGACCGGCATACGGGGATTCAAGGATGAGTAGGGATCCTGGAAGATAATCTGCATGTCGCGACGGCGCGCCTTCATCTGCGAGGGATTGAGGGCCAGCACGTTCTGTCCCTCGAAGTCAATTTCGCCGCTGGTCGCCTTTTGCAGGCGCAAAATCGTGCGTCCGGTGGTGGTCTTGCCGCAGCCGCTTTCCCCCACCAGGCCGAAGGTTTCGCCCTGTTTGATGTCGAAGCTTACCCCATCAACCGCCTTGACCTCACCGACTTTTCGGCGGAGAACTCCGCCCAGGATAGGAAAGTAGGTGCGCAGATCGCGGACGCTGAGCAACACCTTATCACTGGCGCCCTGGGGGCGCGTCGTCTCTCGTTCGCTTATCTGCTGCATTCCCTTACAATCTCCCTCGACAAATGATCTCTAAGACTTAATACAACCAGCACTTGGCCTTTACGCCCCCTTCAAGGGTCTTGAGCGGCGGCTCTTGCTCGTGGCATATCCCCATTACGTGGGGGCAGCGCGGCGCGAAGGTACACCCTTTGGGGAGATTGAGCGGGCTGGGCACTGTTCCGGGGATCACGTTCAGGCGGGTATTCTTCTGTCCCAGGCTGGGAATGGAATTGAGGAGGCCAACCGTATAGGGATGCTTGGGGCTCCTGAGCACGCTCACCACGTCGCCCTGCTCCACGACCTTGCCAGTATACATAACAATTACTTCATCGGCCATTTCCGCCACCACGCCAATATCGTGGGTGATTAGCAGCACGGCGGTATTGACCTTGGTCCTCAGATCCTTGATCAATTCGAGGATCTGGGCTTGAATAGTCACGTCAAGCGCGGTGGTCGGCTCGTCGGCGATCAGCAGGCTGGGCTGGAGGGCCAGGGCCATGGCGATCATCACACGCTGGCGCATACCGCCGCTCATGTTGTGCGGATAGTCGTGGACCCTGCGGTCGGGAGAGGGAATCCCTACCATACGGAACAGCTCCACCACGCGGTTCTCGGCCTCCTTCTTGGAGACCTTCCGGTGGACGCGGATCGCCTCGCCCACTTGGTTCCCGACCGTGAACACCGGGTTGAGGCTGGTCATCGGCTCCTGGAAGATCATGGAGATTTTGTTGCCGCGGATATGGCGCATCTGTTCCTCGGACAACTTCACCAGATCCTGGCCGTCGAAGCGGATCGCGCCGCCCGCGATCCAGCCGGGGAGATCGACCAGGCGCATGATCGAGAGACTGGTTACGCTCTTGCCGCAGCCAGACTCGCCGACCACGCCAAGGGTCTTCCCGGGCGCGATCGCCATATCCACGCCGTCCACGGCCTTGACGATCCCATCCATGGTCTTGAAATAGGTTTTGAGGTCGGTCACCTCAAGCAAGTTACCGGAGACATTCCCGGTAGGGGCGCTAAAACCGCGTTCGCGGGGATCGACGGAAACACTCATGTGGTGGAACTCCTTCGTACCGGATGGCAAGGGTCAAGCGGACATAATTTGACACCAGGGTACTCACTTTCGGGCGTGCCGTCCAGAAGCAAGAAAAGGAGCGAGCGAATGTATTCGCTCGCTCCTTCTTTCGTCATATCCGACTCTACTTCGAGCGCACGTCAAGGGCATCGCTCAGCCCGTCGCCGATGAAGTTGATCGCCACGATAGTGAGGGTGAGGAAGATACCGGGGAAGACCGTCACCCACCAGACCCGGAACTGCTCCTGTTGGGCGAAGGCCAGGGCAGTGCCCCAACTGCTGTCCGGATAGGTGAGCCCGTAGCCCAGGAAGTCGATCGCCGCTTCAAAGGAAATGATCCCGGCGATCCCCAGAGTGAGCGCGACCAGCACCGGGCGAAGCGCATTGGGCATGATATGGCGGAAGATGATCCGCGCATTGGAAACTCCGACCGCGCGCGCGGCCTCGGTAAACTCCATGGCGCGCAAGCTGAGGAACGACCCGCGGACCAGGCGGGCAATATAGGCCCATCCCAATACGGTGAAGACGATGATCACCAGAATCACCGTGGTATTGCCGTGGCCGAACACCGCCGCGCTGACCAGGAGGATGGGTAACGCTGGAAGAGTGAGGAAAACATCGACCACGCGCATCAGGACCGAATCCACCCATCCACCGTAATAGCCCGCGATCCCCCCCACGATCAACCCGATCAGGGTCGCCGTAAGCGCGGAGGAAAACGATATCAGCAGGGTGTAGCGCGCCCCCCAGATGATCAACGAACTTGTGCTGCGCCCGAGATTGTCGGCGCCGAACAAGTAACGCAGTCCGTGGGATAGAGTAGGCGCCTTGTCGGCGGCCCCAAAGATGTCGTTGCTATAGGGGTCGTAGATGTTTTCCGGCGCGATCCAGGGGGCGAAAATGGCCATTAGAATCATGAAGAGGAGGACACCGATCCCGAGCATCCCCAGGCGGTGACGACGCAGTCGGATCCAGGCCAGATGCAGTTGGGTCAACTGCTTGGTCGCCATGGTCTCCAGATCCGAGTTGAAGGGCGAGGTTCGTAGACCCCCGCTTCCCCCAGCGTGTAGTTCGGATTCTTGCAAGGCCGTCGTCCCCTGATCCTCTATCGGCGGATATTTTGTGGCCATCTTAGTCGTACCTTATTCGTGGATCAACCCAGGCGTATACCAGATCCCCGGCCAGATTACCAACCAACACCCCTACGGCCGAGAGCATGAGCAGGGCCTGGAGGGTAGGATAGTCACTATTGCTCAGCGCGTTCGAGAAGAGCTGGCCCATCCCTGGCCAGGCAAAAATAGTCTCGGTGATAATCGCGCCCCCAATCAGTTGGGGCAGCGCCAGGGCAATGTTGGTGATGATCGGCATCAAGGCATTCCGCAGGGCGTGCTTCAGGACGACTGTGCGCCGGCTGAGGCCCTTGGCGCGGGCGGTTCGAATGTAATCCTGGTTGATCACTTCCAACATGCTGGCCCGCATGAACCGGCTGTCGCCGGCGATAGTCAGGATAGCCAGGACGCTGGCGGGCAAAATGAGCGAGGTACCGAAATCGGTGAACGCATGCCAGGGATGATGAGCGACGTAGGCCCAATAGCCGGCGCCGTTGAAAGCGGGAATGTTTGACACATCTTGCACGATCTTGCCGGACGGCAGCCAGCCAAGTTGCACCGCGAAGAAGGTAATAAACACCGCCGCCAGCCAGAATGAGGGCATCGAGATCCCAACATAGCTGAGGATGGTAAAGAAGGAATCAAAGAACGAGTAGCGGCGCAACGCGGCAAAAATACCGAGCGGCAAACCGATCAGTTCGGCGACAAAATAAGAGATACCGGTCAGGAGCAAGGTGGCCGGAGCCCGGTTGAGGATTGTATCGAGAACGGGCGTCCCGTCGTTGCCGATCCCAAGGTCCAGGTGCAGGGTCGCGGTGAGCCATCCCCAATACTGTTGGGGTACCGATTCATTCAAGTGATAGCGAACCGCGCAGGCCTGGTATTTATGGAAGGCAGCCTGACCGGCACCGGCCTGTTGCAAGGCAGCGCACGGCCCCCCTGGGGTTTCGTGCAGGAGGAAGAAAAACACGATTGAGAGGCCCCAGAGGATGAGCGCCGATTGCAGCAGCCGGCGGGTGATAAAGGTCAGCATGTACCGTGGCCCTTTCCGGGGCGACTACCCGTGCTGGGGAGGCCATCCTCCACGGGGCATAACGTCAATCGACTGACAATTCTACCGATCACCATTATCGTGAGTGTAACATTCGCCAGTTACGCCGGTCGTGCCACGGACCCCTCGCCCGCGGCGAGCGAGGGGCCCGGAATAACGGACCAGCCAGGGTGGGGGAAGACCATGCCCCCGGCTGACCCGCCGCGGGATGCTAGCTCAAGAGCGGCTTCTGCGAATTGGTGGGATCGTAGAACCACTGATAGGCGTTCCACCACGGACCACTCTGGGTAAAATTCGGCTTCGCGTTTCCAACCGTGCCCTTGTAGAGAGTGATTTGTGGGGTGGTGAACAAGGAGATGTTGTACATCTTTTGCCAGAAGTACTTTTGCACCTCATTGTAAATCGAGTGGCGCTTTGCGTTGTCCAGAGTGCTGCGTCCGGCGGTAAACAGGGCGGTGAGATGCGGATCGTTGAGGTTGTCAACGTTCGCGCCCGTGGGGTTGCTCGCGCTCGTGATCTGGCTGGGGATGGAGCTTAGCGATCCCTCGTCTGGGTCGGGGTTGGTCCCATAGCCATGGAGGGAGATCTGGAAGGTGTGGTGATCCTGAATGCCGCCATCGTTCCAGGAACTGAAGAGGCCGTTCGGGCCGCTGGCATTGGCATAGCGGATCTTGATCCCGATCCCGACCTGATTGAAGAAGCGCTGGAAAATCTGGGAGCCCTTGATGCGCGACGTTTTCTTGGTGGTAACGAAATCCAGGGTAAGGTGGTTACCCCCCGTCCCCAGGGTGGTGGCATAGCCCGCGGCCTGCAGCAACGCACGGGCCTTGGCCGGATTGTAGTCGTTCTGGGGCAACTGGCTGTTGATTGACCAGGGAGATGAGGCGGGAATCATCGAGGCGAGTTCCACCGTCTTTAGGTCGTAGCCAGGGAACAGAGCCTGGATGTACTGGTCCTTATTGATCGCGTAGTCCAGCGCTTGCCGCACGCGGACATCGGCCAGCGGATTGGGCTTGCCGTTGAAGGTGGGGCCGACCATGAGATCCAGGATCTCATACACCAGGCCCGGCTGAACCACGACCTGGTATTTGGTCGACTTCAAGTCCGAGATATTATCCGGATCGAAGTCCGTGGCGGAGTCGATGGTATTGTAGGTCGAGCCTGCCTTGAGATCCTGCACGTAGGTAGGCCCATCCTTGCTCAGCACGATTTGCTGGATCACCGCCGGACGCGGATGCTTGGGATCGGCCGGTAGGGCCGTGTAATAGGTATTGGGAACCAGCACGTAGCGCTGATCGGCGCTCCAGGTTTGCAGCTTATACGGGCCGTTCCAAATGTCGCTGGGAGAGGTATAGTTGTCGCTGTCGTAGGCCGTGACGAGCTTTTGCAGGCCAGAACTCTTGTCAAGCGCGGCGGGGATCAAATCGGTTTTCTGATCAAGCAACTTGGCCCGGTTGTACGAGGTCATGTCGATCCCCGTTACCGTGGCGCCGTACTTCTTCTGATAAAACTCCCACGGAAGGGGGGAAGGAAGAAGTTGCTGCAGCGCCGAGCCCAGCACGCCATGGAGGCTCATAATCATGTCGTTGCCGCTGAAGGTGACCGAACTGAGCAGATCGGCCGGCCCACCCGCGTTGGCTGAGTTTTCCGGGGAATAACCGAGAACCCACTGGGCGATCCAGTCGGCGTGGGTGATTGGGGATCCATCCGACCACTTCTGATTTGGCTTGAGGTGATAGGTGATGGTCTCATTGCCGTTGACCACCTTCAGTCCGCCATTGCTGGTGGACGGCACATCGGTAGCCAAATCGGCATAAAAGTTGCCCTTGTAGTCAATCCCGATGGCGCCATCGGTCATCATGCTAATCAGATCCGCGTTGACCTGGAGCGAGCCGGCGGCTCCGCCGCCAAGCGCGTTCGGTACCTGATAGTCGGTGACCGATATGGTGCCGGAGTAGTTGTCCGCCGCCGTTCGTGCGTGGGCCGTCCCGCCAACTTGTCCCATCCCGGCGGTGCCGCCAAGAATGAGGAACGCGGCGGCCGGGATGGCCAGCGATTTTCGAAGCACGGTTATTACCTTTCTCTCTGTCTTGATTCCGAATGCGGATAGATGATGCGTCACCTACATGGGTATCAAACCATATGGGTTTTGTTTGTTTTCTCCTTCAGTGCCACCTCCTTTCGCAACCATGCTTAGAACTGCCGGAGTTTGCGAAGGCCTCTCCAGGGGGAGCGGCGGTCTGATTACATGTTTACTGGGGCGGACACCGGCAGGGTGATTGGGACTCTCCTCTGCCAGTACGGTGGGCAACAACATCAAGGAAATACCCATGCAGCGAGCCAAGACGCGGCCATAGGCATGGGCGCACAGAGCCGCCGAGGGTGGACTCACCACAATGGTCGCAACGGGCGCCGCCTGGGGAGCGGCTCCCAAGGAAGCGGTTCGCCAGGGGGCGGCTTCGCCCAGTGAGAAAGCGCCCACTAACAGGATAAGGACCAGGCATGCCGTCAGACCGATCGGCCAGAAAGTCCGCCGTTTTGGCTGTTGGTCGCTCGCGATTGCATGAACGATACGGAGACGGAGATCGGGCGGGGTCCACGAATCGCCGGAAGCGAGCCGTATGAGGCCCCTGGTCCGCCGGTGACGGCGCAATAAGGCCGCGCAGCGGGCACAGCCCGCCAGGTGAGCCTCCACGACCTCTGAATCAGCCCGTGCCGTCTGGCTATCCGCGTAGGCGGAGATCCATTCCTCCAGATCGGCGCACTGCTTACTGCCGGACCGCAACCAATTCACGATAATCCCAATACCCCCGTATTTGTTATGAGTGTTCCCGCGGCTTGATTCGGACAGATGGAATGAAAGATTACCTACACGTACGGCAAATGGGGCGCGAGCCTCGACCGGTAATCGCCAACCGGCCGCTTCCTCCTGGTACAATACGCTGCATAACCAGCTAGGGAGGCTTAATGTCTAATCCGACGCTCACGCTCACCCTTCCCTCGGCTCTGTACGATGAGCTACTACGGCGTGCCCAAGGACATCACCGGCGGGTCGAGGACGAAGCAACCTTGGCACTTTCCGCGGCACTTGAGGGAAGCATCGGACAAGTGGACGATCTGGCAGGGCTTGATGATGAATCCCTGTGGCGCGTCAGCGAGAGCCAACCCACCACCCAGGATGGTGTCCTCCTCAGTGCTCTGGTCGACAAGCGGCGGCGGCAAGGACTCACCCCTGGCGAAGAGGGGTTCATGGCTGAGCTAATCGACCGCCATGATCGTGGAATGGCGCTGCGAGCGGAGGCGATCGCTCTTTTGCATCAGCGTGGGATAGACGTAGGGGACCGAGTCGCTCGCGCATGAGCGGGCCACGCATCGGTACACGCCTTCGCGTTTAGGTATTTGCCGATGCTGGTGGCCGCTGTGGCTACTGCCTCTCCAACGAAGAGGTCACCGGTGCTCCCCTTGAGATCGAACACCTGATTCCCGCCGTGCGCGGCGGCCCGACACGCAGATCGAATCTATGGGGCGG
>DATBTL010000169.1:0-1811 GCA_036559345.1 Chloroflexota bacterium | reverse complement strand
GACGATCGCCTATGCCACGGTGTCCACCAGCGCCGCCGAGGCGCGGAGACTGGGATTCCTCGGGGCAACCGACCAGATCAGCCTGGACCGCGAGCGACTCCTGTTCGACGCCAGAGCCGATGCAATCTCCCTGGCGGAGGGCGGCTACGCGGCTCCCGAACCCGCGAGCCTTCTCCTGCCGGGGACAGGGGGCAGGCTGGTGCTGGATCAGCAGATCGACGGTTTGCGCCAGACCGGCAAAATCAGCGAGCACGATGGCATCGTAGCCGGCAAACTGGCCTTCGTCCTGACCGGAGGAGAATGCTCGCCGGTGAGACCGGTGGCCGAGCAATGGGTATTGGATCTGGAGCGTGAAGCGTTTCTGAGCCTGGCCGGGATGACCAGAACCCAGGAGAGAATCAAGTACACTCTAGAGACGGGAAAGCCCTTGCGGAATTGAATGGGAGTCCCGGGGAGCAAATATGGATTTGAAGGGGAAGACCGCCATTGTCACCGGCGGCGGGACCGGGATCGGGCGGGCCGTATCGCTGGAACTCGCCCGCCAGGGGGCGGCTGTCGCGGTCAACTACTCGCGTTCGGAGCGAGACGCGCACGAGACGGTGGGCGCGATCGGCGCCCTGGGTGGGCGAGCGATCGTCGCCAAGGCCAACGTGGGCTCCGATGACGACGTTCGCGCCATGATCGCGGCGGTCGAGGAAGCATTTGGCGGGATCGACTTGTTGGTGAATAACGCGGGCAACACTCAGTACATCCCGCTCGCGGATCTGGAAAGTGTCACCGACGAGGTGTGGCACAGTATTCTCTCGGTCAATCTACTCGGGGCCTTCCACTGCGCCCGAGCGGCGGCGCCCTCCATGCGGACGCGAGGGGGCGGGGCGATTGTCAACGTATCGAGCGTGGCCGGCTTTACAGGAGACGGCTCCTCTCTCCCCTACGCGGTGTCCAAGGCGGCCCTCAACGGGCTCACCCGATCCCTGGCCAAGGCCCTGGCGCCCACGATCCGGGTGAACGCGGTGGCTCCGGGGATCGTCCGCACTCGCTGGGTTGCGGGCAGGGAGGAACATGTAGACCGCTTGAGCAAGGCGGCCCTGCTCCAGCGCACCGCGAGCCCCGAGGATGTGGCCCGATTGGTATGCCATTTGTTGGGACAGGAGGTGATCACGGGCGAGATCATCCGGGTGGACGGAGGTCTGCTCTCGTGAGAAGGAGCCGCCATGCGCGCATCGATGGCTGAGTGGCCGAACCTTTCCGGCACGGCGCCACGGGAGGGTCGGGCGAGCCCCGCCCGTGTCCTTTGTCATTCGGCCATCTGTCCGAACCGCCGCTGCCCGTGCCTGGAAGTGATTGAGATTGCCGATGGCCACCGGGTTGTCACCTTCCCCGACAGCAACACCGGTGAGCCGGGGGCCGATGAGTTGCCGTCGTATAAGACGTTCGTGGGGATTCCCGCCGATCGGCGGCTACGGTCCCTGGTACACGCGATTGGAAGCACCTGGCGCGTTCTCTATTGGCCGGATCGGCATGCCGCCGTCCACGGGCACGAAGCAGTTGTGGGCCGCCTGATCCAAGGCCAACCGATTAACGACCTGGGGATGTAGATCGCCATTAATGGCGCACCTCATATGTGTGGGCGGGGGCGCTGGTCGGGGGCGCGCTTGATGTGCGCCACTGTACCACAACGACGCGCGTAACCAGGCCGCGTGCTACCATTGGGAACACGTAAACCGAAACGGGCAAGGAGGTTCCATGGCGCAAAGGCGCTCGGCCGGACATGTGGACAGCGGCAGTGGCTGGGCCGAAGCCAAGCCAAG
>DATBTL010000168.1:0-3968 GCA_036559345.1 Chloroflexota bacterium | reverse complement strand
GACGCCGGGTGCGTGTGACCCACAAGCAACAAGGAGAGAGGTAGATGAAAGTTCCGTTGTGCCGCGTTGACGAGATCCCCGACGAGGGAGCAAAGACGGTCGATTTCTTCGGACGCGAGGTACTTGCCCTCAAAGTACAGGGGCGCCCAAAGGCGATCATGAACGTCTGCATGCATCTGGGCGGGCCACTGCACCTCGAGGGCGATACGCTGGTCTGCGCCTGGCATGGGGCCGAGTTCACCCGTGCCGACGGGCGGCACCTGGCTGGTCCTGGCCGCCCCGACGCCCGCCTCCTTACTCTGCCTACTCGCGTCGAGGAGGGCATGCTGACCTACGTGTACGGGGAATAGGCAGGAGTCCTCGGGCTGGATGAGCCACGTTCATCCAGCCCGAGGATAGGAAAGAAGGCGCCGCTCACTCCACCTCAACGCGAACCGTGGTCGCCACTACCTCCCGCTGCCGGAAGCGCGTGGCGGTACCCTCGATCGTCACCGTTCCTTCCGCTTTGATGTCGGTCACGGAGGCCCCAACCGAGAAGGTGAAGGCGCCTGGCTCGACCACGAAGCGCATCTCGGGATCGAAGAAGGCGAGACGCGAGGGATGCACGGTAAAGGTCAGGCGGGCGGTCTGGCCTGGTTCCAGCCGCACGCGGGTGAATCCCAGGAGCGCGCGATCGGGCCGGGCGACCGAGGCCACTTCGTCGCGTCCATACAGTTGCACCACCTCCGCCGCGCACCGCGAACCGGCGTTTCGCACCGAGACCACTACCTCGATGGGCGCGGTCGTGGAACCGGCGCGCACGGAGAAGTCCCCGTACGCGAAGGTCGTGTAGGTCAGGCCGTGGCCGAAGGGGAACAACGGCGAGGTTGGCGAGTCCACATAGTCGCCAAGCATCATCACCTGGTCACCGCCCGCGCGGTGGCCGGCATGGACGGGAATCTGGCCGACCGAGCGCGGCAAACTCACCGGTAGCCGGCCGCTAGGGGCCGTGGCGCCGGTGAGGACGTCGGCCAGCCCATTGCCACCTTCCTCGCCTGGGGGGAACAAGTACAGCAAGGCATTGGCTCGCGCGGCCACCCGTGCCAGGGTATGGACGCGACCGCTGAGTACCACCACCACCAGCGGCGTGCCGGTCGCGGCGATCGCGTCCACTAACGGCTGCTGCACTCCGGTAAGATCGAGATCGACCGCGTCATTGAATTCGCCCACGGTTGCCGGACGCATCAGGCCGCTCTTGCCGGCCACCACCACGACCGTTAGCTCGGCCTCCCTGGCCGCCTGAACTGCCTCGTCGAAGCCGGAGCGGTCCTCGCCCAGCACCTCACAGCCTCGCGCATGGGTAATGGTCACCGCGCGGCCCAGCGCGGCCCGCAGGCCCGCCAGCGGGGTGACGTGTGTAGTGTAAAAGGGGCCCGGCGCATACTTGCCCGTGGCGTTGGGGACCAGCGAGGAACTCAGAGGGTTCGTGGAGGCGTTGTAGATCAGCTCCAGATGGGCGGGATAGTGGTAGTCTCCTTGCAGCAATCGGGGGTCGTCGGCGCCGGGACCGATGACGGCCAGCCGTCGGAGGGTGGGAGCGAGCGGGAGCACCCCGTCATTGCTGAGCAGCACCACCGATTCCGCCACCGCCTCGCGGGCAAGGGCGCGCTGGGCCCTGGTCTCGAAAGCGGCGGGCGCCGCGTCCGCGTCCACATAGGGCTCCTCGAAGAGTCCCAGGCGGAATTTCAACCGTAGCACCCGACGAACGGCCTCGTCCACGATCGCCATGGGCAGCCGACCGGCATCGACCTCGTCCTTGAGCGGCGCCCCATAGCATTCCTGAGTGGGCAACTCCATGTCGACCCCGGCCGTGAGGGCCAGGCGCGCGGCCTCGCCCAGGGTGGCCGCGACCCGGTGATAACTCCGCAAGGCCGGAATGGCGACATAATCGGAGACCACGGCTCCGTCGAAGCCAAGCTCGTCGCGCAGGAGGTCGGTGAAGATAGCCCGACTTCCGCAACACGCGACCCCGTCAAGGGAGGTGTAGGAGTTCATTACCGCGGCCACTCCGGCGTCGCGGATCAAGGCGGCAAAAGGCTCGGCATACACCTCGCGCAGTTCACGCGGGCCAATCTGCACCGGGCCCCAATTCCGTCCCCCTTCCGAGAGCGCATAGCCGAGAAAATGCTTCGCGGTGGCGGCCACCCCATCGCGGAGATCGTCCGTCTGCAGACCACGTACGTAAGCGACCCCCAGCGCTCCGGCGAGCACCGGATCCTCGCCATAGGTCTCCTCTACCCGGCCCCAACGAGGATCGCGGGCCACGTCAACCACCGGCGCCAGCGCCAGGCGGGCGCCGACCGCGCGCATCTGGACCCGAATTACTCCCGCCACGGCGCCGACCAGCTCGGTGTCCCAGGTCGCGGCTAAGCCGAGTCCCTGCGGGAAGACCGTGGCGCCGCGATGGCAGAAGCCGCCAGTTGATTCTTCATGCACGAAGATTGGAATACCGAGGCGGGTGTGTTCCAGGGCCACCCGCTGGAGGGCGTTCATGAAGGCCGCGCTCTCGCGGGGGAGCAATCCGGTGGAGGCGCCGATGCGCGTTACCTGCCCAATACCGTGGGGCATCTGGGAGGCGGCATAGTCAGGATCGAACGCCCCGTCACGGACGAAGGCCGGACTCCAGCGGCAGGCCAGTTGGGCGATCTTCTCGTCCAGGGTCATCCGCGCCAGCAAATCATCGACCCGCTCGTCGAGAGCGGCACCTGAGTCGCGATATCGCGACACGCTCATGATCGAAGCCCCTTCCTTAACCAGACACGCGCCACGATCCGACCGGCGTGAGGGTTATTTAACGTTACCGGTAGCATAGGGACTTGGTGGGGTTTTGGCAATACCATTCTCGGGTCTGCTCATGTCTTGGGCGGCACGTCCAGACCTGTACGAGGGTGCTTGACAGTGGAATAATGGTAGTGTACTGTGGGGACACTCGATTTTAACGTTAACGGTGATGCATGACAACCGGCTGCGGCAAAAGTCCCTCACAGGCAAAGACGAGCGCCCTCGACGGCGTGCTCACCATGTCCGAGATCGCCAAGGCCGCCGGGGTCTCGGTTATGACCGTCTCCCGCGTGCTCAATGGTAGGCCCGACGTGGCCACCGCGACCCGCGAACGGATCCAGCGGGTGGTGGCCGAACGAGGCTATGCGCGCAACCGCGCCGCGGCCGCGCTCAGAAGCGGTCGCAGTGGACTTATTGACCTGGTGGTGGTAACGCTCGATAGCGCCTACCATCTGGAGATTATCCGCGGGGTGGAAGAACGCCTGGAATCAACCGGTTTTCGCATGGCGCTCTCCGCCACCCATGGTCAGGCCCAGGGCGAACGGCAATGGCTGGCCAAGGTGATCGACGGCTCGACCGATGGGGCGATCCTGGTCCTTGCCGATGGCCATGCCGCGCACCTGGAGCGCCTGCGGCAGCGCGGTATCCCCTTTGTGGTGGTCGACCATCGCGGCGAGCTGGGCTCGGATACCCCCTCTGTCGGCGCCACTAACTGGGCCGGTGGCCGCGCGGCGACCGAGTATTTGCTTACCCTCGGACATCGGCGGGTTGCGATTATCAGTGGTACGGCCGCCCTGGGCTGTAGCCAGGAACGCCTCTCCGGCTACCGCGCCGCCCTGGAGGCCGCGGGGCTGCCAGTCGATCCCTCCCTCTGCCGCCAGGGCGACTTCCGGTACGAGGACGGCTATCGCGAGGCGTGCGCGCTGCTGGATCTGCCCGAGCCGCCGACCGCCATTTTCGCGGGGAATGATATGCAAGCCGTGGGTGCCCTCAATGCCCTGCGGGCTCGCGGTATTTCGGTCCCCGCCGACATGAGCATCGTGGGCTTTGACGATGTGGAAATCGCCACCCTGGTCACTCCAGCCTTGACCACTATACGCCAACCGCTGGCCCAGATGGGCGCCTTCGCCGCCGCCATGCTGCTGCTG
>DATBTL010000167.1:0-9472 GCA_036559345.1 Chloroflexota bacterium | reverse complement strand
TCGGCCACGGCGACGATCATCTCAACCGCCAGGGGCAATGCCGCCTCGTCCACGTCGAACCGCGGGTGGTGATGGCCCCAGATCAGGCCACGCTCCTCGTTCCGCGTCCCCACGAAGAAGAAGCATCCAGGCCGAAGTTCGAGAAACGAGGAGAAATCCTCGGCCCCCATGATCGGCTCCCCGTTGGTGAACCGCTGCTCCCCCACGATGCCGCGGGCCACGTCCGCCACCAGGGCGGCCATCGCGGGGTCGTTGACCAGACATGGATTGCCCCACCGGTAGTCGCATTCGCACTCGGCCCGCATCGAACGGGCAACCCCCACCGCGACTTCCTCGATGCGCTGGGCTAGGTAGCGACGGAGCTCGGCATTGAAGGTGCGCACCGTACCAGTGAGAACCGCGGTCTGGGGGATCACGTTAAAAGCCGAGCCGGCATGGATGCTCGCCACCGTGATCACCGCCGGTTCGATCGGCTTGACCTCGCGCGCCACCAGGGCATGCAGCGCCACCGTGACCTGGGCCGCGATCAGCGCCGCGTCGATGCACAACTCGGGCGTGGCTCCGTGACCGCCTTTCCCGGTGATCCGGATCTCGAAACCATCAGCGGCCGCCATGGTAGGACCGGGCCGGGCGCAAATGATCCCCAGCGGGAGATCCTGCATCAGGTGCAGGCCAAAAACGGCATCCACCTTCGGAGCCTCCAGGACGCCTTCCTCGATCATCTTGAGGGCGCCGCCCGGGAACATCTCCTCGCAGGGCTGGAATATCAACTTGATCGTACCGGTGAAATGTTGCCGCCGCTCCACCAGGAGCCGGGCAGCGTTGAGAAGAATGGCGGTGTGGCCGTCGTGGCCGCAGGCATGCATGACGCCGGCCGTTTGGGATCGATAGGACACCTCGTTCAGTTCGTCGATCGGCAGCGCGTCCATGTCGGCCCGAAGCAGCACCGTTTTACCGGGGCGGGCGCCCTGGATCAACGCTACCACGCCCGTGCCCGCCACCCCGGTTTGCGGATCGAGACCGAGGGCCCGCAGCCGCTCGGCGACAAAGGCCGCGGTTTCGTGCTCCGCGAATCCCAACTCGGGATGGGCATGGAGATGGCGACGGTCCAGCACTACCTGCTCTTCCACCGTCTTCAGGGGAGTCAACGCTGCTTGCATGGTCTCAACACTCCGATCATGGGGCGTAAGGGGGCGGCGCCGCCACCATACCGATTAGCCCGTGAGATAGAGTACAGCGGTTGGCCCCGGCCCAGCCAGCGCCCCGGCGCGCTCACCACGCTAGCGCGCCGCCATCCACTACCAATACCTGGCCGGTTACATATCGGGCGGCATCGGAGACCAGGAACAGGGCGGCGCCCTTGATCTCATCCGGCCCTCCCAGGCGCCCCATGGGAATGGCCGCCCGCATCTCTTCCTCATGCTGGGCGATCACGCCCTCGCTCATTCGGCTGGGGAAGAAGCCGGGGGCGATCGCATTGACCCGAATCCCGTGAGGCGCCCACTCGACGGCAAGCTGGCGGGTAAGAGCAATCAACGCGCCCTTGGAGGCATGGTAGCCGGCCGCGCGCATGATAGAGGGGGATATGCCCGCCAGCCCGGCCACCGAGGCGGTATTGAGCAGCACGCCGCCACCTTGCCGGATCATCCGGCGTCCCACGGCCTGGGAAAGCAGGAAAGCGCCGCTGACATTGGTGTCGAGCACGGCGCGGAAGCGGTCCAACGCCATTTCCTCGGCCGGCGCTCCCCAGGAAATCCCGGCATTGTTGATCAGGATATCGATCTTTCCCTGCTCGGCGACCAGCCGGTCGACCAGGGACTCCACAGCGGCGAGATCGGTGACATCGCATTCCGTCGCCTGAGCGTGGATGCCCGCCGCGCGCAACTCGGCCTCCGCCGGCTCCAGCCATTGCTTGCGGCGACCGGTGATCGTCACCGATGCCCCCGCCTCGCCCAGTCCATGCGCCATCTCCAAGCCGAGCCCCCGCGAGCCGCCGGTGATCAGCGCCACCCGGCCCGAGAGGTCAAACAAATCACGAACATGGGTCATCCCGAACCTCCCGGCGCCCTCGCGGTCAGGAACGTGGCGCCCGTCCTCCAGTATACGAGTGGGCGCCGCGTTCATGCCGTGATGCCGGCCGACACGGCGGTCCTCCTGAAGCACAGAGGCGCGGAGGAAATGGAAGACACAGAATATGGCTCCGTTCCCTCAGTGCTTCCTTGCTTCGGGACGCTCCGACCCGGCGGCGATCCGTATCCTTCCCCCGGAGAGAAAATGTGGGTAAAGATTAGGAGGCCAGGCCGCGCAGGGCCGCCAGGATCGCTGAAGGCTCCAGACGCCGCGCGGGGTCCGCGTCGACGAAGGCGAGCCGGATCGTGCCGTCGGACGCCACGACAAAGGTTCCCGGCAGAGGCAGTTCCCATGATGCATCGCCGTTGAAGGCGGGCAGATCCGAGCCGATCGCCGTTGGCTATCGCCCCTTTACGGTGCGGGAGTATCGGCGGCGGCGCGCCTTCCTGACGGAGGTGGCGCTACGCACGAGCAAAGCCGTTGTGATTGCCCAGGAATTAGCGGCGGCCCTGCGCGCAGATCGCATCATCGTACCGTCGGCACGCGTCATCGACCGCTGTTGTGCCGAAGCACTCGCCCGCGGCATGCGGCTCTTCTATCAGCGTCTAGCCGAAGGCCTTGCCGCGGCACAACGCCAGTACCTGGATCGGCTGCTGAACATGTGGACGGCGCCCTGGATCGCCATCTTCCCGGGACTGATGATCCTGATCACCTTACTCAGCATCAACTTTATCGGCGACGGCCTGCGCGACGCCCTCGATCCCCATCTGAGCAGCCGGTAGGCTATGTGGCCGCCCTCAAGCAAGGGCCAGATGCACCCATATCGATGCCCTACACCGGAAGGGGCGCCCCTGCCGGTGTAGGGTATGGTCAGTAGGTAGCGGATAGTGTGCCTGTACACGTGCTGGATGAGGGTGGCGCCGCCCTCACATCCGCCCTACAGAGTACTGACCTGCAGCGCCCGCGTCACGAGCCCTTGATGTGGTTGAGTATTCCAAGGGCATCGAAGCTTACCCACTGCTCAATGACCTTGCCATGCGAGAGATGATAGAGCTGCAACTCCGTCCATCCGACCTTCTTGCCTGTCGCGGGGATACCCAGAAAGGCGCCCTTCTGTGTGGCAGTGGTGAAATCACGTATGACGACGGTATCGCCAGTCGCAGCCACTTCGACGAGATGAAGTTGGATATCGGGAAACGCGGTGTAAAGCGCGCCCAGAACCTTCTCATAGGTCGGGATTCCGGTGCCTGTACCAAAGGGGCTGTGGCTCACAAAGGTGGGGGCCATCACATCGTTGAGCACCGCGAAGTTGCGTTGATCCACCCCCTCATACAGGAAGCGAAGCACCAGGGCTTCGTTGGCGGCCTCATCGGTCGACAGGCCCTGTCGCGTGGCCGCTGCCGTGGAGCGGGGTGCAAACACGAGCAGCATGCAGGCCAGGACCAGAAGTAAAGTGACTGTTCTCTTCATTGGACTTTATCTCTTCTTGTTCGCTTCTTGTCACCGGTGTGCGCGAAGGTGATGGCAGGCCCACCATCCAACCCAGCGCACCCACATCGACGCCGCGGCGCGAGCCTCTCGTGCGTCACCTATATGACAATGGCGGAGCGCAAAACTCACCGGTTAGCGGGCGAGAGGAAGAGAGAAGCGCGTGAAGAGCCGATCGTCGATCGCTTGAAAGGCATGTATTTCGGCAATCTGGTCACCGGTGATTGAGAGCACCTGCAGGGCCATGGGCTGGTACACCCCAGCTGGGTCCTGTTTGTAGAGACCAAAGGCCGGGCCTCCGTTGGCCTTGGTGGGAGCAAGTCGATAGGATCCCCTCGCCTGTCCAGCGAACTGTGTGGCGAAGAATTCTCCAATGGCGGCGCGTCCGCGGTACCACGATGGCACCGGCGGCATGGTCAGCACGGCGTCGTCGCGCAGCAGTGTGGCAAGCAGCGGCGTGTCGGTTGCCTCCCATGCCTGCACGTAGCGGGCCAGAAGCGTGGCCGTCCGTTCATCGGTAGCGGGCGCAATCGCGCCGGTCACGATGGCGGGGCGTCGCGCCTTCATGGTCTCCCGTGCCCGCTGCAGCGCGCTATTTACGGCAATGACCGACATATCCAACAACTCCGCCACCTCGGTGGCCTTCCAGCCAAGCACGTCGCGCAAGATGAGCGCGGCGCGCTGTCGCCCCGGCAGGTGCTGGAGGGCGGCGAGGAACGCCAGTGTCACGCTCTCATGGAGGTCGTAAATCGCTTCAGGGCTGGCGCTTGATGCTGTGAGCAGGGCGTCGGGCAGGGGCTCCAGCCAGAGGATCTCGTGGTTGGGGGCGAGTAGCGGCGCATGGGGATCAGCGGCCGCGTGGGTGGCCGTCGGCAGGGACCGCCTGCGCAGGCCGGCCTGGGCATTCAAAGCCGTATTGTTGGCGATCTTGTAGAGCCAGGCGCGCAGCGGCGCTCGCCCCTCGAACGAGGCCAGTCGCCGCCAGGCGAGTAGCAGCGTCTCTTGCAGGACATCCTCCGCATCCTCAAAGGAGCCCAGGATGCGGTAGCAGTGCACCAGAAGCTCTCGCCGGTAGCGGGTGGTCAAGCGTTCAAAGGCTGAGTGGTCGCCGGCGAGGGCGGCGGCAACCTCCACGGATTCAGGTGCCTCGATCATCAAGCGCCTCTTTGACGGACGTCATACTACGGTTTGTGTTCTCCATCACCTTTGCCCGGCTGGTGGTGATCATTGATTCAGGGTACCAAGTCGGCCGGAGGCGTCTCCACGGCTCTCTGGCGCTGCGTCTTGAGCAGTCCATCACCGGCATCTTGGAGCAGGATCAAACTCTGCCAGGCGCTGGCCAAACGCCTGCTGCGCCACATGGGCGAACTCTTCGCCTTTGTGCGGGTCGACGGCCTCGACGCCGACAATAACCGCGCCGAGCGCCTGCCGCGCCCGGTCGTGGTCCAGCGCAAAATCAGCGGAGGCGCCCGCTCCCCGGCCGGCAGTGCCACCCGCCTGGCGTTGGCCAGCCTGTTCGAAACCTGGCATGCTCGAGGACTCAACCCATGTCAAGAGTGCCTCACCCTGTTGCACTCTCGTTGCCCTCAAATCTGAACTCGTTCTTTGTTGGTGCGTTTTCCGAACGCCTGAAATCCGCAAAGGATGGTGGCGAGATGCCTCCCGAGTTCGGGCGGGCGGGTTCCCCCCACGCCGCGAAAAAGCTCCAAGTCTATCGGCCGGGATGGTTGTTGGCACAACCACCCCAGAGCCGTCGTAAATCAACGGAGAAGGAGGGGAAGTGTCGAGCGACACTTCCCCCCTTCTCCTCATTGAGGTTACATTCTCTACACCGCCGCACGCTGCTTCACCGGCATGATAAGCGGAAAGTCAATTTCCGGTCTGACTACCAGGTTTATGTAATTGGCGAAGGTGAACAGAGCAACGTTCGCGACGATCTCCTGTATTTCCTCATCCGAGCACCCCGCGGATTTCACCTTTTGGAAGTCTTCAGGCGTAATAGCGCCGCGCTCCCGCACGATAGCCGCGGCAAACTTCAGCATCGCGTCGATTTTCGGATCGGTCGATCCGGCAATCCGGCACATCGCGAGTGTTTCATCCTGCATGCCATTGCCCTTGCCTATCGCTGAAAAAGCGGAAAGGCAATACGCGCAGCCATTGATCTCCGAGACCGCTATCGCAATTTGGTATCGAGTCTCGAACGGCAATACGCCGCCTTCAAGCGTTGCGGAAAGATCGAGAAAGCCCTGAAGTACGGCTGGCGAATGGGCCATCGTTCTGAAAGAGTTCGGAACGGCGCCGTATTTTGCCTCCACTGCATCGAGCAGTTCCTTCGCTTTTCCCTTGGCCATTCCCGAAGCGATGGCCTTTATTCTCTGCGTGCCGTCCATTCTGTTTCTTTCCCTGCTAGATTCTTGCCACCGGTGCGCGCAAATGTGATGGCGGGCCCACCATCCAACCTAGCGCACCCACATCGACGCCGCGGCGCGAGCCTCATCGTGCGTCACCCTATATGACAATGGCGGATCGCAAAACTCACCGGTCAGCGGGCGAGGGGAAGGGAGAAGGGCATCGACCACGTCCGCCTGGTCGCCGCTCATTGTTGGGACATCGCGGGCGCGCTGGAGGCGGGATGCCTGGCCGCGTTCGTGGCCCGGCCCGGCATGGTGCTCAGCCCGATCGGCCCACGGCCCGACATCGTGGGCCTTGATCTGGGGGAGGTCGCGGAACAGATCATTCGGCGCGATAAGCCATAAGGCTGCTCACCGCGCTTGCTCCCACTAGCCAATGGATTCGTTCCCTGCCCACCCGGCGAGTGGCAAGGTGAAGCTCACGGTGGTCCCCGCGCCAGGCTCGCTCTCCACCCCTATGCAACCGCCGTGCGCCTCGACCAGACCTCGGGCTATGGCCAGGCCGAGGCCCGCGCCGCCATGGCGGCGCGAACGAGATTTCTCGCCCCGGTAAAAACTCTCGAAGATATGGGGCAGGTCGTCGGCCGCGATCCCGGCTCCGGTGTCGCGGACGCTGATCCGCACCGCGTCATCCTGGTGCCGCGCCACCACCACGATCTCCCCACCCGAGGGGGTATGGCGGATCGCGTTGATCAGGAGGTTGAGGAGCACCCGCCCGATGCGCTGCGCGTCAACCTCCACATACGGCAGGTCACGATCACCCTGAGTTGTAAGGCGGATGCCCGCGGCTTCCGCTTGTACCCGGACCCCCTCCACCGCCTCGTCCACCAGGGCCGCCACGGATACGGCGTTCCGATCTAGCCGCGGCGCGCCCGCGTCCAGGCGGGAAAGCTCGAACAGATCCTCAATCAGGGTCTCCAACTGCCGCACCTGCTGGCGGGCGCCGGCAAGATAACGAGTGGCCGTTTGTTGGTCCTGGACAATCCCATCGCCAAGCGCCTCGATCACCACGCGCAGCGAGGTCAGCGGCGTACGCAAATCATGCGAGACGGCGGCAAGCAGCATGCGCCGGCCGTGTTCCAACTCGCGCCGGCGGGCATCGCTCGCCTGGAGACGGGCCGCCATCTGGTTGAGCGTCCGACCCAGGGTTCCCACTTCATCTGCCCCTTCAGGCGCCTGTACCACACCCTCGCCGTGCCCGAGGCCCCGCGCTGCCTGGGCCAACTGGCCGATCCGGGTCGTAAGCGTACGGGCAAGCGCCAGGGCAAAGGCGATCCCCACCCCGCACGAGAAGGCCAGCAGCAGGATGAGCAGCCCAAGGTCACTCTGTTTGATCAACATCGCGTCAGTGGTGTAGTAGGTGTTGATCGCGGCGATCACCGGTCCAATCGCGCACACGATCCCGAGTTTGAGCGCCAGACGGCCATGGGTTCGCAGCAGCAGCACCCAGGCCGCGGCGAGGGTCACCACCAGCGAGGCGCCGCCGGACAGCAGCAAGAACCGCGCCAGATCCTTCACGTGGTCCGCCGGTAGGCCAAGCCAGAAGCGGGCCGCCAGGGCCGCCAGGGCCACCCCGATGCCCGCGATCAGGGCGCCCGCGGCCAGAGGACCGAGCGCCCGAAGCTCGGCGGTTCGCTGCTGCCGTTTCAGCACCTGGGTTGCCATCCGCCACGCTCCACCCCGCGCATCTTGTCCGCGGATTTACCTACCCTCGAATTTGTAGCCGACGCCCCACACCGTCTTGAGCCAACGGGGGGCGCTTGGATCCCGCTCGAGCTTCTCCCGGAGGCGCCGCATATGGACGGTCACCGTGCTGGTGTCGCCCGCGTAGTCGTAGCCCCAGACGCCCGAGAGTAACTGTTCGCGCGAGAAGACCTGGCTCGGGTGACTGGACAGGCGCCGGAGCAGATCAAACTCCAGGGCAGTCAGGGAGATCACCTCGTCGCCCCGCCAGACCGTCCGTGCCGCCGGATCGATGCGCAACTCGCCAAAGCTAGCCGTCACGCTGTCCGCCTCCGCCTGGCCGCGCCGGAGTACCGCCTTGACCCGCGCGACCAGCTCCGGTGGGCTAAAGGGCTTCCGCACGTAGTCGTCGGCGCCAAGTCCCAGGCCGAGGATCGCGTCGCCGTCCTCGGCCCTGGCGGTCAGCATGATCACCGGGATCTGGCGCGCTGCCCGCAAGCGGCGGCAGACCTCAAGGCCATCCAGACTCGGCAGCATCACGTCGAGCACGACGAGATCGGGCTGCTCGGTGATCGCCTTGCGCAGGCCCTCGGCGCCATCGCTCGCCGCGTCGACCTGGTAGCCTTCGCGGCGCAGATAACGTTCCACCACGTCACTGACGGTCGGCTCGTCTTCTACCACCAGAATCCGCGCCATATCCTACCACCTCCCATCCGCTCTCACCGGCCTACGCAGTGGTGTTTACGTACCGATCGGCGAGAGCGGATGTGTGCGCCCATTCATCGCGGGGCGCCAGAGCGCGCCGCGACGGGCAACCTCCCTTCTTACATCTGGCCGTGCCCCATACTGGAGAGGGCCGTCACCTCGGGCATGGTTGGCGCATGTGCCATGGCACTGGAGTCCGCCGTGACGATCACGCTGGTCACCTCGTCGATCATGACGACCCCATGGGCGGTGTAGTTGCCCGTCTTCTTGTCATACATCAACGCCATATGGGCCATCCCCATCATGCCGGTATGCTTGGCCATGCCGTTGATCAGCCACGCTATGTAGGCATGACGGGCTGGCGTGACATGCAGCATGGAGGGACTGGGCAGGTGCGAGGCCACGATCGACACCTTGAAGTCGCCCTTGGAGACTTGAGCCACGGTCGCGGAGGCCATGGCCTTGCTGAACGGCCCGCTACCGTGCAGGGCATACGTGTGGCTCATCATCGCGGCGCCGGCCGGGCCGGCGGTCACCGAGATCGCCAGGACAATGCATCCAGCGGCCAGGGAGCGCAGTCGGGAAAGAGTGGGCATCGAGGATTTCCTCCTAAATCTCCATACGGCGAGGTGCTTGTAGGCACCTCGCCCAGATCAATCAAATGGTCTATTCGTCTCGCGAGTCGGACTGACCAGTGACCGCCAAACCGAACGGTGCAGCGCCGGCGGGCAAGGCAAACGGCGACTGGGCAAGCTCGGTGAGGGCGCCGCCATCGACCGCAAGCGTGCCCACGGCAGTAGCCCCAGCCTCGACGACATAGAGATACCGCCCACTGGGATCAAGGCGCAGTTCGGTCGGATGCGCGGTCGCCGCGCCGTTGAGTGGCGTACTGCCCAGCAGGGTCATCGTGCCGTCCCCGGCGATCGCGTACCGCGAGATGGATCCGCTCATCGTATTCGAGGTGAAGAGATACCGGCCATCGGAGGAGATGGTTACCCAGCAGGGCGCGGTCTGGTTGTCCGCGTAGGGCGAGGCCCCGATGGGGGACAGTGCGCCGAGAACACCATCGCTGAAGGCGGACACGGAGCCATTCCCCGCGCCGGCATGCGCGTTCG
>DATBTL010000166.1:0-28298 GCA_036559345.1 Chloroflexota bacterium | reverse complement strand
CCGGAGACAAGGTTGCCTTTCTGGGCGGTCCGGCGCTGAGCGAGTACTGCATCGTCAAGGCAGAGCGCGCCGCGCTGATTCCGCCGGACACTGACGACTATGCGTTGTGGATCGCCGAGCCCGCGAGTTGCGTGGTCAACGGCGTGCGCTCGGCGCGGGTCGAGCCTGGTGATACGGTCATCCTGATTGGCGCCGGATACATGGGCTTGTTGCTCGTCCAGGCGCTGCCAACGCGGGTCATGCATCGCTTCGTGGTCATTGACGTCGATGACGAGCGTCTGGAGCTGGCCCGGCGTTTCGGCGCGGCAATAACGCTCAATCCACGAGACGTGGATGTAGTGACTGAGGTCCGGCGGCTGACTGGCGCGTCCGAAAGCGCAGTGTATCCCGAAGAGCAGGAAGTCGTGGCGCGGCTGCTCGGTCGCGCGGCTGCGTCATGCCGGAGTCTCGCCTGGGAAGACGTCGCGGCCATCGAGCGTCTCCTGGGTGCGCGCGAATCGCGGGTGCATGCCGATTTGTCGCCGCAAGATATCTGGTTGGCCGAGCGTGCCCTCTCTCGTAGGCGAAGTGGGGCCGATATCGTCATCGAGGCTGCCGGGGCGCCCGGAGTCCTGGACACGGCCGGCCGGATGCTCCGACCGGGCGGGCGCCTGAGCATCTTCTCGTTTCATACCTCCCGAGAAGAGGTAGATTTGCCCACCTGGCATATGCGTGGGTACGAAGTGCAGAACCCAGCCCCCAACTTTTCCCACAACATCGTGAAGGATTTCCAGGACGCGGTGCGCCTGATGCATGATCGGACACTGGACCAGCGCGCGTTGATCACCCATCGCTTCCCGCACACGGCGGCGCGGGAGGCGTTAGCGGTGACGGCGGCGCGCCCGAAGGGGTACATCAAAGCGGCGGTGACCTTCGACTGAAGCCAGACGCCTGGGCGAGCGGAGCTACTGGGAGCACTTTCGTCCGGCTAGAGCCCAGCATTTACGGATGCCCGCGCTCCTTCTTCGGCCCGTCCAGCCGGTGGCCCAGCAGTTCGGCCGCGGCGGCGCGGATCGGCTCCGTCCGCACCAGGACGACCGAACAGGGGGCATGGTCGATCACGAAGCGGGCGCAACGGCCAATCGCGTGCGGGCCTAGTTCGACCCGGTGCTGACCCACCGCCAGCAGATCGGCGTGCTCGCTCAGGGCCAGGCGCACCAGCTCGCGTTCGGGGTTCCCGTGCAGGTCGACCGTCCGGCGGCTCGCTACCGGCCAATCCTGGCTGAGGGCCAGCGCTTCCTCCAGGATCTCACGCGCGGTCTGCGTCTCCGCTTCGTGCAATCGCTCGTGCTGGCGTGGCACGGAATGGCGCCCCAACCAATGATGGCCGGCCATCCGCTGCCACTCCTCCTCCCGCGTGCTGTTAATCACGTGGACCAAGAGCACGTCGGCCCCCGCCAGGGGAATGGCCCGAGCCAGATTCGCTAAAAACGGCGCCAGATCATGTTCGTCGCAGGCCGCGATCAGTTTCAAGGCACGCCTCCATGTTGTTAACGGTCGGTGCTGAGTGGCGCCTTCTCCCCGCTCTCTATTATCATGGCCACTGACGGCGCGCGGTGTCGACCTCCCCATCATAGCGCGCGCCATGCCGCCGGAATACCGGCTGGATGGAGAGAGATGTCTCTTTCGCCCTATATCACCTTTAGCCATGAGGAGTGGGCGCGGCTGCGGGCGGCCACTCCCCTCACCCTCACCGAGGACGATCTGGCCACCCTGCATGGGATCAATGAACGGGTCTCGTTGGCCGAGGTCACCGAGATTTATCTCCCGCTCTCCCGGCTCCTGAATCTCTACGTCGCCGCCTCGCGGGATCTCTCCGCCGTCACCGATACGTTCTTGGGGAAGCCCGCGGCGCGCGTCCCCTACATCATCGGGATCGCGGGCAGCGTGGCCGCCGGAAAGAGCACCACCGCCCGCATCCTGCAGGCCCTGCTGGCCTGCTGGCCGAACCATCCGCGCGTGGATCTGGTGACCACGGATGGCTTTCTCTATCCTAACGCGGTGCTGGAGGCGCGCGGCCTGATGCATCGCAAGGGGTTTCCCGAGAGCTACGATCGGCGGCGGTTACTGCGCTTCCTCGCCGAGGTGCAGTCCGGAATGTCTCCCGTGGAGGCACCGAAGTATTCTCATATCACCTACGACATCCTCAGCGATGACGCGCAGATCGTGGATCGGCCCGACATTCTGATCGTTGAGGGCCTCAATGTCCTGCAGGCGGGCGGCCAGGCCAATTCGACGTCGCGCCGCTTTGTCTCGGATTATTTCGATTTCTCGCTGTACGTGGACGCGGATGAGATCGACCTGGAGCGCTGGTACGTGGAGCGTTTTCTGATGCTGCGCGATTCGATCTTCCGCGACCAACACTCGTACTTTCGTCGCTACGCCCACCTTTCTTTCACGGAGGCAGTGGAGGAGGCGACCACGATCTGGCGCGAGATCAATGGGGTCAACCTGCGGAAAAACATCCGCCCCACGCGGGAGCGCGCGCACCTTATCCTGGAGAAAGGGCCCGATCATAGCGTGCGGCAAGTGTGGCTGCGGAAAAGGTGAGCGAGATGGCTGTCGTTCCAAGACAAGATGCGTTGCTGGCGGTGATCCTCGAGGTGGGCGTGTTGCCGGTAGTCCGGCTCGCCGCGGCGGGCGACGCGCCGACCCTGGCGCGGGCCCTGGCGGCGGGCGGGATTCCCGTACTGGAGTTTACCTTGACCACGCCTGGCGCCCTGGAAGCGATTCGGGCGGTACGGGACGCAGTGCCGGATAGCCTCGTCGGGGCGGGGACGGTACTGGATGGGCCGGCGGCGCACGCGGCGATTCAGGCGGGAGCACAACTGCTGGTTACCCCTACCGTATGCCCAGGAGTGCTGGAGACCGGACGCCGTTACGGAGTGCCGGTGTTCTGTGGGGCGCTCACCCCCACCGAGATTCTGGCCGCCTGGATGGGCGGCGCCGCGTGTGTCAAGGTGTTTCCCGCCAGCGCCTTTGGTCCTTCCTACATCAAGGCGGTGGGCGAACCGTTGCCCCAGGTACCGCTGATGCCGTCCGGCGGAGTAACGGCGGCGAACGCGGGCGAGTTCATCCGCGCCGGGGCGGTCGCGGTATCCGCCGGCGGCCAACTGGTGGATCGCGCCCTGGTGGCGGCCGGCGATTGGACCGGGATCACCGCCCGCGCCCTGGCCTTTGCGCGAGCGGTACGGGAAGCCCGCGCGGCGTTGTAGGGTGCCGTGGAATTGAGGTGGCGCTGCCATCGGTGAAGGCGGAGCGCGAAAGGGAGAAATCCGTGGCCCACGTTCTGGAGGCCGTCCCCACCGATCCGCGGAGTCGACGGGCGGAGGCAGTTCGCGCCGGCGTGCGGATCGAGCAAATCACTATCGGCTGGATGATCGTGGAGGCGGTACTCGCGATCGACGCCGGTCTCCTGGCCCACAGCGTGCTGCTCACCGCCTTTGGCCTCGACAGCGTGGTCGAACTGGTGGCGGGCGGGGTGCTGCTCTGGCGGCTCCTGACGGAGGCGCGGGGAGGCAATCCGCGACGGATCGAGTGGGCGGAGAACCGCGCGGCCTGGATTACCGGCGTGGCATTGGTCCTTCTCTGCCTCTACGTCGTGGCCGGCGCGGTGGCGGCACTTCTGACCCGCGCCGAGCCCGAGCGCTCCTACACCGGCATAGCGGTCGCCATCGCGGCGGTGATCGGCATGCCCATCCTGGCCCGCCGCAAGCGGCGGATCGCCAGCCAACTCAACAGCGCCGCTCTACGAGGCGATGCCGCCTGCTCGATCACTTGCGCCTACATGGCGGGCACATTGCTCGTGGGCCTGGGGCTGACCGCCGCCTTCGGCTGGTGGTGGGCGGACAGCGTCGCCGCCCTGGCCCTGCTCTACTGGTTGGGCCACGAGGCGCATGAGGCACTGGAGGGCGCCCGTGCCGGACGTGGTGGGTGTAGCTGTGGTCACGAGTGCGTCGACTGACGTCACCTGGAGTCAGAGTGGACTACCGAAGCCGCCTTTTTTCCGAGCAGCCCCCAGTCACGCCGTGAAGTGGCAAGCGGCGCTTGGCCTGGCAAGCAAAAGACGCCGTGGACTGTCCCGCTAAGCCATGATAGGCTGGGCGGCTCCGGGCAATCGTCGCCGGCACGTTGACAAGGTGCGTCAGCCCGACTACACTCCTACTATTCAAATATTCATTTGAATAGTAGGAGGTGAGGAGAGAATGGCTCAACGGGCTTTCAAGGCACAGATGTACGCCCAGTTCGCGCGGCTGGGCAAGGCATTGGCCAGCCCTGGCCGCCTCGAACTGCTCGACCTCCTGGCGCAAGGCGAACGCCCCGTCGAGGCGTTGGCCCAGGAGGCTGCCCTCTCCGTGGCCAATGCGTCGGCGCACTTGAAGGTCCTGCGCCAGGCGCGCCTCGTGGAGAGCCGCAAGGACGGCCTCCATGTCTACTACCGCCTGGCCGATCCCGCCGTCTATCGCTTGTGGGCGGCGCTGCGTCAGGTGGGCGAGCGCCAACTGGCCGAGATTGATCGGCTGGTGGCGACCTACTTGCGGGAGCGTCAGAAGATGGAGGCGATCTCGCGCGACGAGCTACGGCGGCGGCTGGCGGAGGGGACGGTCGCGGTGCTCGACGTGCGGCCGGCCGTGGAGTACCGCCAAGGGCACATCGCGGGCGCCCGCTCCGTCCCGCTCGACGAGTTGGCGGCGCGGCTCGATGAACTGGACCCGGCGCGGGAGATCGTGGCCTACTGCCGCGGCCCCTATTGTGTCTTCGCCGACGAGGCGGTCACGCTGCTGTGCGACCGGGGCTACGCGGCATCGCGCTATGCGGAGGGCTATCCCGAGTGGGCGGCGGCCGGGTTCCCGATCACCCAAGACGAGCGGGCGGCAAGCGCCTGAACGCACGACGCTGCCGATAGACGAAAGGACAAGGACCATGATCTTCCGGCAGATTTTGCACCCGGCAACCGGGTGCGCCTCGTACATCCTCGGCTGCACCGGCAAGCGCGCGTTGGCGGTCATCGACCCGCACGTCGACCATCTTGTCGACTACCTGACCGTCGCCCAGGCCGCCGATTCTCCGATCCGCGCCATCGTGGAGACGCACGTGCAGGCCGATCACCTCTCCGGCGCTCCAGACTTGGCCGCGCGCACCGGGGCGCCGATCTATCTGCACGAGGCGGCGGACGTGGCCTTCCCGCATCAGACGTTGCGCGACGGGGACGAGATCGCGCTGGGCAACAATTACCTGCGCGTGCTGCATACGCCAGGGCACAGCCCCGATAGCATCACCCTCTTGGTGGGCGACCGCGTGCGCGGCGAGGACCCCTGGTTCGCGCTGACCGGCGACACGCTCTTCGTCGGTGATGCCGGCCGGCCCGACCTCGGCGCCGGCGAGGGCGGCCCCGACGCCGCGACCGCCGCGGCGGCGCTATACGACAGCCTGCAACGGTTGCTCGCCCTGCCCGACGACCTGGAGATCTATCCGGCGCACTTCGCCGGTTCGGCCTGCGGCCGGACCATGAGCGGCAAACCCAATTCGACCATCGGCTTCGAGCGCCGCTTCAACCTGGCCCTGCGCCCGCGCTCACGCGACGAGTTCATTGCCTTCATGCTGGAGGGCCTGCCGCCGCCGCCGGCGGAGCAAGACCGCATCCGGCAGACCAACCGGGAGGGCCATGCCGCGCCGTTGCTGCCCGTGGGTAGGTAGGGCGCCACGATGCACGACCTGCTTTCCCAACGGAAGGCCGTGACTGCTCGGAGTTCCGATCCCATTACGCTCGGTTTGCGCGCCAACCTGGGGCAGTTTTTGCTGCTGGTGCTGATCAACGGCTTCGTGGGGGCCATGGTGGGGCTGGAGCGGACTGTCGTCCCGCTGATCGCCCAGCGCCAGTTCGGGGTGGCCTCGGCCAGCGCGGTGCTCTCCTTTATTATCAGCTTCGGCGTGGTCAAGGCGCTGACCAACTTTCTGGCGGGTGGGCTTTCCGACCACTTCGGGCGCAAGGGCGTCCTCGTAGCCGGATGGGTTATCGGCCTGCCCGTGCCGCTAATCATCCTGTGGGCGCCCGCCTGGGGCTGGATCGTCGCCGCCAACGTGCTGTTGGGCGTCAACCAGGCGCTGTGTTGGTCCATGACCGTGAACATGAAGATCGATCTGGTGGGGCCGGCGCGGCGCGGCCTGGCGCTGGGTCTCAACGAGAGCGCCGGCTATGGGGCGCTGGGCCTGGCCACGCTCGCATCGGGCGCGCTGGCGGCGGCGTATGGATTGCGCCAGGGGCCGTTCACCCTGGGCATCGCCTTCCCGGTCCTGGGACTGTTGCTCTCCGCGCTCTTCGTGCGCGAGACCCATGGCCACATGCGCCTGGAAGCGCGCCGGCACGGATCGCCGCACCCAGCGAGTGAGCGGCCGTCGTTAGGAAAGGTTTTCACGCTGGCGAGTTGGCGCGATCGCGACCTCTTCGCCTGTAGTCAGGCTGGGCTGGTCAACAACCTCAACGACGGATTGGCCTGGGGGCTATTGCCTATTTACTTCGCTCGCGCGGGCCTGGGAATCGGCGCGATCGCGGCTGTCTCCGCCGCCTACCCGCTCTCCTGGGGCGTGCTGCAACTGGGCACGGGGGCGCTTTCCGATCGCTGGGGGCGCCGCTGGTTGATCGTGGGGGGAATGGCTCTGCAGGGGCTGGCGCTGGCGGCGATCCCCCTGGTCCAGGGTGAGGCGGCGTGGTTCGGCACGGCGCTGCTGTTGGGCCTGGGCACGGCGCTGGTGTATCCCACGCTGCTGGCGGCGGTCGGCGATGTGGCGCACCCCTCGTGGCGGGCCTCGGCGGTCGGGGTCTACCGGCTCTGGCGCGACCTGGGTTACGCCGTGGGCGCCCTCCTGGCCGGCGTCGTCGCCGACCTCGCCGGTATCCCGGCTGCCATCCTCACGGTGGCGGCACTCACGCTCGCCTCATCTGGCCTGGCCGCGTGGCGTCTGCGCGAAACGGCCCCGCTCCGACGCAGTCCGCGGCTGGCGGGCAACCCCTCGGCGCCGGGAGACCGGCTGCTAAGACATCCACCAGGGAGATCACCATGACCGACCCAATCTACCTCGACTACAACGCCACGTCGCCCCTGGATCCCACGGTTCTTGAGGCGATGGAGCCCTACCTTCGCGACCAGTTCGGCAATCCCTCGAGCGACCATGTGTATGGGTACCGAACCCGCGCCGCCGTGCAAACTGCTCGCGAGCAGCTTGCCGCGCTGCTCGGCGCCGTGCCAGAGGAGGTTATCTTCACCGGTGGCGGGAGTGAAGCAAATAACCTGGCGCTCAAAGGGGTGGCCGACGCACTCCGCGACCGGGGGACGCACCTCATCACGTCAGCGGTGGAGCACCCGTCCATCACCCAACCACTGCGGTTCCTCGAGCGACAGGGCTACCAGGTGACGACCCTCGCGGTGGATCGGGAGGGTCGTGTTGATCCGGCGCGGGTTGCCGCCGCCCTCACCGACCACACAATCCTGGTGTCGATCATGCATGCCAACAACGAAGTGGGGACGGTGCAGCCGATCCGGGCCATCGTGGACATCGCCCACGAGCGGGGCGTGCTGGTGCATGTCGACGCGGCCCAGAGTGTGGGGAAGCTCCCGGTCACGCTAGACGACCTCGGCGCCGATCTGCTCACGGTCGCGGGGCACAAGTTTGCCGCCCCCAAGGGAGTCGGCGCGCTGATCGTACGGCGTGGGGTCCACCTGGAGCCACTGATCCACGGGGCAGACCACGAAGGTGGCCGGCGGGCCGGCACGGAGAATGTTCCGTCGCTGGTGGGCCTGGGAGCCGCGGCCGCGCTGGCTGGGCGCCGTCTACCCCAATACCAGGAGCGGGTCGGCGCCTTGCGAGATAGCTTGCAGCGCAACATTGTTGAGCGCGTCCCATCCGCGGTCCTCAATGGGCATCCGGTCGAGCGGCTACCCAACACGCTGAACCTGAGCTTCCCGGGGCTCGATGCGGCAACCCTACTGGCGCGTGTGCGCGACCGTGTGGCGTGCTCGACGGGGTCTGCCTGTCACGCCGGGCAGGCTGCGCCATCGAGCGTGCTGTTGGCGATGGGGCGGGACGAGGGGCTTGCGGCCGCGGCGCTCCGCCTGAGCCTTGGCTGGGCCACTACCGAACAGGAGGTGCGAAGGGCGGCCGTCGTGATCACCGACGCTGTCTGGGATCTTATCCAACGAACGTAAAGCAGTTGTTGAAGCTCATGGAAGGATGAAGACCTCGGCTCAAGCGTGCGGAGGTAGCGAAGGAGACACGATGAACACGCGGACGGTCCCCCGGCTCACCGCGACGGGCGTCGCGGCTCTCGACCCGTATGCGTTCTTCGCCGTCCTGGGCAAACGCATGATTCACCCAGGCGGGCGTCGCGCGACAGAGGAACTGTGCGAACGGGCAGACCTGCAAGAAAGCCAGCAGGTGCTCGACGTCGGCTGCGGTGTCGCAACGACAGCGATCGAGGTTGCCCACCGCCACGGCGTATACGTGACCGCTGTCGACATCGCGCCGCTGATGCTGGCCCGCGCCAAGGCCAACGTGCGCGCGGCGGGGCTTGAAGGAAAAGTCGTGGTCGATTCGGGCGACATCACGGCGCTGCGTTTTCCCGATGGCGCGTTCGATCGCGTCATCGCCGAAGCGGTGACCATGTTCGTGGATCGCCCACGTGCGGCGAGGGAACTGATCCGGGTGTGCCGGCCGGGCGGACGTGTGCTCGCGACCGAGTTCTTCTGGCGCAAGCCACCGACCGCCGAGGCGCGTCAGATCTTCCTTGGCGAGGTGTGCCCGGGCATGCGGTTCGATACATTGGACGACTGGGTTTCTCTCTACCGCGCGGCAGGGCTGAGCGAAGTGCAGGTCACCTCCGGACCTTTCGAGATGATGACGCCTGCCGGCTTCCTGCATGATGAAGGGTTCCTGCATAGTCTTGCCATTATGGGCTGTACTTGCTCACGCTGGTCCCATCTGCGCAAGATGGCCTGGCTGATGCCACGCATGGCACGGGCGGTGCCCTATCTCGGCTACATCGTCATATCCGGGACGAAGTTGGCGTGACCGGCCGCAAGGAGGAACAACAGGTCAGGGGCGAGCCATACCACCAAATGATCCATTCCGGTAGCGCCAGCGTAGTGCATGCGAAGGGGCCGCCGAGGCTGAAAGGAAGGAACGAACGAGATGAGCACAGAGGCAGCGAGCCCTGAGGGTCTGGACCTCCAGGCATTGCGCCAGGCGATTCAGGCGGAGTATGCCACCGTGGCCGAGGACCCCGGTCGCGGTTTCCACTTTCATACGGGCAGGCCGTTAGCCCGTCTGCTCGGCTATCAGGAGGAGTGGCTGCGCGCATTGCCAGAGGAGGCCATCGCCTCTTTCGCCGGCACCGGCAACCCGCATAGTCTGGGCGCCGTCCAGCCCGGCGAGCGGGTGGTTGACGTCGGCTGCGGCGCTGGCATTGACAGCCTCATTGCCGCTCAGATGGCGGGAGCCACGGGTCAGGTCATCGGGGTGGATATGACCCTCGCCATGCTGGCCCGCGCCCGGGGAGCCATGGCGCGGATGGGTCTGACCAACGTCGAGTTCCGCGAGGGCTATGGCGAGGCGTTGCCTGTGACGGACGGTTTTGCCGATGTCGTGATCTCCAACGGGGTGCTCAACCTGATGCCCGACAAGCCGGCGGCGCTGGCGGAGATGGCCCGAGTGCTTAAGCCCGGAGGACGGCTGCAAATCGGCGACATCCTGGTGGAGCGGCCGGTGCCCGAGAGCGCAAAACGCCAGATCGACCTGTGGACTGGTTGAATTGCCGGTGCTCTGCTGGAAGCAGAGCTCGAGGCCACGGTCGTGGCCGCCGGTTTCGTGGACTTCACCATCACCTGGCGGGCAGATGTCTTCAGCGATGCCCCTCAGTCCAGCAGTGCCGCTAATTTCGGGACGGTAGGCATCAACTTCCGCGCCCGCAAGGCAGCCAGTGAGGAGGAGTGGGCTGCCGCCCTGGCTGCCCTTAGCTGTGCGGTTGCCGAGAGCACTGGGGCTGCTCAGGGGTCTGGAGAGCGGTTGCACGGCACGGCTGCCGCGCGGCGCCGACCAAGAAGCGCCTGAAGTACGATACTGACTGCCGCGAAGCCACCGCGTTCTCGTGGCGATCTCCAGACGCGGAACCAGGACCGCGCATCAGGAAAACGGGAGCGCGAGGCAGAGGATTGGGCTGCCTACCACTAGCGCCGCCGCCGGTAACCAGGCGACTGGCGTCGGGAGCGACGTGGGAGTCGAGGCGCCCAGAAGCTGGTCCAGGCGGGCGTCAACGGCGCTGAACGCGCCGATCGCCACCTGTCGAGCGCGCAAGGGTCCGTGAGCATCGCCCACCTTGAGCAGGGCGCCCCCAAGGGCCTCCATGCCCAGCGCCTCGATGACGAGGCGATCCGCCGCGAGCTCCTGGGCCACCGGGAGCGCCGCCGCCATCCGTTGCAGCGGGCGTATACCGGGGCGCCCAGAAATCGTGGTGACAGAGGATCTTTGGCGATGAGCGCGAGCTTGGCGGCTCGCGCTCACCACTCCAACCCAGCCACCACATAGCTCCTCGTGAGACCTTTACGGGGTGGTGATCCGAAGGCGTGATCCCCGATCGAAGGGGCCGGCGAGCACCAGACGCCGCTCGCTCCGCTGGTCCGCCAGCACCGCCTCCAACGGATGGGCTCGGGAGGGTCCGAGCAGGGTCAGGCTGAGCGGATGGCCGGTGGGAAAGTCTCGATTGCCCGCCGTCACCGTTCCCGTCATCACCACCTGGGCATCGGCCCGCCCCGGATCGGCGCAGTAGGTCACAGTCGGATTAGCCAGGGTGAGGTTTGCCGTGCCGACCCGCACCAGCAACACAGACTTGCCGGCACCCTGGATCCCAACCGCGACCCGCGCTGTCACTACTCCGGCTTGTAGAAGTTGAGCCGTCACCGTGCAGGAGCGAATGCTCTGGCTCACCGGCGTCGATTGGCTGCCCAGATACCGCCCATCACCGTTGTAGCGCGCCTCCACCGGATGCATACCTATCGCCAATCCGGCACCGCTCCAGTGCGCCTGCCCCGTCGGGCCCAGGGGCGCCGTGCCCAGCAGGGTTGGGCTAGACCCAGCCAGATCGTAGAAGGAGACGGTTCCGGTGGGCGGGAAGGCGGGGTCGCCGACCACCCGGGCGGTGAAGAGTTGGCTCTGGCCGATGTTCCCGGTGGGATGCAGGCTGGTCACCGTGGTGACCGTGCTCGCCTGCCCTATGCTGAGTGCCAGGGTTCCCTGGCTGCCGGCAAAGTCCGCCCCGCCCTGCCCGTTGGGGCTGGGAGTGTAGACCGCCGTGAGCGTCGCTTGCGCGCCGGCCAGGCTGGTGGTACTGAGACTGGCCTGGCCGTTTACCAGCGGGACCGGAGGGCCAAGAGGCGTCCCGCCGCTGAGGAAGGCTACCATGCCGGTGGGGCTGCCCGCTCCGGTCGCGCTCGTGCTCACCTGGGCGGTCAGGGCAGCCGCCCCACTGGCGGCCGCGCCGGGGACGGCGGTGAGGGCGAGGGTAGTAGGGGCGGGGCTGACGGTGATCGTGACCAGTCCGGTCGCGATCACCGCGTTGCCGCCGAGCGGGACGAAGGTAACCGTCAATTGCTGCCCTACCCCGGCGTGGAGCAGAGTCCCGGCGGGGGGCAGGTAGCTGATCGTGCCCGCCACCGGTTGCCCACCCACCTCGGGCGTGGCGTCCAGTTCGCTGCTGTCCAGGACCGTGCCGTAGACGATGGCGGATGAGGCGGGCCAGACGAGGGCGGGGGTCTGGACGAGCGGGGCCGGCCGAGGGGCGGGCGGGGGCGGCGGGGGCTGGGTCTGAAAGGCGCCGATGTCGCAGGCGGGTGTGCCGGACGGGTCGCCGCGCTGGTCAGTGGCCGGGCAGGCGCCGGAACTGGCCGGAATGGCGTGGATGGCCGGGCTCCCGGATTGCAAGGCCATGGTCTGGGTTGGACCACCGTTGTTCGCCAGGGGACCGAGCAGTGGGTTCTTATGGGACAGATCCCCGACGCCCGTCAGTCCACAGCTTCCGTCGCTATCCAGGTTATAGCCGTTGGAGGTGATCGGAAACATGCAGTCCCCACCACTGAGCTGGTTCGCCACGATAGTGGCGGTGAGGATAGCGGAGCCCTCGTTGAAGATGCCCTCGGAGTTGCCGCTGATCGTGCTGAGGCTCACGGTGATCGTGCCGAAGTCGTTGAAGAGGCCGCCGCCGTGGTCGGCGGAGTTGCCGGTGATCGTGCTGTTGCTTAGGGTGAGCGTGCCGCTCGATTCGTTGTAGATGCCGCCTCCGTATAAATAGGCGGAGTTGCCGTTGACCGTGCTGTTGCTCACAGTGGCCACGCCGTTGTTGAAGATGCCGCCACCAAGCTCGGCGGTGCCGCCGCTGATCGTGCTGTTGGTCACGGTGAGCGTGCCGCTGCTGAAGATGCCGCCACCTGGGCCGGCGCCAATGAAGCTGCCGCTGATCGTGCTGTTGCTCACGGTGACCGTGCCTCTGCTGTCGATGCCGCCGCCTTCGCCGCCGTAGCTGGTGGAGTTGCCGCTGATCGTGCTGTTGCTCACGATAACCGTGCTGGCTGCGTCACCACAAATACCGCCGCCGCCGCCGCCCGCGGAATCGCCGCTGATCGTGCTGTTATTCACGGTGAGCATGCCGCCATAGATGCAGATGGCGCCGCCGGCACTGGTAGCGGAATTACCGCTGATCGTACTGTTACTCACCGTGACCGTGCCGCCGGCGGTGAAGATACCACCGCCAAAGCTGGCGGCGTTGCCGGTGATCGTGCTGTTGCTCAGGGTGAGGGCGCCACTGTTATTGATGGCGCCGCCATCGAATGCGCTCCCCTGGGTGAGGGTGAGGCTCTTCAAGGTTACGCCGACCCCGGACGCGATGGTCAGGATGCCAACCGTGCTGCCGCCGCTGATCGTCACCGACTGCCCGCTGCCGTCAATGGTCATGTTCTGGATCAGGTTCAGGGTGCTGATCAGGGTGATCGTCCCGGAGCAGCCAAAGGTGATCGTGTCGCCCGGCAGGCCCGCGTCCGCCTGCGTGACCGCGTCGGCCAGGCTGCCCGCGCCGGACGACGCGGCGCAATTGGTGACAGTAAAGATAGTGGCATGAGCTCGCTCCACCGGGCCGACCAGCAATGCCGCTGGAATCGCCGCCAGGACGAGGGCGGCAGCCAGGAGGGCGCGGGGAGACCGTGGCCGGCGCGCGGGCCATGACCGAGGCGGGCTGTTTCGCAACATCATGCTCCTTCGTGAGCGCGCCCGCCCAGAGGCGGCTGGCTGGTGTCTGAATCGACTACCGGTGAACCGGATCGGGATCGACCGCGTCTGGCTGAGGAGGGGAAGGCCATCGGAGACTGACAGCGGGGTTACATCTGTTCCTACTATAATGCCAGCCCCGGAGGAGGGGCAATAAGTAATTCTTCTGGGGGCGTCCCGTGTTTGCGGTGGTGAGCACTCAACAGGGGCGCGGGTCTCCAGGCCCGCTTCGTTTGGCGGCCCATCAGCATCCGGGTAGCACGCTGGATGCCGCTGGCTAGGCGCCCAAGCGGGCCTGGAGACCCGCACCCCTAAAAACACGCGCTCGACAGCGTCTGCCGACCTGGAGACCCTCTCATGGCCACAAAGCTCTCCGGCACCACGTCCATGAACGTGAGGCGCGCAGGACAGCGGTTGCGGCGGCAGCCCACGCGGCGGTACCCTTCCGCCTGTAAGCGGAAGCGGAGAGGAAGAGGGACGACATGGCGGCGGTGGATGTTCTGATCGTGGGCGGCGGCGTGATCGGCGCCTCCATCGCCTATCACCTGGCGGAACGCGGTACGAGGGTGGTTGTGCTGGAGCGCGGGCGGAACGGCGGCCATGCCTCGTTGGCCTCGGCCGGGTTGCTGCATCCGATCATGGAACCTGGGGTGACGCCCGCCCTGCGCGACTTGACCGCCGCCAGCGATGCCCTGTTCCCCGCGCTGGTGGCTCGCTTGCGCGACCTGACCGGGATCGACCCGCAGTATCAAACCAGCGGCTGGCTCCGGGTGGCCCTGGAGCAAAGGCAGGTGGGCGCCCTGGAAGCCCAGGCCAACGAAAAGGCGCGGCGGGACTACGACTTGCGGATGGTCTCCGGCGAGGAGGCGCGCGCCCTGGAGCCCGCTCTCTCACCGGACGTGGTAGCGGCCCTGCACCTCCCGCGCGGGGCGCAGGTCTATGTCCCGGCCCTGCTGGCGGCCTATCTGCACGCCGCCGCCCGGCTGGGTGGGACCGTGCGCCTCGGGGTCGAGGTGGAAGCCCTCTGCCTGGACGGGAGGCGCGCGGTGGGCGTCCGCACCACCGATGGGGAGACGATTCTAGCTGGACATACCATCCTGGCGGGTGGCGCCTGGACGCCGCGCCTCGCCGCCGATCTCGGCCTCATCCTGCCGGTCTTCCCCATGCGCGGGCAGATTCTCGCTCTTCACGCCGTTCCCGCCCCCCTCCGTCAGGTTGTCTTTGGGCCCGGGATCTATCTGGCTCCCAAGGTAGACGGCTCGCTAGTCGCGGGGGCCACCTACGAGGACGCCGGTTTCGACGATCGGCTCACCGCCTCCGGCCTGAGCACCCTTTTGGCCGCCGCGCAGCGGACGGCCCCGGTTCTGGCCGGTGCCACCTTCCGCCAAGCCTGGGTGGGGCTCCGTCCGGCCAGTCGCGATGGGCTGCCGATCCTGGGGCCCGTGCCGGGCTGGGAAGGGGTCTCCGTGGCCACCGGCCACACGGCCGAGGGAGTGTCGCTGAGCCCGATCACCGGTGTCATCATGGCGGCACTGATCCATGGCGAGCCGCCCGATCCCTCGTTGGCCCCCTTCCGCCCGGAGCGATTTGTTGGCTAACATACCGCAGCCGAAATCCCATGGCAGTTCTCGGTAGGGGCACCGGGTACCCGGTGCCCCTACAACCGATGGTCGGCCGAAATTACATTCTTGAAGCGGCGGATCGCCTCAATGTGCGCGGCCGGATCCGAAAGGCCGGCGCCCATCGTGTTGACCGCGAGGTGCGTGGCGCCCAGGGCCTCCCAGGCCGCCACGATCCGGCGCCAGTCGTCCGGCGTGGCGCCGCCGTAATTCAGGCGGGCCTCAATGCCAATCGCGTCCGGGTTCCGGCCCGCCGCCCGCGCGTAGGCATGCACGCGCTCGATTGCCTCGCGGGCGCGGTCATCGGGGGCCATTTGGGGGAACCAGCCGTCGCCGATCTCGCCCACCCGGCGAAAGGTCGCCTCGGAGCCGCCGCCCAGCCAGATGGGGATTGGTCGTTGCACGGGGAGCGGATTGATCCCCGCCGCCTCGATGACGTGCCAGCGCCCCTGGAAGCTCACCGATTCCTGAGTGAACAGGGCGCGCAGGACGGCGATTTGCTCCTCGCTGCGCTTGCCGCGATTATGGAAGTCCTCGCCCAGCGACTGATACTCAACCTCGTTCCAGCCGATGCCGATCCCCAAGCGGAGGCGGCCGCCCGACAGCACATCGACCTCGGCTGCCTGCTTGGCCACCAACGCGGTCTGCCGTTGGGGCAGGATGATCACCCCGGTCACTAACTCGATCCGCTGGGTCAGTGCGGCCAGGTAGCCATAGAGCACGAACGGCTCGTGGAAGAGGCTGGCATGAGAATATGGGCCGCGCCAATCGGGCCGGACTCGCGTGTCGGCCCCCAACACATGGTCGTAGCTGAGGATATGCGCGTAGCCGAGCGCCTCCGCTGCCTGCGCGTAATCGCGGACCGCGATCGGATCCTGGGTAATCTCCAATTGAGGGAAAACGACGCCGATTCTCACCGAACTGATCTCCTGTCTAGCCACATCCTGTCATACAATTCACTGTACCTTACCGCGGCCTCTCTGGCGCGGGAGGCCGGCGGGGCGGTATGCTGGGAGAGGGTATCGCGGCAGTCGCCCGGCATGCTTGCCGGCTTGAGCGCAAGGAGAGGGCACCATGAGTATGAATCTGCGGGAACGGCAACAACCGCTCAAGGAGGAATACCGGAGGAACCCAGCCAGCGCCATGCTGATCCACAGTGTGCGGAGTGAACCCTTGCTCGACGATCCCACCCGCTCCCACATCACGACCGGTATCCAGACATGGGAGGTCGCGGCGCATCCGATGGCTGGTGGGCCGGAGGGCATGGCCTGTTCAGGCGATGTGTTGCTCGCCGCCCTGGCCGCGTGCCAGGAGATCACGGTAAAGATGGTGGCGGCCAGCATGGGCATCGTGCTGGACGACCTGCGCGTGACCGTGACCGGCGAGATGGATTTCCGGGGGACGATGGGCGTGGATCGCGAGACGCCGGTGGGCTACCAACGCATCACGTGCGAGATGCGCATTCTGGCGCGGGAGGATCCGGCGCGCGTCCAGCGAATGGCCGAGAAAGCGGAACAATACTGCGTGGTACGGGCCACGCTCGCCCGTGGCGTA
The DNA here is from genome assembly GCA_036559345.1 of Chloroflexota bacterium. GTDB lineage: Bacteria > Chloroflexota > UBA5177 > JANWHV01 > JANWHV01 > JANWHV01. The sequence goes on along the minus strand of DATBTL010000166.1, from coordinate 11,781 downwards.
CCGGTGGAGAGCCGGATCGTCGTGGAACAGTCGGCGCCCGTCTAGAGCCAAGCAGGCGGCAGGGTGTGGGTTCGAGCGTGTCGCGCCCGGCCTCAGCCGACTCGTTCCTCCCATCCGGCCACAGCCGGAGGTCCGCGGCCCGCGGACCAGGCCAGGTGAGAAAGCATGAAGCGATAGTGGCGCGAACACCCTGGCATCCCTAAACGAACACCTGCTACCCGCGCGCGCACGCTACACTTAACGGTGCTCGGGCAGCGCGGAAAGTGGGGGCGCACGGTCGTCGCGCTCCTCTTCTTTCGGGTACGCTCAGGCGATAACATGTTCCCCATAAGCCCGCTTGAACTGGGGTTGATCTGGACAACGCTGGGTTCAGGTGTTACAGTGGCGCTACCGCATAACCACTCCCTGAAGTTTCGTGGAGTGCCATGGATCTGTTGCTGCCAACCATAGGTTTTGGTCTCGTGACGGCGTCGATCCTGGCCCTGGCCGCCGTGGGCTTCACCCTGCAGTTCAGCGTCACCGGGGTGGTGAACTTCGCCTTTGGTGACCTCATGACCGTTGGCGCCTATGTCGCGTGGATGGTCAACACGGGGCTGCACTGGAACATCTGGGTTGGCGCGGTCGCGGGCATGCTCTTTCTGGCCGTGGCCTCGGTGGCCATGAATCGGCTGCTGTTGCAGCCTTTCATCCGGAAGCGCACCGATCTCTTCGGCCTCCTGATTGTCACCTTCGCCTTCGGCCTGATTCTCGAGAATGCCCTGCAAGCGATCTTCGGCCCCAATTTCCAGAGCTACAACTACGCCCCATCGTCCTCGGTTGGCTTCCTCGGTATGACTTTCACGGTCAACCAGCTGATCATTATCGCCCTGGCGGTGATCGTCATGCTGCTGGTGCATGGGCTGCTCCGGTACACGAAGATCGGTAAGGCGATGCGCGCCATGGCCGACGACCCGGCGCTCGCCCGCGCCTGCGGGATCAAGGTGGCGCGCATCACCGATCTGGCCTGGCTGATCAGCGGCGCCCTGGCCGGTCTGGCGGGCTTCGTCCTGGTGCTGAATACCGCCGCCTTTGCCCCCTCCACCGGCGAGGGGTTTCTGCTGGTGATCGTGGCGGCGGCGGTGCTGGGTGGGGTGGGGCGCCCGTACGGCGCCATGGTGGGGGCGCTGATCGTCGGCCTGGTGACCGAGGTCTCCGTGATCTTCATCCCGGCGGAGGACAAGTCGGTGGCCGCCTTCGTGATTCTGGTCCTGGTGCTGCTGCTGCGGCCACAGGGCATCATCACCGCCGCGCGGGGGTAAAAGTGAAGTCATGAGTGACGCCGTCGCCTATTACGTCATCACCTTGCTGGTCTACATGGGCTGCAATGTCATGTTCGTGCTGGGTCTGAATCTCCAATTCGGGCTTGCCAACATCATTAACTTCTCCTACTACATCCTGGTCGCGGTGGGCGGCTACTTCGCCGGGTTAGTCGTCCTTGGGCCGCCCCAGCCGGTGCAGAGCGGCGGCACGGAATACCTGTTTGGCTGGACCTTGCCCTGGCCGTTGCCGGTCGCGGTCGCCGGCCTTACCGGCGCCGCCCTGGCCTTGCTGGTCGGCATTGTCGCGGTACGCCGCCTCCGCAGCGATTACCTCGCGGTGGCCACCCTGGTCGTGGGCGAGGTGACCTGGTTGCTAACCGGGAATACCACCTCGGTGGTCAATGGGTGGAACGGCCTGACCGGTATTCCGCAGCCGCTGGCCGACACCCTGAATCTACCGCAAATCCAGTACCAGTGGGTCTACCTCGGCATCGTGCTTGGCTTCGCCCTGCTGTCGTTCCTGATCATGCAGCGGCTCACCCATTCGCCGTTTGGCCGTTCCCTACGTGCGATCCGTGAGAATGAATACACCGCCGCCGCCTGTGGCAAGGATGTATTCCGCCTGCGCATGACGGCGATGATGATTGGCGGGGCGATCGCCGCGGTTGGCGGCGCCCTGTTCATCGAGTTCATCGGCACCGTGCAGCCGAGCATGTGGAACGTACCCGAGACCTTCGTAATCTTCGCGGCCCTGATCGTCGGGGGCCGCGGGAACAATTGGGGCGCCGTGCTCGGGGCAATCTTGGTCCCGGTCGCCTTCCTGGAAGGCTCAAGGCTGCTCCCGCAAGACTGGATCAATCCCAACCTGATCGATCCGTTGCGCTGGATCATCATCGGCTCGGTTCTGATCCTGGTCCTCTATTTCCGCCCGCAAGGGATATTCCCCGAGCCCAAGCGGCGCTTCCGCAAGATATTACGCCAACTGGCGGTTGATGAAGGGTCCGATCGCCAGATCAACCGGCGGACCGAGGAACGGCCATGACCGACGACCTGGCCCTGCGGGTGACTGGCGTGAGCCGCTCGTTCGGCGGCGTCCACGCGGTCGACGGCTGCTCGTTCGAGGTGCGGCGCGGGACGATCACCGGCCTGATTGGGCCGAACGGGGCCGGCAAGAGCACCATGCTGAACCTGCTGGCGGGCGCCCTGCGGCCCGATCAGGGCTCGATTCGTTTCTTCGGTGGCGAGATTGCCCGCCTGCCGTCGTTCCAGATTGCCCGGCTCGGCCTGGCCCGCACCTTCCAGTTGTCCTCCGAGTTCGCGCGCATGACCGTGCTGGAAAACCTGATGGTAGCGCCGCTCAATCAGCGGGGAGACTCGGCGTGGGCGGCGCTGCTTGGTCCCTCCGTCTGGAAGCGCCAGGAGCGCGAACACGTAGCCACCGCCTGGAACTTGCTCCAGCGCTTCAATCTGGTACACCTGGCCCACGAGTACGCGGGCAACCTGAGCGGCGGCCAGAAACGGCTGCTGGAGCTGGCGCGCGCCCTGCACATGAAACCGCGGCTGCTGCTATTGGACGAGCCCATGGCCGGGGTCAACCCGGCCCTGATCAGCCAGTTAACCGACTACATCGCCGACTTGAGACGTGAGGGGCTCACCGTGGTGATGGTCGAGCACGAGATGGGGACGGTCGAACGGTTGTGCGACCCGGTGATCGTGATGGCACAGGGCCGGGTCTTGGCGGAGGGCTCCATGGCCGAGATTCGGGCCAATGAGGCGGTGGTGGCGGCCTACTTGAGCGGTCAGCGCGTGTAGCGGGTGGTCATTATGAGCCCTGATAGGCGTGACTACACCCGATTGACTAGTACGGCTTGGCGCCAGTCGACCGCCGGTTGTAGGGGCATCCCTTGTGGATGCCCTGGTTCGGGCCACCAAGAGCACCCATCACCCAGGGGGTACCCGGTGCCCCTACCGAGAACCGCCAGGGGATTTCAGCCGCGGTATCGTGGCGCGGGGAGAGTATGACAACACGGCCAGACGGAGTGCTGCGCGCGGAGGGGATCACTGCTGGGTATGGGCCGGTGCCGATCGTGCATGAGGCATCGATCAGCGCCGAGGCCGGGCAGATCGTGGCCATTCTGGGGCCAAACGGGGCCGGAAAGAGCACCCTGCTCAAGACGATCTTCGGCTACTTGAAACCCCAGGCCGGGCACGTCTTCCTCCAGGGAGCGGAGGTGACTGGATTGGCCCCAGAGGCACTCGTCGGCCGCGGCATCGGCTACGTGCCGCAGGTGGGAAACGTGTTCCCTACCCTCACGGTGCGCGAGAATCTGGAGATGGGTGCCTATCTGAGACGCGGCGGCGTGCAAGCGCGGGTTGACGCCGTACTAAGCATATTCCCCGACCTGGGGAAGGCCCTGGAGCGGCGGGCGGGCACCCTGAGCGGTGGCCAGCGAAGCATGTTGGCCATGGGCCGCGGATTGATGCTGGATCCCACCGTGCTGCTGCTCGATGAGCCGACAGCCGGGCTGGCGCCGGAATACACAAGGGAGGTGTGGAGACAGATAAAGCGAGTGGCGGAATCGGGAACCGCCGTGGTGGTGGTCGAGCAAAACGCCACCGCGGCGCTGCAGGCGGCCGACTGGGCCTATATCCTGGTGGCGGGCCGGAACCGTCATGACGACAGAGCCGGCATCTTGCTCGATAATCCGGACTTGGGCCGCATGTTTCTTGGCGGCTAAACGCGGGCGTGCTCCGACGAGCACATGCACGGGTAAAAGGAAGGACATCAATCATGGGAATCCTCCAATGGCGGAACAAGGGCGCCGGAATCCTCTCCATCGTGCTGTTACTGGGGATGCTTGGCAACGGCGTGACCCGAGCCGCCGATCCGGCGCACCGGGCGGACGGCAGCACGCTCAACGTGGGGGTGAACGCGCCGTTTACCGGGGCCAGCGCGATCATCGGCACCCATTTCGTGCGCGGGCCCGAAGCGGCTGTCTGGGATATCAACCACAACGGCGGCGTGCTGGGTCATACTTTCAATGTCATTCGGGCGGACGATCAGGACGACGCCGCCGATGGAGTGGCCGCGATCAACAAGCTGATGGCCATCGATCAGCCGGTGACGATCTTTGGCCCGTCATCCGACACGGCTACCGCCGTGGTTCCCCTGATTAACCGAAACCAGATCGTGGATTGGTGCCTGTGCGGCACCACCCAGCTCGACCATATGACCTACAAGTATATCTACCGCCCAAGCCCCGGCGATTCGCTGCAAGGATCGGCGTTGGCCCTCTGGGCCCACAAGATGGGCTATACCAAGGCGGCGTTCGTCTTTGCCTCCGATACCGGCTCGCAGACCCTGGTCAGCCCCGCGCTCTCCACGTTCAACACGCTCGGAGGCAAGGCGACGATCAACATCAAGCTGTTGCCCGACCAGAGCAGCTATCGGAGCGAGGTCACCCAGGTGCTGAACAGCCATCCGCAGGTCATCTTCTCCGAGATGGATCCGCCCACCGCCGCTACCTTCTTCTCCGAGGAACTCCAACTTGGACATAAGCTCGTTCCCTCGATCCAATCCGACTCAGCGGCGGGCCTCGATTTCTTCACCGCGCTCAAGAAGGTAATCGGTGCCGCTCGCACCACCTCCTTCATGACCGTGATGCAAGTCTACAGCCCGAATTACCCTGGCAGCGCGGAATTCCTTCGCGCCTATCATCACGTCTATCCCAACCAGGCGCCGCTGGAGTTCAATACCAACGGCTACGATGCCATGAATATCTCGGCTCTGGCCATGCTGGAGACGAAGTCCACCACCCCAAGCGTGTGGATCAACAAGATAGCCTCACTCACCAGTGACACCTCGCTTACCCATGTCAACACCTTCGCCCAGGGCAAGGCGGCAATCGCGGCCGGCAAATCCGTCTACTACTTCGGGGCGACCGGCCTGATCACCTTCAACCAAAATCACAACTCAGCCGGTAACTTCGAGGCGACCGCCTTCACCAGCGACGGGAACTTCCGCCAGTTGGGTACGCTCAGCGCCGCGACCCTGCAGAAGTACGTCCGCTAGGAGTTCAAGAGGCGGGCGTTTCCACGGTAACCCGGCCCACTATGGGCGAAAAGCAGGAAGGAACCCAGGCTTCACCTGGGTTCCTTCCTGCTTTTCGCCCACGATTATAACTGGCGGTGCTGTATGCTAGACCACGGCATTATCGACCCGCGCCGGATCGCGCCAGCACGGCGGCAACGAAAATCCTTCGAAGGGGCAAGGGACATCTTCTAGATGAGTGACGTGAACATGCGGCATGGCCATCTGCCGGGGAATAAAAGAGTGGTGCGGCGGATTCGCCGTCCCTTGCACTTACGGCGAACCCTCGGCATTCCGGCCCTGTTTAGCACGGGCTACGGGAATGTTGGCTCTTCCATCTACTACGCATTGGGAGTAACGGCCGCCTTCGCGTTGGGCGCGGCGCCCCTGGCCCTGACGCTAGCCGGTATCTTCTTTGTCCTCACCGTGCTTACCTACACCGAGGCTACGGTCGCGCTGCCCGAGGCGGGCGGCGCCTCCAATTTTGCCCGGCAGGGCTTCAACGAAATGGTGGCCTTTATCACCGGCTGGGGCACCCTGCTCGCCTACACCGTCACTATCTCCATTTCGACCTTCAGCGCCGCCGGCTATTTATCGATTTTCTTCCCCATTCTGGCCCACGGCACCGCCGACGTGATCTTCGCGGTGGCCATGATTTTCCTCTTGATGACCCTGAACATCGTCGGGGTCAATGAAGCGGCGCTATTCAGCATTATCTTCGCGGTGGTCGATCTCTGTACCGAGATCGTGCTGGTCGTCCTGGGTTTCGTATTCCTGATCAACTTTCCTCTGCTGATCCACCAGATTCATTGGGGCACCGCTCCCTCGCTCACCAACTTCTTTCACGGGGCCGCTATCGCCATGGTGGCCTATACCGGAATCGAGACGATCTCCAACATGTCGGAGGAGGCGGAGGAGCCGTCGCGAACCGTGCCGGGGGCGTACGCGGTCCTGATTTTCGCCGTGCTCATCCTGTTCGCCGGGATTTCCCTGGTCGCTCTGAGCGCCATGCCGGTTCATGTGTGTACGCTCTCCGAGGTTTCCCAACACTACTGCACCCACGCGGAGTACACGACTGAACTGGCGAACAAGTACCTGAACGACCCGGTAGCCGGCATCGCGCGGGCCCTCCCGCATCCCTACAAGGATGTATTGTTGCCCATGGTGGCGATACTGGCCGCCTCGATCCTCCTGATCGGCGCCAACGCCGGGGTGCTGGGCGCATCCCGCCTCTCGTTCTCCATGGGCAGCTATCAGCAGGTGCCGGAGATTCTGCACCGAGTGAACAAGCGGACCAAGACTCCGGTTATCTCCATTGTCTTCTTCAGCGCCGTGGCCATCCTGATTGTGCTCACTGGCGAACTCACCCATCTCTCGGCGGTCTATATCTTCGGTTCCACCCTTGGCTTCACCATGGCCCACTTCTCGCTGATTGCCATGCGCTGGCGCGAAGCGCCGGACCACAAGAGCGGCTTTCGTTTGAGCTTGAATATCCCGTTCCGGGGAAAGTCCATCCCCTCCACGGCGATCATCGGCGGCCTTGGAACTCTCGCGGTGTGGATTCTGGTGGCGCTCACCGATCCCTTTGGCCGCTATGTCGGCTTTGGTTGGATGGCGGGAGGGGTGATCCTGTACGTCACCTATCGGCGGCGGAAGGGCATTTCGCTGACCAAAAGCGTGGAACGCCGGTACGAGATGCGCTGAGCACGGACCTCACCCCCTGGAAGGGGTGGGCTAGACCGCCGACTGAGGTCGGCTGGTAGGGACGATTCGGCTGAGGCCGGGTGCGAAACGCTAGAATGCGAACGACGCCCCTGATTATGCAGTAGAAACGAGAGAGAGTCATGGACATACCGCGGGTCGGAGTCTTGCAAACGGTGCAGGTGGGGACGCCGCGCCGGTACGGCGGCGAGGGTACCACGGACGAGACGCGCCGCCCCTGGGAAACATCCTTTTTCCGCGCTCCGAGCCCGGATTCCCGTTGGCTCTTCACTACCCATCTGGAGGGGAATGCCCAGGCCGATACCAAGAATCACGGTCGTCCCGGCCAGGCGGTGCTGCTCTACGCGGCGGCGCATTACGCGATCTGGCGGGAGGAGTTGGGCATGCCGGAGATTGGCCCTGGGGGATTCGGCGAGAACTTCACGATCAGCGGGCTCTCGGAGGAGACCGCCCGCATCGGCGACACCTATGGGATTGGCGCGGCCCGCATCCAGGTGAGTGGACCCCGGTATCCCTGTTGGAAGATCGAACGCCGGTGGGAGCATCCGGGACTTACCGCGCGGGTAGCGGCGACCGGGCGCACGGGCTGGTATTGCAGGGTGCTAACCGAGGGGCTGATCGAACCGGGGGCGCCGGTCGTGCTGATCGAGCGGCCCTATCCCCAATGGACCGTCGCCCTCGTCAACGACTTCGGCCACGACCGGAACGCCGATCTGGCCACCGCTCGGACCCTGGCGGCCTGCCCGCTGCTCAACGATTGGTGGCAAGAACTGGTGATCCATCGAGCCCTGAAGCAGCGAGAGGAGCAGCCGGCGTAGCCATCTGACCACAGGCGGAGACCCGCGCCGTCGCCGGAAACGTCGAAGGGGCGCCACCCCTTGGGATGGCGCCCCTTCGGCGAAGAACCGACCGAGACTTTAGCGGTCGATCTTCTGTACGTTCACGGCCCGGTTGCCGCGTCCGCGCGGATCGGGTTCGGCGTCGTACTCGACGGTGTCCCCGCGCCGCAGATTGTCGAACGTTACATTCTGCAGGGCTGAGCTATGGAAGAAGAGATCCTCTCCGCCTTGCTCCTGCTGGATAAACCCAAACCCGCGATCCGTTACTCGTGCAATTGTTCCCTGTGCCACGCTGCTGTTCTTTCTGCCATCGGGACGCGCCGGCGAAGCGCCGGTACCATAAATCATCGCCCCCTGACAATTACAATCATACCACAAAACACAAATGGGTGCACTTCTCGGCGAAAGTCGCGAAATTGAGCCCCGGCTAGGTTGACGCGGGTCAGGCTACCTCGCTCAGGCGGCCAGTCTTGACGTCGTAAATGAATCCGCGAATGGGAATATTTTTCAGGAGCAATGGTGAGGCGCGCAGGGCACGCACATCGTCCCTTACGCTCTGTTCCAGATCGGAAAACGAGAGGAACGGCATATCGGTGTCGGCGCCAAGCTCCTCACGCACCTTCCGCCGCAACTGATCGTCGGTGAAAGTGAGCATGCCGCAGTCCGTATGGTGAATCACCACGATTTCGCGTGTGCCCAGCAACTGTTGCGAGATGACCAGGGAACGGATGGCATCATCGGCTCGCCCGCCCGCGTTGCGGATCACATGTGCATCGCCCTCCTCCAGGCCCAGAATGCGGGCTGGGTCGAGGCGCGCGTCCATGCAGGCAACCACGGCTATCTGGCGGCTCGGCGGCGCCGGAAGATCACCCTTGGTGAAATGGCGTGCGTACTGTTCGTTTGCCTGAAGAAGCTCATTCGTGACGGGCATGGCTGCCTCCTCGTGTTCCCACGCCGGCCTCGGCCAGGACCGCCCTGGTCCCACGGACAACGCGGCGTAAATCTCTCTATTACCTATAACTTCAGTCGCTTTGATTGTCAAATGAGAGAACGAGGGTTGTCCGCCAATCGCTGGCCGAACTGCCGGTCCACGCCTTATCATGCTTGACAACTACGTAGCGGTATGGGCCACCTAAATCGTCTGGCGCGACGTAGGCGCGGTATTCACCGGCGTGCCATGTAGGGAAGATTACACTGAGGAGTGGGAGGAGGCGGCGCGATCTAGGGAACGTGTATCCATCTCGACCGGCACTTGTTGTTCACAATTCTTGGGAGGATTATCCGTATGCATCGTCAACTCACGCGCCGGGTAGCCGTGGCGGCCGCCTGTTTATTGCCGCTGGCCGCTATGTCGCTGCCCAGCCATTCGGTGGCTGCCCATTCCAGCGCCGCTCATGTGCGCAAGTCGCTCCGGGTCGGGATCGTGCTCGACGTGGGCGGCATCGACGACAAGGGCTTTAATCATATGGCCTACCTGGGGGGTCTGGCGGCCCAGAAGAAATACGGCGCCACCTTTAAGTATGTGCAAACCACCACCAGCTCGGACGCTCTCTATTACGCGAACCTATCCACCTTTGCCCGCCAGGGCTACGATCTGGTATTTGGCATTGGCTTCCTGATGCAGCCCTCCATGTACAAGGTGGCCAAGGCGTATCCTAACATTCACTTTGGCTTGGTCGACGGAGCGCCCACCGACGCCAAGGGCAATACGGTGAACCTGCCGAACGTGGCCAACCTGTTCTTCCGCGAGCAAGAGTCGGGCTATCTGGTCGGCTATATGGCCGGCCTGATGGAGAAGAATAAGGTCGGCGCCGCCACGCACAACGTGATCGGGGCCATGGGCGGCCTGAGCATTCCCCCGGTCAATCGGTATATCGCGGGCTACTATCAGGGCGCTCGGACCGCCGATCCCTCAATCAAGGTTCTCCTCGGCTACAGCAACAGCTTCACCGATCAGTCGGTATCGCTCAACCTGGGCCTGCATCAAGCCTCGAAGAACGCCGATATCCTGTTCGCGGTGGCCGGCGCCGCTGGGCTTGGCTACTTGAAGGCCGCGCAGGAGAAGAATGTCTACGGGATCGGCGTCGATTCGGATCAGGCGTATCTCGGCCCCTATATGATGACCAGCGCGGTCAAGAAGGTTGACCAGGCAGTGCTGGAAACCATCGGCAACCTCGCCAGCGGGAAGTTCAAGGGCGGAAATAACTCCTTTAACCTGAGCAACGGCGCCACCGGCTACGGCACCGTGGGCAAAATGGTCCCCCAGAGCATCGTCGATCAGGTGAAGGCCCAGGCGAAACTGGTCGCCTCCGGCAAGATCGTTCCCACCACGGTCATCCCCAAGCAATAGAACCCCGCCCGATTCGTGTGACCGCCAGGGAAGGCGCGGTTCCCAAGCCCGCCTTCCCTGTGTGCGCCCTAGACGGATCGCTTATGATGGATGCGGATCAGGGAACCCCCTAGCGCGAGGGAGCTGCGGGTGGCGGTGGCGGCGGAATCCTCGGCGGAGCCGAGCAGAGAGGCGGGACTGGGCCAGATCCTGATTGCCCTGGTCCGCCGATTGGTGGCCGAGGGCGCCGTGGCCGCCATTACCCTGGGGCTCGCCTTCGTGCTCGGTTCGCTTCTGATCATCGGCACCACCACGGATCCCTTCACGGTGATCGGCGCTCACGGTCCCACGCTCAAAACCGTCGGCCTGCTCCTGCATTATCCCTTTAACGCCTTCGATAGCCTCTTCTCCGGCGCGTTTGGCGCTCCCGATATGACCACCACCACGGTGACCCTCGGCCAGGCCCTCCCGCTCGTCTTTACCGGCCTGGCGGTAGCCTTTGCGTTCCGCTGCGGCCTGTTTAACATCGGGGCCGAGGGGCAGTTGGTGGCAGGCGCCCTGGTCGCCTCGATGATCGGAAGCTCCTGGAGTGGATTGCCGGCCATTCTGCTGGTTCCGGCGGTCTTGCTGATCTCGGTGCTGGCCGGCGGGGTGATGGGCGCCATCGCCGGCGCCCTCAAAGCCTATCGCGGGGCCCACGAAGTGATCACGACGATCATGCTGAACTACATAGCGATCTACGGGACGACCGCTTTAGTCGAGCAGGGGGGACCGCTGAATGCCGCCAACTCAAATGGGCAGGCGATAACCGCCCATGCCGGCTCCAATGCGTTCCTCCCCCTGCTCACCTGGCTGGGCAAGGACAGCACGCTGGACGCGGGCGCTTTCATTGCCCTGGCGTGCGCGTTCCTCTATTGGTTCATTTTCGCCCGTACCAGCTTTGGCTACGAGATCACGGCCGTGGGCCTGAATCCGGGCGCCGCCGCCTACGGCGGCATCCCGATCAAGCGCCGGATGGTCATGGCGATGGCGATCGCGGGCGGCCTGGGCGGTTTGGCCGGGGGCCTCTATATCGCCGATCCCACCGGTACGGGCGCCTTACAGGCCCCCTTCAATCCCGGCTGGGGCTTCGACGGGATCGCCATCGCCCTGCTGGGGAAGGGCAACCCGATCGGGATGATCCTCGCCGCCATTCTTTTCGGCGCCTTGCGCACGGGCAGCCAGAGCATGCAACTGGTCGGCGTGTCGCCCCATATGACCGAGGTGTTGCAGGGAATCATCGTGCTGTTTATTGCCCTGGATGTGATTGTGCGCAAGCTCTTGAATCGGCGGCGCGGGCAGAGGGTTCCCGGAGACTTCGCGGCGGAATGGCGGGGATTGCTGGTTCTTGCCGTGGCGAGCGCCAGTATCGCGCTCATCTTTTCCCATGTCTTTTTCGGCGTATTGGCCTTCGCCTTCGCGGTCGTCTTCGTATTGATTCGTCGGCAGGCAACGCGCGGGTCC
>DATBTL010000165.1:0-10347 GCA_036559345.1 Chloroflexota bacterium | reverse complement strand
GCTGTCGGAGAGGTAGGGATCGATATACACCTGGGTTCCGCTGGAACTCTTGAGCACGAAGCCCGAGCCACCGAGCCACCAACACACGACCTGACCCGCCGGCACGGGATACGCCGCTATCCGGGCCGCCAGATCATCCTGTTCGTTCATCCGCCGCTCCCTTCGCGATGCATTGTACTCTATGTACTCTATCAAACATGCAAGACAGCGCGCCGCGGCACGGACCTGATTCGGACCAGACTCGCCCGTGCGCCCCAAGATGAAGGATCATTCGCACGTAAACGTAACTATCGGTGACCATCGGTAACCCTCTCCATCACCGGTGGAATCTATCCTCGCTTGGATGGCGCACCAGGCGAAAGACTATTCAACTGATACCCCACGAGAAGCGCGAGAGCACCTCGGGGACGTCCGCCGTGACCAACACCATCTTCTCGACGCGCGCGCCGGTTGTCCCGCCAGGTCCGGCATACGCCCCAGGTTCGACGGCGAAGACCATGCCCGCCTCGATCGGGGTCTGGTCGTACTCCACCAGGCGCGGCGCCTCGTTGACCGCCGCGCCGATCCCGTGGCCGGTGTAGTGTGCGACCGGCAAGCCATGGCGCGCGAACGCCTCCCTCGCCGCGTCGGCGGCGTCACAGGCGCGTTTGCCGGGCCGCAGCATCGTTACCGCGGCCTCCCAGGCATCCCGCGCGGCGTGGAAGTAGCGCCGTTGATCGGGAGACGGCTCCCCAACCGCCAGGGTGTTGCAACAATCGGCATAGTAGCCGTCCACGCACGGGCTGATATCGCAAATGATCGTATCACCCGGCCCAAGCACGCGGTCCACCGGGCCGCCCGGGTAGTCCACGACCGAGGTCCGCGGCCCGGATATCAGCTCGCCGCTGATCGGGGTCGCGGCGCCGGCCGCCGCCTCTAGGGCACCGCTGAGCGCGTTCCATAGCGTGAGTTCGTTGACCCCTGGTCGGGAGTGCGAGAGCAGCGCTTCCTGGGCCGCGTCGGCTGCCGCCGCCGCCCGGCGCAACAGGGCGATCTCCCGCGGTGTCTTGATCATGCGCGCCCGGCGGATCGCGGCGGTGGCATCGTGGATGAGGATTTTCGGGTACCGCTCGGCCAGGAACGTGAGGGCCACCGACGGGAGGGTGCGTGGCTCGATCCCAAGCGTTGCCCCGTGTCCCGAGGGCAGCACGGCATCAAGCAGGCTTGTTAGCCCGGCCAGGAACTCCTTCTGGCCATCCATCGGCTCGAAATGGCCGAACGACTGGTAGACGATCAGCGAGCCCGTTCCCTGCCGGCGGGAGGCGGCCCCAGCCTCGGAGCCGGAGACGAGCAACGCGCCCGCCCGGTCACTGACCGCTGCCAGGTTTGGTCCGGCGGCAAAGGCGGCGCCGGCACCGATGGGGGGCGGCACGCTAAAGCCAGAGACATAGCGGATACTCGCCGGTTCCGACAGCAACACGGCGTCCATGTTATCGGCGGCCAGCGCCTCGCGGAGGCGGATCACTTCCCCGCCCAGGGGCGGCGGCGGTTCCATGGCGTTTCTCCTTCTTCCGGCGGTGTGTCGCGGCGTTTTCAGCCAGGTGGTTGTCAACAGTATACTAGGCTCCAGGATGGTTCGGCTACTTGAGGAGATCGATGCCAGTGCGAGCGCACCTCAACCAATCGTGCTTTCCTGGTCTCTCGGTACGAGAGTTCCTGGAGGTGGCGGCGGTGGCCGGATGTGACGGCGTGGACCTCAATGTGCTTATGCGGAGCGAGAAGCCGTCGGATTTGGCGGCGGCCGTCCGGGCGACCGGTATGCACGTGTCGGCGATCCATGCCATGATGGACTGGGCATTGCCCGACGACCCCGATCCTCGGGCCCAGGTGGACCGCTTATTGGAGGCCGCGCTCGCGGCGAAAGCATCCCTGATCATCTGCGTGGCGCCCCTCCGCCTGGGTGCCTTCCCTCCGGAACTGGACATAAGCGCGCTGGCGAGCGAACGGCTCGGCGAACTGGCGTCGATCGCTCGTCCCCTGGGCATCCATCTGGCGCTGGAGCAAGTCGGCCGATCCTCGTCCCGGCCGGGCGCGGTCAGCGGCATCCGCTCCTTACAAGCGGCGCTGACCATCGCCGAGCGGGCGGGTGACGACGTGCTTCTTGCCGTGGACAGCTACAACCTGGCCACGGCGGGCGAGCCCTTTGATCGCCTGCGATCCGTGCCTCCGGGCCGGATCGGGATCGCCCACCTTGCCGATCTAGAACCGCTGGGTGGTGGCCGCGCTCTGGCGGGCCAGGGGACACTGGATCTGGCCGGGTTTGCGCGAGCCCTGCTTGCGGTTGGCTATTCCGGCCCCCTTTCCCTGGAAATCTTCCCCTCCGCTCCCTGGCCGGACCCGCTTGCCTTCGCGCGCGAGGCGCTGGCGGCGGTGCGCTCGTGCATCGCGCGGGGGAGCATGGACTCGGGGAGGCTCGGCTCGTTCACGGCTGGGTAATGGCGCAAGCGGTAGCCTGAGTGATACGTGAAGGCGCTGGGAAGGTTCCAGCAAAGGAGAAGGTTGTGCGAATAAGCAAGATCGAGACAGTGCGGCTGCCCGAGCACCCGCACACGCTCTGGGTCCAGATCCATACAGCGGACGGGCTGGTTGGCCTGGGTGAAACCTACTACCTGCCCGGAGCGGTGGAGGCGGTGATCCACGATTTCGCGGCCCCCATGCTCCTGGGCCAGTCGGCCTTCGATCGCGAGCGCCATTGGCAGAACCTCTTCTCCCACGCCAACTTTTTCGGCTACGCGGGGGCGGAGATGCGGGCCATCTCCGCCCTGGATATCGCCCTCTGGGATCTCCTGGGCCAATCGGCCGGCCAACCGATCTATACGCTGATCGGCGGCCAGTACCGCGAGTCGATCCGCATCTATAATACGTGTGTCAATACGCCGCTCTACGCGGATCAGGACGGCTTCCTCGAGCGGCCGGGCGAACTGGCGGAGTCGTTGCTGGCGGCTGGGATACGACAGATGAAGATCTGGCCCTGGGACCGCTTCGCGCCCCAGATGCGAACCACCCAGGCTGCCGGGCCGGCCGGTTGGTCGGCGGTCGGACCCGCCGGGCACGATCTTTCGGGGCCCGATCTCAAGCAGGGCTTGTGGTCGGTGCAAGAGATTCGTCGCGCGGTCGGCGACCGGATGGAAATCGCTATCGAAGGACATTCCCGCTGGGACCTTAATATGGCCCTGCGGATCGCGCGTGCCCTGGAACCCTATGACGTGATCTGGATGGAGGACATTATTCAGCCCGATAGCGTGGAGGATCTGGCGCGGCTGGTGGGCGAGACTCGGGTGCCTCAATGCGTGAGCGAGCGCCTCTTTACGAAGTACGCCTTCCGTGAGGTGCTGGAGCGGAAGGCGGCCCATATCGTGATGCCGGATCTGATCTGGACCGGCGGCATTACCGAGGCGATCAAGATAGCGACCCTGGCCGACAGTTACCACCTGGCCATCGCGCCGCACGACTGTACCGGCCCGGTGAACGTCTTCGCCTGTCTGCATCTGTGCCTGGCCTTGCCCAATGCCATGGTGATGGAAACGGTCCGCGGCTTTTACGAGGGCTATTATCGCGATATCCTCACCACGCCCCTGACGATCCGGGACGGCCAGGCGTTCCTGGATGGTTCGCCGGGTCTTGGCGCCCGACTCCGGCCCGAACTCCTGGCCCGTCCGGATGTCCATGTACGTAGTTCCATACAGCCCTGAGAGATCGAGTGCGTTCAGAGAAAAAGGCGCCGCCTGACATGGAACGAGCATGACCTTTCCCGCGACCCTCGCGGATCCCGAGTCCGGCATCGGCGGCCTGATCGCGTTTCTACGGCGCCGCCGTGAGAAGACACTGGTGCTCTTCGCGCAGGATCTCGCCCACTGGTATGCGGGCGAGATCGCGGCCGTCGCGAATCTGGCGGCCACCGCTAACGGCTATCGCCTGGTCAGTCTCGACTTCCGGCGCTCCGCCGAACGGGAGCGCCAGCTGCTTGAGGCAACCCTGGCGGCAGGGGTAGCCGGCGCGGTGTTTCTTTGGGACCATACCGCCTGCAATCTCGATCTCTACACGGAACTCGCCGAGAGGCTGCCCTGCGTGCAGGTGGTCGACCCCAAGCCGATCGCCGGCCTCGATTACGTGGGGACCGATGAATACAGCGGCGGGCAGTTGGCCATGCGTCACCTGATCAATCTGGGCTACCGGCAGGTGGGACACGTCACCCTCGATGCCCCGATGCGGTGCTTAGTCGAGCGGCGGCAAGCCTACGCCGAGGCGCTGGCTCACGCCGAGTTGCCGATGCGCGACGACTGGGTGCTGGTGCTGCCCTATGGCCTCACCGACCCCGATCGGCTCCGTCGCCTGCCTCTGATCCGGCAGTTCCTCACCCAGGAGGCGCGGCCACAAGCCCTCTTTATCTGCGCGGACTGGGTGGCGAGCGAGCTGATCGATTGCGCGCACGAGCTTGGCCTGAGCGTGCCGGAGGACTTTGCCGTGGTCGGCTACGATAACGCCTTACCCTATTGCCTGACCGGCGTCCCCCTGACCACGGTGCGAACCGATCTCCAGCAAATTGGCCGCCTGGCGGTTGAACGCCTGCTCGTGCGGATGCGCGACGGGGCGCGGATTGCTCCGGCGCGCCTGCTCATCCCTCCGATCCTGGTCGTGCGCGAATCGTCCGCGCGCACCACGGGCACGACTGAACGCTGGGCCACCGTCGTCCGGCACTTGCAAGAGAACTTCCGCCGCGACATCTCGGTGCGGGAGGTGGCCAGTACGGTCGGCCTTGACCCGCAGTATTTCTCGCACCAATTCTCCCGGGTGTTTGGCCGCCGCTTTACCGATTATCTCAATGAATTGCGCTTGCAATACGCGGCCCAATTGCTCGCCACGACCGACCACACGATTCAGCACGTGGCGAATGACGCGGGCTTCGGCAGTGAGAACCATTTCTATGCCCTGTTCAAGCGCACGTACCACCTCTCTCCCCATGCCTTCCGCAAGCAACATCCCGCTCCATAGGCCGGGGAATTCCAAGCTTTCGTGCAGTGCCGACAAACTTTTCCGCATTGTCACGCCGCCATCGCGGTGCTAACGTACCGCACAGAGCCGGCCGCGCCGACTTGGTCGGAGGCAGTTGGCAGACCGCGAAACACGAAAGAGGATCATTCATGCACGATGAGTTGGCTGGAAGAACCGTCCTGGTGACCGGGGGGACGGGTGACCTCGGCAGCGCCACGGCCAACCTGCTTGCCGCGCATGGCGCCACGGTTGCCGTGGCCGACCTCCGCCCGCCGTCCGAGACCGCCGTGGCTCTCCTGCGGACCAGCGCCGGAGAGCCGCTCCCTTACTTCCCGGTCGACGTCCGGTGTCGTACCTCGGTCGAGCAGTTGTATACGGATCTCGATCTGGCCGGTCTGGCGCCGGACATCGTGATCTGCAACGCGGGATTCGTCCACAACGCGGCCTTCCTAGATGTCACCGACGGAGACTGGGAGCAGACGCTCGCCGTCAATCTTACCGGCTGCTTCCTGGTTGGCCAGGTTGCCGCCCGCCGCATGGTGGCGGCCGGGGTCCGCGGGCGAATCCTCTTGACCAGTAGCTGGGTCCAGGACATTCCCTGGACCGAGGGCACCTCCTATTGCACCTCGAAATCGGGCTTGAAGATGCTCGCGCGCTGCATGGCTCGCGACCTTGCCCCGCACGGGATTATCGTCAATACTATCGCCCCAGGGATCGTCAACGCCGGCCTATCACGTCAGGTCATGGACGAGGATCCGCTGTTTCGCGAGCGGGCCTTGCGCGCTATCCCTTTACGGGAATTGCAAAGTGCCAAGCAGGTCGCCCAGGCGATGCTGTGGTCGTGTCTACCGGCCTCCGACTACATGACGGGGGCGACCCTCCTGATCGACGGCGGGTGCAGCCTCTATGCCTTTGATTCGAGTGGGAGTTGACGGTGCGACCCCAGGCGCGGGTCGCTCCCGCGCGCCGACCGCCGCTCCGTACGCTGGTCCTGGCGCTGCTCGCCGGAGGGGAGTCAGGGGTACTGATCGCCCTTATCCTCTTGGTAGTGGTCTTTTCCCTCCTGAATCATGGCTTCTACTCGACGGTCAATGTCCGCGCCATGCTTGACGCGGTCGCCTTCATCGGGATCATTGGGGTTGGCCAGACGATTCTCCTCGTCACGGGCGAGTTCGATCTTTCCGTGGGCTCGGTCGCCGGGCTGTGCTCGGTTATCGCGGGCTGGCTCATGACCTCCGGTCATCTGCCGGTGCTGCTTGCCGTGCTCCTCGGCCTCGGGGCCGGGGCGCTGGTCGGCCTGGTCAATGGCGTGGTGGTGGTGCGCTTCGGCATTCCAGCCTTCATCGCCACCCTGGGCATGTTGTTCGTGGGGCAGGGGCTGACCCAGGTTATCACCAATGGCTATCCGATCTATCCTTTGCCGGACGTGGTGGGAAACTTCGGTCAGGCAACCGGACCGTTCGGCATTGAATGGGCCTGCTTTATTCTCCTTGCCTTGCTGATTGTCGGTGACCAAGCGATGCGGAGGACCACGATTGGGCGGAATGCCTACGCCACGGGCGGCAACAAAGAGGTAGCCCGGCTGGTGGGGATCAACACCGACCGCTATAAGATCGTCTGCTTCATGCTGGTGAGCACGCTGGCGGCGGTGGCCGGGATGCTGGTCATGGGCAGTCTCGCCAGCGCGACCACCGACATCGGTACCGGCTGGGAATTGACGGTAATCGCGGGCGTGGTGGTTGGCGGAGTCAGCCTCTTTGGCGGCGTGGGCTCCGTGCTGGGCGGCGCCCTGGGAATGCTCCTCCTGCAGGTCGTGCAGAGCGGGTTGGTGGTGGTCGGGGTCAGCGCGAATTGGCAGCAAGTTTCAGTCGGGGCCATCATGGTGCTCGCCGTGGGTCTCGACGTTGTCCGGCGCAAGCTGTCTGTCAGGCAGGTTCATAGCGTGGAGGATATGGCGGCTTTGCTTACCGACCTGGAGGTCGCCGCGGAAAGGAGGAATATTCGCGGGCGCAGTGGGATCACCGACGAGGCCCAGATGACTGCTGGGGCGGAACATACATCATCTCTGGGAAAGGAATAACCATGATCATCAAAGAATCCATCGGGCCAAGGACGCGGATGGTGGGAGCGGCCTTTATCCTTTGTAGTTTGCTCGCGGCCGGCAATGGCGGTACCACCATGGCGGCGACTCGCCAACTTGGCGCGCCCGCCGCCAAGACCCTGAATTTCCTCTGGGTCCAGCCTTTGCGTAACCATCCAGTCCATCGGTTGATGCAAGCCGGCTTCCTCAATGAGTGTAAAAAGCTGGGCGTGCAGTGCGACATCGTGGGGAATCCCAGCGCCACCATTTACGATGTGCCCGCCAGCGTGGCCCTGGCGAGCGCGGCGCTGGCCAGCAAGCACTACAGCTGTGTCGCCGTCTATGATCCGGTTCCCTCGATCAATCCCTTCATCGCGAAACTCGGCAAGGCGGGTTATCCGGTCGCTACCTGGCACGTGATGCCGAAGCAGGGGTCGGTGCCGGGACTCGACGCGGCCACGGCGGAGAATATCGCGCAGGTTGGGGACGCGGCCGCCATGGCCATGGGTAAAAAAATGGGCGGCAAGGGGACGATCGCGGTGACCCAGGGGAGCTACAACGCCACCGAGGATCCGATGGCGGCGGCCTTCCGCGCTACCATCGCGGCGCACTTTCCCAAGATCAAGGTCCTACCCTCCCAGTTGGAAAACTTCGAGCCTTCGGCCGCGGTCGCCAAGGCGGTCAGTATTCTCCAGGGTAATCCGGCGGTGACCGGCGCTTTTTCCACCACCGGCAATGGTCCACAGACCTGGGCCGGGGCGGAACGGGAGAGCGGCCGGTCCCTGGTGATCATCGGGATGGACTACATCCGTCAGAACCTCGATCTGGTCAAGTCCGGGAAGGTGTTCGCCGTGGCGGCGCAACCCCTCTATCCCGAGGGCGCGAAGGCCGCGGATCTCTGTAACGGCCTGGCCACGGGCAAGAAAGTGCCGTACTACAATCCTCTGGCGGCCAAGATCGTCACCAAGGCCGATCTGGCTCCCTATTATGGCTATCTCAAGCAAGCCGGCGAGTAACTCCCGCCGTCGAAGCTGAGCACTGGTGGTCCCCAACCGAGGCACACCTCGGTTGGGGACCACCCGATCGCTAACCGAAGGTGTTATGGAATCGAGCGGACAGGCGCCCTTCATCCTTGAAACCGAAGGACTCGGCAAGCAGTTCGCCGGGGTGCGGGCGCTCGGGCAGGTCGCGTTCAAGGTGCGGCCCGGCCAGATCCACGCCCTGGTGGGGCAGAACGGGGCCGGTAAGTCCACCCTGGTCAAAATCCTCAATGGCGTCCACGCGGCTGGGTCGTACGAAGGAGTCGTCCGGCTCAACGGTACCGTGGTCCGCTTCGCCTCGCCCGCCGATGCCCGCGCGCGGGGCATCGGCTACGTGCCGCAAGAGTTGCAAGTGCTGGAAAACCTCAGCATCGCCGAGAACATCTACGTTGGGCAGACGGGGCTGGAGCGGAAGGCGTTCGTCCGCTTCTCCGAGCTGAACGAACGCGCCGCCGGCCTGCTCAACCGGCTCGGGGTTGGCCTGGACGGACGGGCGCCGCTCGCGTCACTGAGCGCGGCCCAGAAGCAACTGGTGATGATCGCCCGCGCGTTAGCCACCTCGCCCTCGGTCCTGATGCTGGACGAGCCAACCGCCTCGCTGTCGGTACACGAAGTCGATCGGTTGTTCCTCATCCTGGAGCGTCTGCGGAGCGAAGGGGTGACCATGATTTTGATTACCCACCGCATCCCCGAGGTACTCGCCCTGGCGGATTGGGCCACCGTCTTGCGTGACGGTCAGGTGGTGGCGGAGATTCCCCGGGCCGAGTTCCACGAGGACGCGATTGTCGCCGCGATGGTGGGGCGGCGCCTCGACCTTGTCTTCCCCCCGCACGATCCGCTGGCGAGCCCCGAGGAGCTACTCCGGGTGGAGCACCTGCGTATCCGGCGCTCGGGCGGGGGCGCCGACCTGATCTCCGACGTGAGCCTGAGCGTGCGGCGTGGTGAGATAGTGGGTCTGGCCGGTCTGGTGGGCGCGGGGCGCACCGAAGTGCTCAGCGCCCTCTATGGCAGGATTGCCCATGAAGGCCGGCTCGTGATCGAAGGCCGGGAGGTGACGATCCGGCGTCCGGCGGACGCCATTAAAGTAGGGATCGCCATGCTCACCGAGGACCGGAAGAACGCGGGCCTCCTGTTCAACCTGCCGCTTGGCCAGAATATTACCCTGGGCAACCTTCGCCTGTTCGCGCGTTATGGCATCCTCGATCGTGAGCGTGAGGATCAGACAGCCCGCGCAAGCATGAAAGCGCTGGATGTCAAAGCGCCGTCGATCCGGGCCGACGTGGCTCATCTCAGCGGCGGCAACCAGCAAAAGGCGCTGCTGGCCCGCGTCCTGGTCAAAACCCCGAAAATCTTGTTACTGGATGAGCCGACCAAGGGCGTGGATGTGGGGACCAAGCGGGAGATCTATCGCCTGATTCTGGCGCTCGCCGACCGCGGCCTCGGTTTGATCGTGGTATCGTCGGAGCTACCGGAGCTTCTGGGCCTGTGCGACCGCTGCCTGGTGCTTAGCAACGGCCGGATCGTGGACGAGTTCGCCAAGGCCGAGGGGAGCGAGGAGCGTATCCTGCAGGCGACCGCGCGGACGCCCGCGCGGGCGGGTTAGTCTCGGCGTCACCAAGCTACCAAGGATGACTGGTAGGTACCGCCTCTGCCTTGCACGCGACCCTTAAACATGTCATGCTGTGCGTCATGAGAGTGTGCTGTCACCGAGCGCCAACGTTTCAGTGACGTGCGGCGGCACCTTGACTCAGCGGCGCGCTCAAGATGCATCAGGAGCGCCGACGGCGGCAATGAATGCCTTCCCATCAAGTTCCCCACCTGCATGAGGAGGAAGCCAATGCGTACACCCATTCGGGTAGCCGGCAATCTGCTTGTCGCGGCATGTCTCCTTGGGGCCTGCCTGGCTCCCGTGCAGGCTCATTCCCGCGACTCGGCCGGCCTTGTGCAAGTCTCGCAGATGATGAACTTCTTCCCTGAGCCCGAGGAGGGTGGCGAGTACGCGGCGGTGGCTTTGGGCATCTACAAGAAGCATGGACTGTCGGCGCCGATCGTCGCTTTTCCATCGTCCGCCATCAACGCCATCCCCTACGTGGCTACCGGTAAGGTGGATTTTGGCATGGCGGGCGCCGACGAAGTGCTTCAAGCGCGGCAACAGGGTATTCCTATTGTCACGCTCTTCGCCATCTACCAGACGAC
>DATBTL010000164.1:0-3962 GCA_036559345.1 Chloroflexota bacterium | reverse complement strand
TGGCGTTGTATGCCTCGTAGCACTGGTTGTGGATCTCCAGGTAGGTGCTGGGGATTACGTCTTTCTGGTACCAGTTATCGGAGAGCCGCCGCCAATAGTAGTCCTCCTCCATCCCCGCCGAAAGGCGGCCCCAATACCAGTCCTCCTGCAACGGACCGCCACTGAAGGTGGTTGGGTTGAATGCCTCGGCCAGCCGTTCCGTCCCAGCCGCTCTTGGGGCACTGCTCCGTCCCCGTACCATCACCCCTCCTCAATTAGGACATACGTTCAAATCACCTTGATGCAGTGTAGCATGGGAACGAGCCCTGTCAAGGAAAACGTGGTCGACTCCTGGGAAGAGCGTATCCAGGGATAGGGTAGATGCCCCGGTTGGTCTCCACGGGTGGTAGGGAAAGCCGTGGAACGTTCCCTGGAAAATCCGCATAACCCGAGTGAATCTAGACTGTAACCCGCTCCGTATAAAGGTTTTAGCCGGCCGTCGGGTCCGGCACATGGCGCGCCGTCGGGCGCCCGTAGCATCGGGAGGTGCGGAATGCGGCACTCAACGCGATTCATCTCACTCCTCGCGGCCCCTCTGTTGTTGGCATCCGTGGTGGTCGGCGCTCAGGCTAGATCTCATGGCCAGGCGGCGATGACATTGGTCAAGACCGCCCCCGCGCATATCCTGGTCGACGCGAAGGGGATGACCCTCTATGTCTTTGCCAAGGACAGCAAGAACAAGAGCACCTGCACGGGTCAGTGCGCCACGTATTGGCCGGCCGCGATGGTCCCGGCGGGCGCCAAGGCCCCCGGGAAGATGACCGGCATGATGGGCACGATCGGCGAGATGATGCTCAAGGGTGGAGGCGCTCAGCTGACCTACGATGGCGCTCCTCTCTATACCTTCGCCAATGACAAGAAGGCCGGCGACGTGAACGGCGAGGGCGTGGGCGGTATCTGGTGGGCCGTGGTGGTCGGATCCGGTATGTAGCGAGAGAGAACTCCGCCGCGAGCCACGAAACGTGGGCCTGAACGGTACGCCGTACAGGCCCTCGTTTCGTGGCTCGCGGACGAGAGCGGGTAGCATATGACCCGTAACGGCGCTCGTATAGTCTTTCAGTCGGACATGATGATCCGGCATGGGACGCGCCGTCGGGCGCCATTTCACCTGGAGGTACAGACAATGCGGCTCTCATCTCGGTTCATCTCGGTGCTCGCGGCTCCGCTCCTGCTGGCCGGCGCCGCCGGCGCCTACGCGAGTAACCACAGCCAGGCGGCGCCGGCCCTGGTGTCGATGGCGCCCGGCCATCTCCTGGTCAACGCCAAGGGCCTGACCCTCTATGTCTTCGCCGCCGACAGCAAGAACAAGAGCGTCTGTTCCGGGCAGTGCGCGAAGTTCTGGCCGCCAACGCTGGTAGCCAATGGCGTGACCGTGCCCAAGAGCATGACCGGCGTCACCGGCACGTTCGGGGAGATCATGCGCGCCGACGGCACCCACCAGCTTACCTTTGATGGCGCTCCCCTCTACACCTTCCTTGAGGACAAGAAGGCCGGAGATCTCAACGGCCAGGGCTTGATCGCCAGCGGCGGCTATTGGTGGGCCGTGGTCGTACCCGGCGCCGCCGCGCCGGCCGCGAGCAGCCCGACGCCCGCCGCGAAATCCGGCTATTAGCGCCGGACTTACCGCCTTCCTCGCGCTCTTCGTCAGCAGGGGTCCCGACGTCACGGCGTCAGGGCCCCTGCTCACTTCTTGGCAGGAACCGCATGTTACCCTGAAACACAGATAGCACGGATTGCCATCCGTGTAATCTGTGGCAATCCGTGCTATCTGTGTTTCAGGCAGGGAAGAGGGAGCAGCCTACCCCCGTGATCAGCAGGCCGGCGTGTACGTGCCGTAGCTCAGAGGCGCTCCATTGGCATCCGTGATTTCGACCGAGACCGATTGGCTCGATCCGCAAGCAAATCCAGGAATGATGACAGGGGAAACGAAGTTGCCCGTGGCATCCACGGTCGCCGAACCCTGCTGTGTGTTCGTGCCCTGGGTCACCTGAATGACGTCCGTGGTATTCGGCCGGAAGCCGGTCCCCTGAACATGGACGGTGAAGGCGACCCCCGAGGTGGTTTGAGTCACCGCCGCCGCCGGCGCGATCAGCCCTTCGGCCAGGAGGTTCCACTGGGCGCCGCCCGCGTGTGGGGCATTCCCAGTATTCGCGGCGGTCGCGATCCACGAGGAGCCTCCGAACTGCACCGCGTCGTTGGCGGCGTAGGCCGTGGCCGGGGACCAATTGCCGCGCCAGTTCAGTCCCGGGGCGCCGGCCGGTCCCTGTGCCCCGGTCGCTCCAGTTGGGCCGGTGGGTCCGGCCGGTCCAGCTACCCCCATCGGTCCCTCCGGCCCGTCCGCGCCCACGAGTCCTTGTGGGCCTGGACGCCCTTGCGGACCAGGCACACCCTTGGGGCCCACCCAACCTTGGGGCCCTCCTGGACCTGGCACGCCGCGCTGGCCGGTCAATCCCGGCGGTCCGGTTGGTCCCACTGGGCCGGTGGCGCCCACCGGCCCTCGGGTTCCCAGCGCCCCCTCCGGTCCCTGAAGTCCCATGGGACCAATCTGATTCCAGCTTATCGCCGTCTCCCCATGGGCGCATCCCTGATGCTTGCTGGGGTTGATCAGCCGCAACGAGCCCAGCGCCGGCACGGGACTCGCTCTCCGGCCACGACTGACCTTTGGCGGAGTAGAGACATAGCACGCATGAATGGTGCCTTGCGAGGCAGGGCTACCGGCGAAGGCGTTGGTGCCGAGGGCGAGCATGCCCATGCACCCGAGCGCCGCCACGCCGAGGACGCGGGAGGGCGCCCAGCCGCTCCGAGCGGTTCGGCCCCCACGTCCGTCCTCGATCGCTCCCAGGCGCGCTTTCAGAAGCAGCGTCTCCGCGCGTTGCGCTTCGATCAGTACCCGCATTGCGGCCAACTCCCGGTCAGTCGCGATGTGCCCATCCTTATGGGCATCCGTTTCGTCTCGCATGATGATCAGCGCCTTTCCGGCAACATTGTCAAGTTCTGTTCTTCTACTCCCCACGCGCCTCCCCAAACCGCCGCGCCGCCGTGGCCGCCAGGCGTACCGCCCCCTTGTGGGTGTAGATCTGGGTCGTGGCCAGACTGGCATGGCCCAGAATCTCTTGCACGTCGCGAATGTCCGCGCCCGCCTCGTTCAGGAGGTCGGTGGCCACGAAGTGGCGGAAGGTGTGTGGGGTCGCCCGTAGCCCCTCGGCCCGCGCCAACCTCCGCACCACGCTCTGAATCTGGCGGGGCGAGAGGCGGAGCGCTTCCCCTTCATCCTTCCTGGCTCGTAACTGGTGATACTCCGCGGCATGCGCGTTGTCGTGGTGCAGGAAAAGCGGCGCGAATCCGTCGTCGCCCCGCAGATCCAGATACCGATTGATCGAGGCCAGCGCGCCTGGCGAAAAGAAGACGAGCCGCTGCCGCCCCCCTTTCCCCGTGATCAATGCCTGTCCGTGCCCCCAGTCCATATCCTGGCGCGAGAGCCCGGCCACCTCGGAGACTCGCATCCCGCTGGCGAACAGGGTATGGATGATCGCCTGGTTGCGGGCCGCTACCAGAATGGTTCGTGGCCCCGCGGTGGCGGCTGGCGCCCGATCCGCCGCCCGCACCAGGGCGGGCAGCCTGCCATCAGGGGCCGGCCGATAGCGGGCCCCCTTCACGGTCAACTCAGCGAATTGAGCCCGCATCGCCTCCACTGTTCCCGGATAGTCCCCCTGCAGGATCAGGTAGCGGAAAAAGGCGGTGATCGCGGTCAAGTAGGCGGCGCGGGTCGCCGGCTTCCGTCCGGCCCGCGTGGCCCCAAGGAGGAATCCGGTCACGTCGGCCGTCCCTACCTGGGCTACAGGACATGCGACGGGATCGCGCCCGCGCGCCGCCAACCAGGAGAACAGGCAGCCGATCGAGGCGGCATAGGTGCGGACGGTAGC
>DATBTL010000163.1:0-3071 GCA_036559345.1 Chloroflexota bacterium | reverse complement strand
TTGGGGTGCCCCACCTCCTGGTTCCTCGATCCGTGGATTTTCTTGCTAATCCCGAGGAAGCTGACGAGCGCGATGACGAGCCATGTTGTCGAGGCATCGGTGACTCTCACGTGAAGCCGGCGATTCGGTACAGTGAACATGCGTCGCCATCGTCCGCGCAACAAGATGAGTTTTGGCTCGTTGAAGCCCGCTGCAAGATGTTGAAGATGGATGCTAGAGAATAAGATACGATCAGAAAGGACGGCAATACATTTGGCGACCGAACCGCGGCCCATCGATATCACCAATATGCCCGAGTTGGCACGCCTTGCCGATGAGGTACGAGCCCATAATCGGCC
Organism: Chloroflexota bacterium; assembly: GCA_036559345.1. GTDB lineage: Bacteria > Chloroflexota > UBA5177 > JANWHV01 > JANWHV01 > JANWHV01. The sequence goes on along the minus strand of DATBTL010000163.1, from coordinate 2,733 downwards.
TGTGGCCTTGCAGCGCAACCAGGAAACAGTGGCGGTGCTCATGCCAGCCAAACGAGTTGCCCGACCGCGACGAATCAAGAAACCCACCGAGGCCGAGATCCAGACATTCCTCTCCTCTGCTGGAAGTTGGAAAGGGATAGTCGATACTGAGAAGCTGAAGCAGGACATCCAAGAGAGCCGGCGCATGTCCTCTCGGCCGCCCGTCAAGTTATGAATTATCTGATTGATAGTGACTGGATTGCGTATTGGCTCAACGGCACCAAAGCAGCGACGCAACTGATTAGCTCCCTTCGTTCCTCAGGTGCCTTACATATCAGCATCATCTCCTACGGTGAAATCTACGGCTGCACATCGGATGCGGTAGCGAGGGCTGCCGGGGCTACCGTCCCCGAACGCGGAGGGGAGCAGAGCAGAACATGGAGACCGAATCACAGCGCGACTCCGGAGCAGTAGCGGAGCAGGGCGGGGCACTCCTCCTCCGCTGGACCGATCTCGGGCCGGACGGGACGGGTGGCGAGTTCCAGGGTTTTGCCCACGGTGACATCGGTGCATCATTCATCATCGTCGATGCACCCCCGGGGGGCGGGCCGAGGCTGCACCGGCATCCCTACGCGGAGATCTTCCTGATCCTGGAGGGCACGGTGACGTTCACGGCTGGCGCGGATGTGATCGAGGCGGGCGGGGGCCAGATGGTGGTGGTGCCGGCCGGCATGCCGCACAAGTTCGTGAACTCCGGCACGGGCCGCCTCCGGCAGGTCGACATCCATCCCAGCAATCGGTTCGTCACCGAATGGCTTGAGGACTGAGTCGACCGCTTCCCAAAAGAACGGCGGGTCGCCCCAGATGGGGCGACCCGCCTGTTCCGCTCCCTTCCCCGCTTACTTGCTAATCCCGATGAACATCCCCGTGGCGCCGGTCTTGGCGTAAATCACCGCCGACAGGCTCTTGAAAGGTACTAGGAGGGGCTTGGCGGTGGAGTTGTAGCTCTTCATATCCGTCCCGCTGGCGGTGGCCACTCTTTCCACGAGCAGGCGGAGATTGGTCAGATTCAGGTAGAAGGTGCCGCTATAGGGGCCGCCGCCGAAGTGCAAGAGCGCGGCGTTCATCGCGGGAACAGCACCCGCGCCGCCTTTCTGCATGGCGCCCAGATCGGCTGGCAGCGCGCTCGAAACCAAGAGGTAGCCCTTGTAGAAGGCGTACCCCAGGCCGGTCGGCGACTTGGACGCGACATGGAGGGAGACACCGCCTGGTCCAGGGACCACGATGACCCTTACCTTATCGGCCTTCGCGGAGTGCGAGTTGAGCGCGGCAATGATCTTGGTCAGCTTCGCCTGAGCCAGGCCCTGGTTCTGCACCTTGAGCGCGATCACGACTGACGTGGAGGCCAGCGGGTCTCCCTTATCCTTGTAGGCGGTCGGGGAGCCTATAGGGAGCAGCGCGACGCTCAGCTCTCCGTGCATCCACGACAGGACGTCCGCGTTGAGATCAAGGCCCGTCGCCTTGGTAAACGCCTTGAACGGATCGGATGCCGCGCAGTTCACCGACGATAACGCCGAGGACTTCTGCAGGGCGAGGACAATTTCGGAGGCCAGGCTTCCCAGATCACCGAGCGAGGCAAATCCAATCGCGTTCGCCGGAAACAGCGCGGCGGCCGCGTTGGATGTGCCCTTGAAGCTGGTCATGGTGGCCAGCGAACCCGACGAATACTGCGGGCTGGTGGTGAACAGAATGCCGTCGGTTTGCGCGCTTAACGCGGCGGCCACGCTGAAACTACCGGGCGCGGCGGCGACTGGAGCCCCACAGCCCTTGACCTTGGCCCCTACTTTGCTCCCGGCGATCGAGGTGAGTGAGGACAGAGCGCTTTCCTCGCTAGAGGTGATATTGACAAAAGTCGTCATGAATCGACCGGCGGGAAGCTTGCCGACCGTCTTGGCAAAGGCGGCTGACTTGTCCACCGAGGGCGCGCTGCCCGTGTAGGCATCAATCGACGCCTTCAGCGTTGGTAGACTGGTGCCAACCACCGCGTCGTTCCCCAATACCCCGAGATAGGCCGAAGGCGAGGAGGCGCCCGTTGAGGGAAGGCCACCAGCGGCCCCGCCGGTCAGGCCGCCCGCCGCCCCGGCAAGCGCCCCAAGATCGATCGACGCCAGCGCGATCCCATGGTAGGTGCCCTTCGGCTTGGCTGTCATCCCAAGAAGGGCGAGAGATGCCTGCAGGCCCTGGGCGTTCATCCCTGGCTGCAAGCCCAGTTCGATAAGTGCATTCGGCTGCGATGCGCTCTTTCCCGAACCCAGAATGGCCGCGATTCCATATTCCCCATTAAAGACCGACTTGAAGCGGCCCACCACGGCCGTGATACTGGCCGCGCCGCTACTCGATCCGCTGCCGCCGCCGCCCGCCGCCCCATTGATCGCCGCCGCGAACTTCGGCCCCAAAATGCCGCCAATTCGCGTCAGGTTCCCTGACTGGACCGCCGAGGTGCTCTGCACCGTGATATATACGCTGGCGGTCGCCGGCGTGGCCCGATCGAAGTTGGTGAGCGCCGAACCATTGAACGGTCCCGCGTGCGCCGGCGGAGAAGCCATGAGGCCGGGCGCCAGACCAAGCGCGGTCAACGCCGCGAGCGCGACTCGTGATGTCCGTGCCACTGTGTGTTCCTTTCATGCCGCCGCGCCCCTCGCACCATGCTGGGGCCTCCGCAAGCGGATTGTGTCTTCCGCAGTATACGATCAC
>DATBTL010000162.1:0-4111 GCA_036559345.1 Chloroflexota bacterium | reverse complement strand
CCCGATCCAGGGAAAGATCCTCCGCGTCTTGCTCGAGAACGAGGGACGGGTCATTTCGGCGGAGCAGATTATGAACCATGTGTGGAACTACGAGGCGGAAAGCGATGTCTCGGTGGTGAAGACCCACATCAGTAACTTGCGTAAACGTCTGGCGGGCGCGCTGGATGCCGATGATATTATCCGGACCGTGGCCGGCCTGGGGTATATGCTGCGCACCGCCGTCGAGGCATAGGCAGCGGCTTCCCTTGTTCACGGTCTCCACTGCGCCGGCTCCCTCGCCGGCGTTTGTCGGCGCGGAACCGGCATCCGAACCGCATGGACCACCGTGTCCGCCACGCGCGCGCCCGGCGCCTGCATGGGCTCCTCCGTCACCGCGTCGCGGACCGAGCACACCAGGTACTCCAACCGGCTCACCCCCTCCCGCAGTCCATCAAGCGCGCGCCGTTGCGCCTCGCTGGGGCATGCGATATCCATAAGCAGGAGCTCGCTGTAGGCGAGCGCGCCGGACAGCGGTTGGACGAACTCACGCGCCACCGCCTGGCAGACCCGCGCCACCGCGTCGTTCTCGGTCCGGATCAGCTTCTCCTCGCACACATGGCGCTCCCGTGCTTGCACGCGGCGCCAGGCCCGGCGCTGCAGTGCCACGCCTGGGGCCACGATCAGGAAGGCGAGAGACACCTGATACACTATGTCCGCGTTGCTAAACGCCCCGATGGCGTGCAAGGGATGCCAGCCTGCCTGCCAATGCACGCGCACTATGAGTAGCACCACGGAGATCGGCAAGATCAAAAGCACGCTGACGATAACGGGGAGCCAGGGGACCAGGTCGGTGAGGAGATCATGCCTCGCTGATTTCCCGCGCCACATGGTCAGTACGCCCCCGTCCGGGCAAGCACCGCCACGACGGTTCGTAACAGAATACGGAAGTCAAGCGCCAGAGACCAATTATCCACGTAGTAGGTATCCATGATAATGATCTCCTCGAAGCTCTCGATGTCGCTCCGTCCGCTCACCTGCCAGAGGCCGGTGATCCCGCCCGGCACCTCGAAGCGCTTGAAGTGATGCTTCTCATAGAGGGCGACCTCCATGGGCAAGGGCGGCCGGGGGCCAACCATGCTCATGTCGCCCCGCAGCACGTTGAACAACTGAGGCAGCTCGTCAATCGACCATTTCCGAATGTATCGCCCCACGCGGGTCCGCCGCGGATCACGCCGATCCTTGAAGATCCTCGGGGCCACGATCCCCTGTTGCTCCGCCAGCGACTGCCGCTGCTGATCGGCCCCGATGTGCATGGAGCGGAACTTGAAGAAGGTAAACTCGCGCCCGCCTTTCCCGACCCGTTGCTGACGCACCAGGATGGGGCCTGGAGAGTCGAGCTTGATCGCGATGGCGGTTACCAGCAAGAGAGGGGAGGCCGCGGCTAACGCCGCGCCCGCGAGGATGATGTCGACGACGCGCTTGACCACCCTGCTGCCGGCGCCAAAATAGGCCCGCCGTACGTCGATGAGGGGGATGCCGGCAAGATGATCCATGCGCACGCGGGAGAGACTCAGCTCGAAGAGGTCCGGCACCAGCTTGACCGCCACGCCCGCCTCCTCGCAGTGCAGGCAGAGGCTGGTGATATCCGCGTGCGAGCGGGCCGGCAAGGCGCAGATAACGTCGTCAATCTGCTGTTCGCGGACCACGCGAGGCAGATCCTCCATGCCGCCCAGGCACTTGAAGCGGCCAAAATCGCCCCGCGGCCGGACTGGTGTCACGAGCCCGGCCGGACTCTCGCTCTCCGCGCGCAGAAAGCCGATCAGATGATAGCCGTGCCGCCGCCGTCCCAGCATCCTTTGCATCACCATTTTGCCCAGCGGGGTGATGCCGACCACCAACACGCGCCGCGTATTCCATCCAGAGCCATGAAGATGTGACAGGGCGCCATAGAGGAGGACGCGGCCGATGAGCAAAAAGGGGACCAGCACGATCCAGGTGTAGACCACGACCAACCGCGAATATTCCACGATAGGCAGGAAGGCGCCGAGCACCACCATCGCGCCCACCGCGATCAGGGTAGCGCGAGCGATGGTGGGCAATTCCTCGAGGAGGTCGCGGCCCAGTCGCGGCCGGTAGAGTCCCGACACGGCGAGGCTCACCAGCGCCACCAGGCAAAACGCGAGGCCGAAAGGCGCCCAGTCGGCGAGCGGAACGGGGGTGGTGCCGTGATCCCCAGGAACCCAGCGGAGCGAATAGCGAAGGAAATAGGCAGTGCAGAAGGCGAGCCACGAAAGAGATCCATCGAGCACGATACCGGCCGCCTTAGCGAGGATGCGAGATCCGGTACCCGACCCGGTGCGAGGATACTCGGCAACCCGCTCGGTGCGAAGGGAATCGCTTGTCAACACCGGCACGGAAGACGCGGCACGCTCCTGCACGGTTTCCCTCCCATCATTTGAATAGGCACCTGTCAAAGCCCCATGTTGCTCGAGGTCACGTATTTCCTGACCGAGTCCGATTCCGGATCTTCCTCTCCACACGACGCAAAAGAGACCAGAGGACGACCGGCCGAGGCAACCTGAAGTCACAGTAACACCCAATGGTCAACGACGGGTTCAGAGAGTGGTTAAGGTCCGGTGCAAAATATGGATGAGGTTGGCGGCTGCTGGATCCCTCAGCTTCCAAGATCCCGGATCGAGGTTGAGTGTGCATCATGCCCTATCGGCATTCTGCCACAGAGAGGGCGGTGCCCATACGATACTTCTCCACCAATAATTTACCTCCCCACCAACCGACTCTTAACCGCGTCTTGTTACGCTCAAATCATTCGATTACCGAGTGGCCGTAGCTCAGGCAGGTGAAGCACGGGTCACTCGCTCGCCAAGAATGGTTCGCGGCCCCCATGGACCGACGGTCGCCTCTGGTAATTGTAAATGGAGTTCTCAGTGGCCATGGGCGACGTAGAGTGGTTGGCGCGATGTGCCGTTTCCACGGCTGAACAGGGGAGGGACATGCGAACAAGGGTAAATCTCCTAGACACCCTGATTGACTGCGTGGACGCGGATCAGGCGGTGGCCCAGATTGACGCTTTCGTACAGTCGAAGCGCCCTCACCATGTGGTGACCGCGAACGTGGATTTCCTCCGCCTGGCCAGCCGGGATGCCGGCTTCCAGGGTATCGTGAATGACGCCGACCTCGTCTTGGCGGATGGGATGCCTCTGGTGTGGGCCTCTCGGCGCCGATCGACCCCGCTCCCTTGCCGGGTTACGGGGGTGGACATGATCATGGCCTGCGCCCAACTGGCGGCTAAGCGCGGGTATAGCATCTTCTTGCTGGGGGCGGCGCCGGGCGTGGCCTACGACACCGCCGAGGTGCTCCAGCAGCGGTTCCCTGGTCTGCGAATTGTCGGCACCTACTCACCGCCCAACGCGGAGATGGCCGACCACGACGACGACGTCTGCGTGCGCATGGTGCGCGCCGCCAGGCCCGACATGCTGTTTGTCGCCTTCGGCGCCCCAAAACAGGAACACTGGATTCGGGCTCACCAAGCAGTCCTGAACGTTCCCGTGTGCATGGGAGTGGGCGGCTCATTCGACATGCTGGCGGGGAACGTGCGTCGGGCCCCGGTGTGGATCCAGCGGCACGGCCTGGAATGGCTCTATCGGCTGGCGCAGGAGCCGCGCCGCCTCTGGAAGCGCTATATTGTGCACGATCTCCCGGTATTCGCCCGCCTGATGCTTCAATCACGCGACGCGGTCGCCGTGCCCCAACCGGCAAGCCGTCCCCGGCTCTTCGAGGAAGCGCTTGTTGAGTCGGCATACCGGGAACCGACCCGGCTCGGTGATGCGGGTGCGAAACGGAGCGAGATGCCGGTAGGAGCGGGCCAGTCGGCGTGACTAGGGCAGACGCTGTCGGGGCAATCCGGGAATCGCGAGGACGCCCTCGCTTTTCACATTACTGAAAGCTTCCCGGGATATGGCAGGGTATGGAAGCCAGAGATATTGTAGCATCGAGCTTTCGTCGGCTCATTTTTCAGCGCAGGTCCGATGCTATGGTGGCGGTGGCGCACCATGCGCGAAAAGTAGTGTTCGCACGAATCCGCTTACGACGTTGCACTTCCGTAGGATCCTAC
>DATBTL010000161.1:0-10556 GCA_036559345.1 Chloroflexota bacterium | reverse complement strand
CCCGCCCCCGCTCCCCGGCAATCTGGTCACTCGGGCGAGATGTGGGTAATGATGATGCCTGGAGACCCGCGCTCCTAAAGATGGCGCCGTGCGAGCCTAGCCCGCCCGCGTTCCGTTAGGAACCTCGCTCTCGGGGATCGCCAAGACTGGTCTCAGTTGGTCGGCATAGCCGATATCAAAGAGCATCCCTTCCGAGACGACGCCGCGCAGTTTCCGGGGCGCCAGATTGACGACGAACAGTGCCTGTCGCCCGACGATCTCGCCAGGGTTCTCCCGCTCTTGCTTCATCCCCACCACGATTTGGCGCCGGAAAGTACCAAAGTCAACCGCCAGACATATCAGCTTGTCACTGCCGGCTATGTCTATTACTTCCGTAATTTTCCCTACCCGGATGTCGATGCGCTCCAGATCCTCCATGGAAATCACTGGTTTAATGGACGCGTTCGGATTGTTCGGCGCGGCGCCTTGAGACATTAGAGCGGTACCCTCTCGGTCAACTTGCCTTAGCTCAGCCGCAATCCGGTGTCCTCACCCGCCGATACCCCTAGCTTCCGCAGGATTGCCGCGCGCGCGCGCTCCTCGACCCGATTGTCGAGCGGCGGTAACGGTAGGTCCACGCCCCGCCTGCGAAAGGCACGGCTCAACAGATCGTCGGCGATGGCCGGATTCTTGGGCAGGAACGACCCATGCAAATAGGTGCCTATCGAGTTGCCTTCGATCGCTCCTTCGGTGCCATCTTCACCATTGTTGCCAAAGCCGATGCGAATCCGCGCTAGGGGCGACGAACCGGTGAGCATGGTCCGACCGCCATGATTCTCGAATCCGACCAGCCAGCCATTCGGTCCCGCCGCTACCGCGTTGCCCACGCAGCGAGGCGCCGCGGCTCCGAAATGCTGCGTGTAAGCGTGGAAGAATCCCAATCCTGGGAGGTCCTCCCCTTCCGCCGGACGGTAATATTTCCCCAAGAGTTGGTAGCCACCGCAGACAGCCAGGCACACCAAACCGTTGGTCAGCGCCTCATGCAGTGCCGGCCCCTTAATAGTGACCAGGTCATGCGCGGCGATCGTCTGCTGCCGGTCCTCGCCGCCGCCAACAAAGGCCAGATCATACCGCGAAAAATCCGGCTCCGCGCCCAACTCCACTTCATCCACCACGAGGTCGATCCCGCGCCAGGCACAACGTTGCCTCAGGCAATGTACGTTCCCGGTGTCGGAGTAAAGGTTCATCAGCCGGGGGTACAGATAGGCTAGCCGGAGTGGGGGGAAGGTGGTCATGCTCCCGCCCGTTGCCAATATTGCCGTACATGGCCGGCCCGCGCAAGCGCATCGCGAGCCGCGAGCATCGCGGTGTAGGTGGCTACGATGACCAGGGTTCCCCCATTGGCGGTCCCTTCCAGGGCGCCCCGAACCGCTTGACCCACGTCCGCGGTGACCACGGTAATCGGCGCCACGATCCCCGCGTATTTCAGACGCAGCGCCATATCCTCGGCACGGGTTCCTCCGCAGGTCACCCGGCCGCCCCAGCCTGCCAGCAGTTCGAACTCGGCGTCCCAGATCCAACTCACGTCCAGCCCGTCAGCCGCGTTATCGCTGAGAAGGGTCAGCAGTTCCCCTCCCTTGAGCCCGCCGGCCAGCACGCGAAGCACCTCATCGGCGCCCGTGGGATTCTTAATCAGATAGAGGCGCACCTCTTTCCCGTCAGCTTCTATAGTCTCCGCTCGGCCAAACGCCCCTTTTGCCGCTGTCACCGCCGGCACCGCCTGGTCAAAGGGAACACCGCCGGCCACGGCGCCGGCGATCGCCGCCACGGCGTTATAGACGTTGTATCGCCCCGGTATCTCCAGACGCGCCTCTATCGATTGGCCGCCTGTGGACAAGGTTAGCGAAGTGCCATGCACGCCCTCGGATAACACCCGCGCCGACACGGTCGCCGCCGGCCTCCCAAGGCCGCAGCGATGGCAGCGGTAATGACCAAGATGCGCGTAGGAAACAGAGGAAAACTCCAACTCGGCACCACAGGCCGGACAATAGAGAGAATCCGCCGATCTGGCGAGTTGTGTGCTCGGGTCGCCGGGCCAGGAATCCACCCCGAACGAGAGCACCCGCGCGGTCACGCCTACGCCTAGCGAGGCTATCAAGGGATCATCCGCGTTGAGGACAAGGGTGCTGGCGGCCGGCAGAGCTCGAATTGGCGCTTTCCAATGGTCCGCCACCAGGGCAAGCTCTGAGTAGCGGTCGAGTTGGTCGCGGAACAGATTGGTGAGGAGCAGGATGGAGGGACGCACCTGACCCAGTATCCCGGGCAGCGCCGCTTCGTCCACCTCGAATAAACCCATGAGCGGCCTTCGGCCCATCAGAGCGCCGCCAAGCGTGGAACGCCTGGCCAGGCTGGTTGCCACCCCTCGGAGCATATTGGAGCCTTCGCGGTTATGGATGAGGTGCCGCCGGTCCGCCCTGAGCGCCGCGCCCAGCCAGGCCGTGGTGGTGGTCTTCCCATTCGTACCGGCGACCACGAAAGTGGAGTCCAATTGACGAGCCAGCTTTTCCACCAGCAGCGGCTCAACCCGCAAACCAACCAAGCCAGGAAGGCTCGTACCACCGCGCCCACCGGCGGCGCTGACCCAGGAGGCCATGTGGGTAGCCGCGATCGCGGCGGAGAGACGTGGCTGCATCTGGATACTATACCATGTCGTTGTCCCATGAAGCCTGGTGTGTTACCCTTGCTTACGCTTAATCCGCGCGGGCCTTGGCGCCGTGCGCCGTCTACCGCTTCATCAGAGGGCTTGTGCATGGCCTGGTTTACAAAGATCCTGGGCGACTCAAACAATAAAGAACTGAAAAGGCTGCAGCCTATAGTCGATCAGATCAACGCGCTCGAACCTGAGTTCGAGCCGCTGACCGACGAGGAGTTGGCCGCCAAAACCGAGGAACTCCGGGCCCGCTACCTCGATGGCGAGGAGCTGGATGATCTGCTGCCGGAGGCATTCGCGAACGTACGCGAGGCCGCCAAGCGTACCCTTGGCCAACGCCATTATGACGTCCAGCTGATGGGCGGCATGGTCTTGCATCAAGGGAAGATCGCCGAGATGCGGACCGGTGAAGGTAAGACCCTGGCCGCCACCCTCCCGGCCTATCTCAACGCGCTCACCGGCGAGGGTGTCCACCTGGTCACCGTGAATGACTACCTCGCCCGCCGTGACGCCGGATGGAACGGACGCATCTTCAATATGCTCGGCCTCACCACCGGGTGTCTGGTTTCCAGCGGCGGATCCGGAGACCATTCTTTCCTCTTCGACCCGGACTTCGTTGACGATCATTCGCGGGACGAGCGCCTCCGACACCTGCGCCCCTGTACCCGCGCCGAGGCGTATCTTACCGATATTACCTACGGCACCAACAACGAATATGGTTTCGACTACCTTCGGGACAATCTCGCCCAGGCCAAGGAACAATGCGTGCAGCGTGGCTTGGCCTACGCGATCATTGACGAGGTCGACAATATCCTAATCGACGAGGCGCGGACCCCGCTGATCATCAGCGGGCAAGCCGAGGAATCACCCGAGACCTATTATACGTTCGCGCGTCTGGTGCCCAAGCTTCAGGAGGGGACGGACTACACGGTCGATTACAAGATGCGCGCCGTAAGCCTCACTGAGGGCGGCATCACACGTATGGAACAGCTTCTTGGGGTGGAGAACATCTACGACGAGAAGAACTATGAGCTCGCGCACTATCTGGAACAGGGCCTGAAAGCCCATGCAATCTTTAAGCGCGATAAGGATTATCTGGTCCGCGACGGCAAGGTGATCATCGTCGATGAGTTCACTGGTCGGGCCCTGGAGGGCCGCCGCTTCAGCGAGGGTCTCCATCAGGCGCTGGAGGCCAAGGAAGGGGTCCGGATCGAGCGCGAGAACGTCACCCAGGCGACGATCACCTTCCAGAACTATTTCCGCCTCTACGCCAAGCTCGCGGGCATGACCGGTACCGCCATTACCGAGCAAGAGGAGTTCCATAAGATCTACCGCCTGGAGGTAGTGGCCATCCCTACCAACATGCCCATGGTCCGCAAGGATTTGAACGACATCGTCTATAAAACCGAAGCGGCTAAGTTCGATGCGGTGGTGGCCGAAATCAAGGAGAAGCAGACGAAGGGCCAACCGGTACTGGTGGGCACCATCTCGATCGAGAAGTCCGAGGTGCTCTCCAACATGCTCTTGCGCGCTGGGGTGCCGCACAGCGTCCTGAACGCCAAGCAGCACGAGAAGGAAGCCCTGGTCATCGAGAACGCCGGCCAGGCGGGGATAGTCACCATCGCCACCAACATGGCGGGCCGCGGCACCGACATCAAGCTCGGCGACGGCGTGGTCGAGTCGGGCGGGTTGCACATCGTGGGTACCGAACGGCATGAATCACGGCGGATTGATAACCAGTTGCGTGGGCGCTCCGGGCGCCAGGGCGATCCCGGCTCATCACGATTCTTTGTCTCCCTTGAGGATGACTTGATGCGCAGGGTCGGCTCCGATCGAGTCAAGGGTTTGCTCGACAAGCTGGGACTACCGGACGACGAGCCGATCGAGAATGGGATGGTCAGCCGGAGCATCGAAAGCGCCCAGACCAAGGTCGAGGGCTGGAACTTCGATTCACGGAAATATCTCGTGCAGTATGACGACGTAATCGCTGGGCAGCGCGCGGTCATTTACGCGGATCGCCAACGTATTCTGGCCGGCGAGGACGTGAACGAGATTATCTCGAACATGATCCATGAGGAACTTACCGATATCGCGCAATCACATCTTTCCGATGACTATGCCGACAATTGGGACGTGGACGGGTTGCTCAAGGCCATACAGGCAATCTTCCCGGTTCCCACCCAGTTCACCGAGGAATACATTCGGGCCCAGAAGAAGGAAGATCTGATCCAGGAGATCAGTGATGAAGCCGACCTCGCCTACGAGGCGCGCGAGGAGCAATATGGCGTGGACGTGATCCGTCAGGCCGAACGCTTCTTTCTTCTGTCGATCATCGACCGTCGCTGGATTCAGCATATCGACGCGGTGGACGAACTGCGCGAAGGGGTGCAGTTACAGTCCGCCGGCCAACGCGACCCGCTGGTGGAGTTCCGCACGAAAGCCTCCGGGATGTTCTCGGATCTCCAGGCTACGATCCGTCACGAGGTTGTTCATGTGATCTACCAGTTCGAGGTGCAGGTCCATAATCCCCAGCCTCTGCCCCCGCCCAGCATCAGCATCGTGCCCGGCGGCGCCTCCCCACGGCAGCCACAGCCCGCGCCGCTCGCGCTCGCCTCGGCCGCGCCGCCCTCGGGTCCGGCGGTGGCTACCGCCGAGCCGCCGAGGGCGGCGCGGGCCGAAGGGCCGGCCATCACCCGCACATCCAGCGGTCCGGCGCGCCCGCCGAATGCTTCCAAACTTGGGCGCAATGATCCATGCTGGTGCGGCAGCGGCAAAAAGTTCAAGCAATGTCACGGCGGAGCGTAGGAGCCCGGTGATAGAGGAGACTCGCGCGCGCATCGCCGCCCTTCATGAACGCCTTGAAGTATTATTGGAGCGCCTGGACGCACCTGCAAAACGACTGGAAATCGCGGGCCTGGAAGCCCAGGCATCCGAGGGTTCACTGTGGGACGATCCCCAACGGGGGGCCGCGCTCATGCAAAAGCTCACCGTCCTGAAAGAGAAGCTCAGCCGCTGGGAAACCATGCAGCGCCAACTCCATGATCTGGAGGAACTGCTCGAGTTGTCTGAAGGCGACGATGCCATGCAGGCGGAATTCGGCGAACAAGTCATGGCGGTGGAGCGCAATCTGGACAAGGCCGAGCTTGAGCTGATGCTCGATCGCCCTTACGCGGACCACAGCGCGATCATCACGATCACCGCCGGCGCCGGCGGGGTCGATGCCCAGGACTGGACCGAGATGCTCACTCGTATGTATCTCAAATGGGCGGAGCGGCGGGGCTACAAGGCGGACCTCGTGGATAGCACCGAGGGTGAGGAAGCGGGCTTTAAGAACGCGACCATCGAAATTGACGGCCTCAATGCCTACGGATATCTGCTCTCCGAGCGTGGCAGCCACCGCCTTGTCCGTCTCTCGCCCTTCGATTCGGCCCATCGGCGGCAGACCAGTTTCGCGGGCGTGGAAGTGTTGCCGGCAATCGACGAGGGAGCGCCCGAGGTGGTAGTCGATCCCAAGGATGTGCGGGAGGATCACTACCGCTCGACCGGGGCCGGCGGCCAGAACGTGAACAAGGTCTCCTCCGCCGTTCGGCTTACCCACCTGCCCACGGGCATCGTGGTGACCTGCCAGAACGAGCGATCACAATTGCAGAATCGCCAGATGGCGCTGCACATTCTCCAAGCCAAGCTGCTGGATATGGAGTTGCGTCGCCGAGAGGAAGAGCAGGCCAAATTGCGGGGCGAGCCCGTGGCGGCCGCCTTCGGCAATCGCGACCGTTCCTATGTTATCCACCCGTATTCGGCGGTCAAAGATGAACGGAGCGGCTATGAAACTACCGATGCCGCCGCCGTGCTAGATGGTGAGTTGGACCCATTCATTGAGGCATATTTACGCAGTCAGCTAACCGGATAATGGCGCCTCGGACGCGCCGCGGGTGGAGAGAATGCAGATCAAAAACGGCCTGAATCATGGTCTGGCTACCATTGCCGCCGCGCTCATCATCGTCGTGGTTATGGCCACCAGTTTCCTGGCCGGCATGAATGTCGGCCACGGCAGCGGCAGTGCGGCCTATGTGATTGATGGCGCACCTGTACCGCAAAACGCCCAGCAGCCCCTCAATTATTTTTGGCAGGCGTATCAACGCTTGAATACTGATAGTTATTGGCGTCCGTTTGACCCAAAGCAGTTGTTCAACGGCGCCACCAGCGGGATGGTCGACACCAGTACGCTCCCGCAGGACTCCCATACACTCTTCTTTCCCCCGGTGGACAGCAAACAGGCCAACTCCCAATTGAACGAGACCTCGAACGGCTACGGCATCGGAGCCGACGTGGTGATGACCAAGAGCGGCCTACAGATTACCAATCCGCTGGTCGATTCGCCCGCCCAGAAGGCTGGACTGCTGCAAGGCGATCTCATCGTTACGGTCAATGGGCGCGATATTCGCAAGCTCTCCCTGACCAACGCCGTGGACCTGATCCATGGCGACCAGGGAACCGCGGTGGCGCTGACCATTGTGCGCCCCGGAGCGCGGAAGCCATTCGTGGTCAAGGTGACCAGGAACAGTATTCCGGACGTGGCAGCCGGCAAGGTCGGGGACATCGGCTATATCAAGTTCACCGTTTTCGGAGTGGCGACGGCAGGCGAGGTTCACGATGCCCTGGTTCAGCTCCTGGCCGCCCACGTCAAGGGCGTGGTCCTCGATCTTCGGGATAACCTTGGTGGTTATGTCAATGCCGCGCAGTCAATCGCGGGCGAGTTCCTTCCCAGGAAGGATGTCCTCTTCTGGGAGCGAACCAATCTCGGCAATGGGCACTTTAGCGATACCTCGACCCTGGTGGGATCCACGGGAATCGCCCAGCACCTACCGGTCGCGGTCCTGGTCAACGGCTATACTGCCAGCGCCGCCGAAATCATCGCCAAGGCATTGAGCGACCATGGCCGCGCTGAAACTCTTGGAACCCGTACCTACGGTAAGAACTCGGAGCAGGAGGTAGTGAACCTGGCTGACGGCTCCAGTATGCGGATCACCACCCATCTATGGCTCACCCCAAACAAGCACAGCGTGAGCGGCGGCTTTCTGCCGGACATCGTGGTGACAAAGCCGGCAAGCGGCCCCGACACCCAACTCCAGCGCGCTATCCAGTTTCTCACCACCCACCACTAGCCCCGGAGGACCGCCATCGTGTCTCCACAACTGCTGCTGGTGCTGATGGTTGCCTTGTTGACCGCAAGCGTCGCGGGTCTATGTACCCGTCGCCCGTTCTACTACCTGCCGGTTTACTGGTTGCTGGGAGTGTCGGCCCTTTTGATCGGGCAGGTGTTAGGTAGGGCGGCCGGCATCACGCGCGGCACCGTGGGTGAAGTAGAGCTTGGGGTGGGGCTGGTGTTGAATCTCCTGATGCTGGTTGGCATGCACTGGCTGGGGCTATGGTATAATGCCAGAAGCCGATAGTACCCTTATGAATAGGGTGGGAGGGTGATGGTATGGCTTGGCGAACAAGCGGCAAACTACTCTCCGGGCTGGTAGTAGGGGTCGCGGTTGGCGCTACGGTGGCGGTCGTGTTCTCCTCGCGCGCCGCGGTCGCGCTCCCGCGGACGGGAGAGGCGCCGGCTGGTCCGACCCCATTCGCGCCCGCGAACGCCGTGATCGCCAGGGCTCGGACTCTGGTGGATGACGTGCGGACCCAGTTGCGGCAGGCGCTCGACGAAGGCCGGGCCACGGCAGCGCGCACCCGCGAGGATCTCACCACGCGCTTCGAAGCGTCCAAGCACGGCGCGGATTCCGACAAAACCTAGATTTTCCGCCCTTTTTCGTGGATAGCGCCTTTGCGCTCAGGCGAATTTCGCGACACGATGGAAGAGAAGGTTCGCCCTCGGGTCGTTCTCTTCTTCTTGATCGTGGAGAATGTGCCGCCGCACGCCAAAAAGGACAGGGATGCCCAACTTTCGACTTCCATTCCGCTCGACCGTTCCCGGTGCGTACGCCGCCCTGGACATCGGTACCGAATACGCGAAAGCCCTGGTGTTCAGTATGGAGGATGGCGTCTGCCATGTCCTGGGTAGCGGACGGCACCGCCAGAGCCAGACCGCCATGCAGGACGGCCTGATCACCGATATCGAGGCCGTAGTTAACAATTGCCATGCCGCGCTCACTCAGGCTGAACAATCAGCCGGCGTGGTGGGGAAACAGGCGGTAGTCGGACTCGCCGGTGAACTGGTCAAGGGCCTATCCACTTCGGTGACCATGGAGCGTTCCAAACCGAGCGAGAACCTGGGCGCCGGCGAACTCGATGAAGTGCTCGAACGAGTACAGCGGTTGGCTCTGACTCGCGTGACCGAGCGCCTGACCTGGGAGATGGGCCAACCGCAAGTGGATGTGCGCCTGGTCAATTCGGCCGTGGTCGCAATCAAGATGGATGGCCATACGGTGAGCAATCCCCTTGGCTTCCAGGGCCGCTACTTGCAGGTCACCGTCTTCAATGCCTTCGCCCCCCTGGTGCATGTCGGGGCCTCCGAAAGCATCGCCCGCTACCTCAGCCTGGATCTCCTCTCGGTGGTGGCGGAGCCCTACGCGGTGGCCGGCTGCCTGGCCACTCCCCTGGCGGGAGACATCGGCGGCATCTTCATCGACGTGGGTGGCGGCACCACCGATGTCGCGCTGGTGCGGAACGGTGGTATCGAGGCTACCCAGTCGTTCGCGCTGGGCGGCCGAACCTTCACTCGCCGATTGGCGGCCGAACAGGGTATCGATCTGGAGGAGGCGGAAGCCCTCAAGCTCCGCTACGCGCGCCGCGAACTCACTCCGGCGGTCACTCGTGAGGTAAAACGGGCCCTGGATCGAGACGTCACCACCTGGATGGACGGAGTGCAACTTATCCTTGAGGAGTTGGCCGGAGAGGGCCAACTCCCGCCATTCGTCCATCTCTGCGGCGGCGCCAGCGCGTTGCCCGATATTCTCGACCGCCTTAAAGGTTTCCCCTGGACTGAGCGTCTCCCCTGCCCGCGGCCTCCCCGCATTGCGCTTATCCAGCCCGCCGATGTGGATGCCATTCGGGATGACACGGGCGGCCTGGTGGACCAGCAGGATGTCACCGCGATGGGACTGGCCCTCCAGGCGCTCGCGCTGCAACGACAGTCGTCCCTGATCAATCAGGCACTCACGCGGGCCGTGCGCCTGCTGAAGCTCTAACGAGCGATCCCGATGCATTCCACCGCCGATTCGCGCGAAGTCAACGACTCGGACCTCGAGTTCGGATCTGATCCGCTGGATCTTCCTCATCACATGATTGACGACGATCTCAGCCCGGACGACGCTCCCCCCCCGCAACCTCAGTCGTCCCGTCACTACCAGGGGACTGGTCGGTTCCCGGCCCGTCCCACTCCGGAAAGCACGGCCGCCCCGATGGCGCCCATTTCTTCCCAACCTGTCCCGAGCCGCGCGGAACGGGAAGTCCCGCCGACGGATCCAGTCGATGACTCGGATCCCGCTACCCTTGGCAAGGTGCCGCGGGCACGCGGGACGCAAGCCTCCGGGAGAGCGAGCGTCCCGCTCGTCCCCGTCGCCGAGATCAACGAGGACGAGCGGGACGCTCGCGCTCCCAGGCGGGATCCTCCATCGCGGAATCTTCCCGGCGGCGTCGCACCCAAGAAGGACGCCAATGCGGGCTCACAGCCTCTCGGTGGCGCCGCCTCGCCGACCTCGGAGCCGAGGGTGCTCTATATTGATCTCGATGACGATCTGGCGGTATTGCTCGATCGGGTGGAGGAGACTGGTTCAGCGGCAATCGTCGTCCTCCCCGAAGGGGCCCGCGCCGTGCGAGGGGTTGTCGCCTCCCGCCTCCTGAAACGGCGCGCCGAGGCGGCCGG
>DATBTL010000160.1:0-10628 GCA_036559345.1 Chloroflexota bacterium | reverse complement strand
ATTCCATACGGCCAAGCAGCAGCAGATCGTCCACCATGCGTTTCTGGCGATTGGCCGAGACCACGATGCGCGAAATATGCTCCAGCCTTCGCTCCTCGGGAAGATCCTCCCAGCGGGACTGCAACAACTCGGCATAGCCGACGATGGCCGTCAGGGGGGTGCGCAGTTCGTGGCTGACCGAGGCGACGAAGTCACTGCGGAGCCGGGCAAGCGCCTCGGCGGCCCGCTGCGCCACGACCCGCTCGGTCACGTCTACCGCTACCCCAATCACTCCGGTTACCGCTCCGGCCTCGCCCCGGAGCGGCGTCCAGTGCATCTCCAGGCTGGTCTCTCGAACGTCGATGGTCACGCTATGGGCCTCACCGGCCAGGGCTCTTTCGTAGTGCGCCGCCATCTCCGGCCGGTGGGCGAACGCGGAGCCGATCAGGGCCCCTGGGAGATCGGCGGCCCGCATGTCCAGCAAACCAAGATCGCCGCCCGTGGCCAGGGTAAAGCGGCCGTGGGCGTCCAGGCTAAACAGGAGAATCGGTGAACTGCGCAGGACCGCCCGCAGCCGCGCCTCGCTGGCGCGCACGATCTCTTCCGTTCGGGCGCGCTCCAGCGCGTCTTGCCGGGCCTGGCGCAGGAGGTAGGCGTTGCGGAGGGCCACCACCGCCTGGTCGGCGAAGATCTCCAGCAACTCGACTTCCTCACGCTCGGGCCGCAAGCCGCTCTCGGGGTCATCAAGGGAGATGAAACCAATCAGCCGGCTCTCTTCCCGTTCGGTAAGGGGCACCAGCAGATCGTCGCCCATGCGCCAGGCATTACCGTCGCGGGCGGGCTCCCTGGCCTCCGCCCACCAGCTCGGAACCTCGTTGTCCTCCATGGCAAGCTGCCCTAACTCCTGGGGGATGAAATAGGATCGGGAAAGGCGGAATTCGGGCCGGAAGAGCTTCCGTACGTCTGACACTTTGTAGGCATTGGCGCACAGAACCGCGACTCCCTCGGGAGGAACTCCAGTCGTGGCGACCACGCGCCAGGGAGAATCGGGCTCATCCGGCTCGTTCACCAGATTGAGGACTACCATGCGGAAGCCTGATGCCGCCCGCGTGGCATCGACCACGCGGCGCGCGATCTCGTCTGGGTCCAGGTCGGCCTTGAGCCGTTCGCCGACCCGCTGAACATGCTCCAGCCGGCGCGCGCGCGCCTCCGCGCGTCGTCGCAAATCCGCTTCGGCCTCGTACAGGCGCGCATTCTCCAGGGCCACCGTGGCTTGCTCGGCAATGGCGGCGCAAACCGCGACCGTATGCGGGCCTATGGGATCCGGGTGGTCCCAATACACCTCGAGGAAGCTGGAAACTCGTCCGCTGCTGAGAATGGGCACCACGACTTCGGAACGCAGATCATGCGTGATCAGAAACGCGCGCTCGTTTTCGAGCAGATCCGGATCGGCAATGTGCGCGGAGGCGGGGACGCCGCTCCGAGCTACCTGCACGAGAAACGGATAACTGGCGAGCGGCGTCCATTCGGAGTTGGTGACCATGGAGGCGCGACCCGGCGCCACATGATGAATCACGGAATGGATGGTACCAGTCACGTCATCGATATCGGTGAACGATGCCCCGGCGGCGTCCAATCCGCTCATGATGCTCTCGGCTAGCGCGTTGAGGATGCCCGCCCGATCTAGGCTTGATCCGAGAACGCGCGCGGTGTTAAGCAGCAGTTCCAGGCGCGCTCGCTCCCCTTCTGGGGACTCCTCGGCCGGCGCGCGGGACGGATAATCGATATCAAGCTTCATGAGCCGCGGGTCGCATGCTAGGTCTTCTCCCTGGATTGTTTGTCGTGGGATCGCGCCGAATGAGCGGGTAGGGCCGCACTACACATACCCCAAATCGGGTCACCTCGCAATCCCACGACTGGGATCACGGGTCCCGTGAGGGGTGCGGATGTCAATGGCCTCTGCCTGGGAGCGCGAGCGAGACGCTCGCGCTCCCAGGAAAGCCGGCACAACGTGGATCACATGTTCCAGGCACGACTCCTCACGCGGTCGAGATCGACACGCCGCCGGCGATCTCCGTATAGTTACCCGTAGCGCGACTGCCGGCCGTTGGCGCCGAACGGCGAGAGAGGAAATAAACATGGGGACCACCAGGTGGAGACTTTCACCGGATCGCTGCTTCGACGCCGAGCCGGCGCAACGGGAGCAGGCGCGCGAGTTGTACTCCCTGGTCAAGGATGTGCCAATTCTTAGTCCGCACGGCCATGTGGATCCTGCCCTCCTAGCCGATCCAGATGCCACCTTCGGCACACCCGCGGATCTCCTGATCATTCCCGATCACTACGTGTTTCGCCTGCTTCACAGCCAGGGAGTGGCCCTCGCGGATCTGGGGGTGCCGAGCCGCGACGGCACACCGGTCGAGACGGATCACCGGCGCATCTGGCAGCGATTCGCCGACCACTTCTATCTGTTCCGGGGAACACCGACCGGCCTGTGGCTGAGCGATGAGCTTACTACCGTGTTCGAGGTTGAGGAAAAGCTGAACGGCGCCAACGCGCAAGCCATCTACGACCATCTTGAGGCGCGATTGGTTCGCCCTGAGTTTAGTCCGCGCGCCCTATGGACCCGCTTCCAGATCGAGGAGCTGTGCACCACCGACCCCGCGACATCGACCCTCGCGGACCACCTGGCCATGCGGAATCAGGGTTGGGGCGGCAGGGTCCGCCCCACCTTCCGGCCCGACGCGGTGGTCAATCTCGCTGACCCTGAGTGGGGCCGGAACATCGAGCGCCTGGGTACGTTGGCAGGGGTAACTATCGTCGACTACGCTTCCTATATCCAGGCCCTGGAGGCGCGGCGGGTGTCGTTCAAACAGGCGGGCGCGGTATCCACCGATCACGCCGCTCTCACGCCGCACACCGAGCGCCTTGGCCCCCGCGAGGCCGATGCTCTGCTTGGGCGAGCCTTCCGCGGTGAGGCGCAAGCGGAGGACGCGGCCCGGTTTACCGCTCACATGCTGATCGAGTTTGCCCGAATGAGCGCGGAGGATGGCCTGGTGATGCAGTTGCACGTAGGGAGCTGCCGCGACTACAGTGCCGCCGTGTTCCAGCGTTTCGGTCCCGACAAAGGGGGCGACATTCCGGTGCGGGCCGACTGGACGGCGGGTCTGCATGCGCTCCTTAACGCCTATGGCAACGATCCGCGGTTCCGCTTAATCCTCTTCACGCTCGACGAAAGCACCTACGGCCGTGAACTGGCTCCCCTGGCGGGCTTTTATTCCGCCGTGTTTCTGGGACCGCCCTGGTGGTTCTTCGACAGTGTACGGGGAATGAACCAGTTCCTGAATTCGGTGGTGGAAACAGCGGGCCTTTACAACCTCGCGGGCTTCAACGACGACACCCGTGCCTTCTGCTCCATCCCGGCCCGCCACGATGTGTGGCGGCGGGTGAGCGCGAATTGGCTTGCCGGTCAGGTCGTCCGGGGCTTGATCGAGAGGGAAGAGGCCGCCGAGATGGCGTTCGACTGCGCCCTGGGATTGGCGAGACGCGCGTACCGCCTCGCGTGACCCGGTGGATTGGACGGACCAGTCGGATCGGACCGATCGGTCCGATCCGTCGGATGAAGCGCCACGGAAGCGAACCACCCATTCGGGGTGTTCCTTGATCCTGGTAAAGCGGGTAAAGTGATAGCCGACGCCTCACCTGCTTGATGCAAAAGGATCACCTTTGCGCTATATACGGTTCATCGCCCGCTCACCCCGGCTCCTCGGCCAACTGGCCCTTATCCTGGTCCTCGCCGGCCTGGTTGGCGGCACTGGCCTGGTGGGCTTGCTCACCGCGCGGAGCGCCGTCACGGATATCACAAACACCCAGGTGCCGACCCTGGTCCATTTGCTAAGCGCCGAACGCGACATTGCTCAGGCAAACTACGCTGGGGTAGTCTCCTTGGTCGATCCAGATCTTCATCGCCGCGTCGAGGTGGACATTCCTCGGATCCGAGGCTTTACCGCGGCCGCCTGGACGGAATTCCTCCAATACCAGGCACTCGGCCAACGGAATCAAGGCCCCGAGGAGCGGAAGGTGGTTGCCCAAGCGCGGGCGCTCCTTCTGGAATGGCGTACCCTGGCCGCCGCGGCGCCGCTCATGGGAACCGGCGCCGCGCTCGGCAACCCCACCTTGAACTTGCGCGTGTTCACGGGGATCGCGGCCTCGGTGGTCGTTCCCCTGACCAATGATGTCAACCGTCTCATCCAGTTCAATCTGGCCGACGCGGCACGGACGCGAAACGCGTCCATCTCCTCATCGCGGAACGCGACCTTCATGTTGTGCGGCGTGATCGCGGTGGCGGTCCTCCTGGCGGGGGCATTCCAGGTGATCATGGCCGCGCGCGAGCACCGGCGTAAGGCGCTGGTCCAACAAAGCGCGGATCTGGTGGTGCTCCTCGATACTCGGGGAATCATCCAATCGGCCAGTCCCTCCTATGAGCGCTTGCTTGGGTATCGGACCTCCGAACTCATTGGCTGCTCGGTACTGGAGTTCGTCCACCCGGAGGACCATTCGGCGGTGAAACAGGCGCTGGCCCACCGCGTCAAGGATGCCGACGGCGTACAGGAACGAGAGTTTCGCGTCCTCCACGCCGACGGCTCGTATCTGTGGCTGACCGTCATGGCGGTGAATCGTCTCCGCGATCCGCTTCTCCGAGGGATCGTGGTCACCGGCCGCGACATCACGGCGCGGAAGCAAACGGAAGCGGATCTGGCGTTTCAAGCGTCCCACGACGCGCTCACCCGATTACCCAACCGGCTGTTGCTGCGGGAGAAGATCGAGCATACTCTAGGAGCATCTCCAGACGGCAAGAAAACAGCGTCACTGCTCTTGCTGGATCTGGATCGGTTTAAGGAGGTCAATGACACGCTCGGCCATGCCGCCGGAGACCTCTTACTCCAGGAGGTAAGCCGGCGTCTCAGGGCGGCGCTGCGGGCCGATGACGTGGTGGCTCGGCTGGGGGGTGACGAATTCGCCATTCTCCTCCCGGACGCTCTTGAGCCCACCGCCTTGCAACTGGCAACCCGGCTGCGGGAGGAGCTTGAGGTTCCCTTCCTGATCGCGGAACAGTCCTTGGCGATCGGGGCAAGCATCGGGATCGCGCTCTACCCCGAACATGGCCAGGATCCGGATTTGCTGCTTCAGCATGCCGACGTGGCGATGTACGAGGCCAAGCGGAAGCGCCACCATGCCGTTGTCTATAATCCAACCCAGGATCACTACACGATGCAAAGGCTTGCCCTGATGCGGGATTTGCGCCAGACGATTCAGGGAAACGAACTGATGCTCTACTATCAGCCGAAGATCGATCTGGCGACCAATCGCTTGCAGGGGGTAGAGGCACTCCTCCGTTGGCTCCATCCCGAACGGGGTTTCATCCCCCCGGACTACTTCATCCCCATGGCGGAACAGACGGGACTGATCGATCCGCTCACCACCTGGGTCCTGGAGACCGCGTTGCGGCAATGCCGCGCCTGGCAGTCGGCGGGACGGACCATTCCGGTGGCGGTCAATCTCTCGGCCCGTGCCCTGCAGGATCAGCGCCTCCCGTTCCAGATCTCCCAACTCCTCCTGCGGCAAGGACTTTCCCCGGCCTGCCTCACCCTGGAGATCACGGAGAGCAGCCTGATGATCGATCCGGCAGGGGCCGAGGATGTGCTCACCCGTTTGCATGCGCTCGGGGTGCGGCTTTCCATTGACGACTTCGGCACTGGCTACTCATCACTGGCCTATCTCAAGGATCTTCCCGTGCAAGAAGTGAAGATAGACAAGTCATTTGTCATGGGGATGAGGACGGCGGCCGATACCAAGTACGCGGCTATCGTCCGCTCCGTGATCGGTCTGGCCCACGCGCTGGACTTGCGGGTGGTCGCCGAGGGAGTGGAGGACGCGGAAACCAGGATAATCCTGGACGATCTCGATTGCGATACGATTCAGGGCTATCACATTAGCCGCGCCATCCCGGCGAGCGAACTGGATCAATGGCTGAAGACCGTGGGCGTGGTATCGTACTCCGCGCACAACCAACCGCCCATCCCCCGCGTACCGAGCCTGTCGTAGGTTTCTCCACGGGAGGTTAACGCCTCGGGACTGCCTCACATTCACGGGCGAGGGCACTTTGCAGGGGCGCGGGACTCCAGGCCCGCCTGGATCGGCGACGGATCGTCATCCGAGGAAAGCCGTAAGTGCCCGCGGGTAGGCGGACGCCCCCAGCGTGCCTGGAGACCCGCGCCCCCAAAGACGAGCCCCTCCGCGGAATCGGACGTGTAGGGGGTGGGCGTTATGGTACCCTTCAACCGCCAAGCGGAGGATCCATCGACCATTTCTAGACCGTGGGGAGGAGGCAATGGCGA
Organism: Chloroflexota bacterium; assembly: GCA_036559345.1. Classification (GTDB taxonomy): domain Bacteria; phylum Chloroflexota; class UBA5177; order JANWHV01; family JANWHV01; genus JANWHV01. The sequence continues at coordinate 4,254 of DATBTL010000160.1, read as the reverse complement.
CGGACGACCACTCAATCAACCGACCAGCCGAGGAACGCGGCGGACCCCTGGTTGGGGTGCTCATGGGCAGTACCTCCGATTGGGAAACCATGCGCCATGCCGCCGGAATCCTGGAGGAACTCGGCGTCGCGCATGAGACGCGGGTGGTCAGCGCGCACCGGACCCCGGACTTGCTGTTCTCCTACGCCGAATCGGCGGCCCAACGCGGGATCGAGGTGATCATCGCGGGGGCGGGCGGGGCCGCCCATTTACCGGGCATGGTCGCGGCGAAGACCCTGGTTCCCGTGCTTGGGGTGCCCATGCGGAGCGCCGCCCTTTCGGGGATGGATTCGCTCCTTTCCATCGTGCAAATGCCCGCCGGGATCCCCGTGGGGACGCTGGCAATCGGGAAGGCCGGGGCGATCAACGCCGCGCTCCTGGCGGCGGCCATCCTGAGCCCCCGGCGCCCGGCAATTGGGGAGGCGCTGGCCCGCTACCGCCAGGCCCAGACCGATCGGGTGCTGGGAGAAACCGTGCCATGACCATCCTGGCCCCCGGCGGCACGATCGGCATGCTGGGCGGGGGGCAGCTCGGGCGCATGACCACCCTGGCGGCACGGGTGATGGGGTACCGAGTCGTGGTCCTCGACCCTCTTCCCAACAGTCCGGCCGGGCAGGTCGCGAATCGGCACATCGTCGCCCCGTACGATGATGAGCAGGCGATCGCCGAACTGGGCGCGGCGGCGGACGTGATAACCCTGGAGTTTGAGAACCTGCCGGTGGCCACGGTGCGCCGCCTCGCCCACCGCCTCCCGACCCGACCAGGGGCGGAAGCCCTGAACACCTGCCAGGACCGCCTGGTGGAACGGCGGTTCCTGCAGCGCCTGGGAGCACCGACCGCGCCCTTTGCCGCCATGGCGGACGAGGCAAGCCGGATCGCGGCGGGCGCGGCGGTCCCATTTCCGGCCGTGCTCAAGACCGCGACCCAGGGCTACGACAGCAAGGGCCAGCGGCGGGTCGCCACGGCGGCGGATCTGTCCACCGCGCACGCGGAACTGGGCGGCGTCCCCTGTATCCTGGAAGAGTTGCTGCGGTTCGACCGGGAGATCAGCGTGATCGTGGCGCGCGACGTGGAAGGACGAATGGTCACCTACGATCCAGCCGACAACCACCATGTAGACGGCATCCTGGATACTTCAAGCGTGCCGGCCGCCATCTCCGCGAGCCAGGCAGCGGCGGCGCGGGATCTGGCGATGGCCATTGCTCGGGAGCTCGAACTGGTGGGCGTATTGGCGGTGGAGCTGTTCGTCCTCCCCGATGGCCGGTTGCTGGTCAATGAACTGGCACCCAGGCCGCACAATTCAGGCCACTGGTCGATTGAAGCTTGCCGGACCAGCCAGTTCGAGCACCATGCGCGCACCGTGGTGGGGGCGCCAGTTGGTCCTACCGACCTTCTGGCCCCCGCCGCGACCACCAACCTGCTCGGCGATCTCTGGGCGGAGGGGACGCCGCGGTGGGACCGCGTGTTGGCTCTCCCCGAGGTGAAGCTGCACCTGTATGGGAAAGATGCGCCGCGACGCGGGCGCAAAATGGGGCATCTCACGGCCCTTGGACCCAACGCCGAGGCGGCGAGAGAGCGCGTTCTGGCGGCCCGCGCGCTCCTGGTGGACCGGTAGAGCAAGGAGGAAGCGGAAAGATGACCAACCGGAAGGAAGTAGAGTCGAATACGCCGCTCCTCGATCCGCGGATACCCGGTTTGCCGGTGCTGTATGAGGGGAAGGTGCGGAACATTCACGCGGTGGGCGAGGACCGGCTGCTCTTGCTTGCCAGCGACCGTCTCTCGGCCTTCGATCGGGTGCTGCCCGCGGGGGTTCCGGATAAAGGGCGTATTCTCTCGCAACTGTCCGCCTTCTGGTTCACGCGGACCGCGGATCTGGTCCCGAATCACTTGATCAGCGCCTCCTGGCCCGAGATTCGCCGGCTGGCGGCGATCGCGGAGAGCCTGGAGGAGTTGGATGGCCGCGCGACGCTGGTCAAGCGCGCCCAGCGTATCGAGGTGGAATGCGTGATCCGCGGCTATCTGGCCGGGACAGGCTGGGCGGAATACCAGACGAGCGGGACGCTGGCCGGTGTGCCGCTGCCGCCCGGATTGCGGGAAGGCGATGCCCTCCCGGAGCCTACTTTTACTCCAGCGATCAAGAACGATCGCGGTCACGACGAGAATATCAGTGTCGAGCACCTGGCCTCACTGCTTGGCGCCGATCTGGCCAGCCGAATGGAAACGGCGACCCGGACGCTGTACACCAATGCCCACCGCTATGCCTTGCCCCGCGGTATGATCATAGCGGACAGCAAGTTCGAGTTTGGTCTGCTGGATGGGAGACTGATCCTGATCGACGAGGCATTGACTCCCGATTCGTCCCGGTTCTGGGACGCGGCCCGATATCAGCCGGGATCCGCCCAGGTGAGCTTCGATAAACAGCCAGTCCGTGACTACCTGACGAGCATCGGTTGGCACGGCGAGGCGCCCGCACCCAGTGTGCCCGCCGAGGTCATCGCGGCGACGACGGAGCGCTACCATTCCGCCTATCATCTGATTACGGGGAAGCCGCTGGATGACTGAGAGCACACCCGCTCAGGCACTCTACACGATTGGCGTGCGCGTCACTCTCCGCCCAGCCGTACTGGATCCGCAGGGTCAGGCGATCCTCCGAGGGTTGCATGCCCTGGATTTCCCGGCCATTGAGGACGTCCAGGCGGGGAAGTTCTTCAGGCTCACCGTGCGCGCCGCCAACCTCGATGAGGCGCTGGGCACCGCGTCGGATGCCTGTGAGCGTCTGCTAGCCAATCAGGTGATCGAGCGCTTTATCCTGACCCCGGAAGGCAGGCCATGAAATGGGCGGTCATCGCCTTTCCCGGTACCAATTGCGATGAGGACACCCGGTATCTGCTGGCCGAGGGACTGGGGCAGGAGGCGCGCATCGTCTGGCACCGGGAGACCGGGATCGGCGATGCCGACGTAGTGGTCTTGCCTGGCGGCTTCGCCCACGGTGACTACCTGCGCTGCGGGGCCATCGCCCGCTTTTCGCCGGTGATGAGCGCGGTCCGGGAGCACGCGGAACGCGGACGACCGGTGCTGGGCATTTGCAACGGCATGCAAGTTTTGACCGAGGCCGGGCTGCTCCCCGGCGTCCTCATGCGGAACGAGAGCCTGGAATACCGGTGCCGGTGGGTGCGACTGCGCGTTCACGCCGCCGATCGAGCATTCCTCGGCGACACTCGGGTGGGCGCCACGCTGCGGATGCCGATTAGCCACGGCGAGGGGCGCTATCACTGCGAGCCCCAGGAGGCGGAGGCGATGCTGGCGAACGGCCAGGTCATGTTGCGCTATTGCGACGAGCGGGGCGTGGTGAACCAGGCAGGCGACCCGAATGGCTCGACCGCCGGAATCGCCGGTCTGCGGAACGCGCGCGGCAACGTATTCGGCTTGATGCCGCACCCTGAACGGGCCTGCGATCCCCTGCTGGGCGGCGAGGACGGACTGGTGATTTTCCGTTCCCTGATCGAGGCCATGCATGGTCACTGATTCCCGATCCGCCGGCGAGTTGCGGGCGATCGGCCTCACCCTGGATGAATACACCTCGATCGTCGAACTGCTTGGCCGCGAACCCAATCAGGTAGAGTTGGGGATGTTCGGCGCCATGTGGAGCGAGCACTGCGGCTACAAACATTCGCGCTTGCTCCTCCGTACTCTCCCATCGCGCGGCGCCCTGGTGGTGCAGGGGCCGGGCGAGAACGCGGGCGCGGTGAGTCTGGGCGGTGGCTTGCTGTTGGTGATGAAGATCGAGAGCCACAACCATCCCAGCGCCATCGAGCCGTACCAGGGGGCGGCCACCGGGGTTGGCGGCATCCTCCGCGACATCTTCGCCATGGGCGCCCGCCCAATCGCCCTGATGGATTCATTGCGCTTCGGCCTCCCGGATCCCATGCCGCCCCTGGGCGCGACCCGTGCCGATGAACTTGACCACATCCGGCCTCAGCCGACTCGGTCCTTCCATCCGGCCACGGTCGGAGGCCCAGGAGTGTCCTTTGACGCGCGCACCCGCTTCCTGTTCCACGGAGTGGTGGCCGGGGTTGGCGGCTACGGCAACTGCATGGGCGTCCCCACGGTCGGCGGCGAGACGGTCTTCGAGCCCTGCTACACCGGCAATCCGCTGGTAAACGTGCTCTGCCTGGGTCTGGCCGAGGAAGGAAAGCTCCTGCGGGCCCATGGGGG
>DATBTL010000159.1:0-4004 GCA_036559345.1 Chloroflexota bacterium | reverse complement strand
TGCGGCACGATAATGGTCTGTCGTTCCTCGGGAACCTTCTGGCGGGCGCGGGTCAGGGCCAGTCGGACCACCTCGGCCCCGATCTCACGTTGCCCGTGATAGACGGTGGTCAGGGCGGGACGGAGATCGGCGGCCACCGCGATGTCGTCGAAGCCGGCGATCGCGATCTGGTCGGGAACCTTCACCTTCGCGTCCAGGCAGGCGAGTAAGGCGCCATGCGCGGTGAGATCATTGGCGGCGAAGACGGCGGTTGGGCGCGGTGAGCGGTCAAGCAAGTGGCGCATCGCCGTGTAGCCGCCATCGCGCAGGAACGTGCCGGGCACCTCCAATTCCGGCCCGGCGGAAAGCCCGGCCTCGATCAAGGTTTCCCGGTAGCCGCGCCGCCGCTCAAGGGTGGACGACATGCCAGGGGCGCCGGTGATGTGGGCGATTGCCGTGTGCCCCTTCCCGATCAGGTACTGGGTCAGATCGCGGGCGGCCCCGTAATCGTCGATGTAGACCCGATCCGCCTGGGGATGGGGGATACCGCTAATCAAGATCACCGGGGTGCCGGTGGCCACCAGTTGGGCGTGGGCGGAAGGATCGATGGGGAGGGTTTCGGCGAAGATCACCACGTCGTAGCGTTTGCGGCGGATCGCGCGGAGGTAATGATCGAACAGCCCCTTGGAGCCGCCGCCTGGAGTATCAACACTGAAGATCGCCACGTCATAGCCGGCACGGGCCGCGTCATGCTGCACGACGGTGGCCAGTTCGGGGAAGAAGGGGTTGGTCAGATCGGGGATGATCAGGGCGAAGGTAAAGGTCGAGCGGACCCGCAGGCTCTGGGCCACCCCGTCCACCTCGTAGCCGAGCTGGTCGATGGCGGCCCGGACTCGCGCGGTGGTCTCCGGCTCAACGTTATTGGTCTGGCTGAGCACGCGGGAGACCGTGGCGGTAGAGACGCCGGCCAGGTTCGCCACGTCACGCATCGTCGCCATGCTCAGTCCGTTCACCAGGCTGTGTAATCGATTGTGTAATCGATTGCTCGTGTGCCATGTATCCTAGTACACACGGGGCGTCTTGTCAAGCGGTTCGCGGGGGCGACAAGTCGGGGGCAGCTACCACGCTACTCACCTCACCGAATGCGTCCGCACCGCGGACGGAATCGGGGTGAAGCCGCTATCGCGCTCCCGCGGCGGTTCTCCGTGAGCTACCCAATTTTGAACGCATCACGTACGGAATCGACCTGGGCGCCTTACCGTGCATGGGCGGTTGAGTACCCGTTCCAGGAGCGCGGGTCTCCAGGCCCGCTGGGCGCGACTACCCACCAGTAGGCGGCCGGAGGCCCCGCGCCCCCACCCCCACGTTTGACAGCTTCCGCCCCGGCACCTACTATTCCGGCCATCGATCCGCGGATCGATGGCCTGCTCGCGTCTGGCGGTAGGCGGCGTGGTGATGTGTATCAGGGAGGCGTGGTATGTTGGCGGACTTTTCGCTGCAAGGGAAGGTCGCGGTGGTGACTGGTGGGGCCCGTGGACTGGGCCTGGAAATGATGGAGGCCCTGGCCGAGGCGGGCGCCTCGGTGGTCGCGGTCGACCGCCTGGGCGACCAAGCGGCGGAGGCGGCGGCCCAAACCGCCGCGCGTTATGGGGTACGGGCCGGGGCGCGGGCCCTGGACGTGACCGACCCGGCGGCGGTCGCGAGCGCCTTCGCGGACATCGGGCGCGAGTTCGGCTCGATCGACATCCTGGTCGCGGCGGCGGGGATCGTCGATAACATTCCGGCCGAGGACTACCCGGCCGATGCCTGGCGCAAGGTGATCGAGGTGAATATCAATGGGGTGTTCTTCTGTGCCCAGGCGGCGGGCCGGGCCATGATCGCCTCCGGCGGTGGGGGAAGCATGATCCTGATCGCCTCGATGTCCGGGATGATCGTCAACCGGCCGCAGAAGCAGGCACCCTACAACGTCTCCAAGGCCGGGGTGATCATGATGGCCAAGAGCCTAGCGGCCGAGTGGGCACCCCACGGGATCCGGGTCAACGCCCTGTCCCCCGGCTACATGCGGACGGCCATGACCGATCGGGTGCTGGCCGCCCAGCCCGAACTGCGCGCCACCTGGGAGGAACTGACCCCGCAGGGACGAATGGGGCTGCCGCCCGAACTCCGCGGCTCGGTCGTCTATCTGGCCTCGGCGGCCTCGAGCTACGTCACCGGGCACTCGCTGGTGGTCGATGGCGGCTATACCGCCTGGTAGATATTTTAGTGAAATTTTAGTACTTGACATCCGCATATATCTGGAGTTAGAGTGATGGAGCGTTCAGCGAGGGAGACGAGATGGCAACCCGGCCAACCGTAAAAGATGTGGCGGACCACGCTGGGGTGTCGCTGGCCACCGTCTCGCTCGTGCTCAACGGCAAGGCAGGGGTGGGGCCGGAGACCCGTCTCCGCGTACGAGAGGCGATCGCCACCCTGGGCTACCAGCGGCGCGGCCAGCGTCCGGTGATCGGCCTCGTGATCGAACGGCTCTCCGTCCCCGCCTATAGCGACCCACTGATCAGCCTGATCATCCATGGGGCGGAACTGGCGGCCGGCCGGGACGGCTACCATCTGCTCCTGGCCAGTATCGAACGGGGCGCCGCCGAATTACCGGCCATGATCACCGAGCAGCAAATCGGCGGCCTGTTGGTGGTGGGTGGCGGCGACCTCACGGATGCCTACATTCGCACCCTCGCCGCGGCCGGCTTGCCGATGGTCCTGGTCGATAACTATGTCGCCGATCTGGCGATTCCCTGCGTGCTCGGCGATAACGTCACCGGCGCCTACCTGGCTACTCGCCATCTGATCGAGCAGGGACATGAGCGGATCGCCCTCCTCCAGGGTCCGCGGAAATACAAAACACTCACCGATCGCCGCGAAGGCTATCTCCGGGCCATGGACGAAGCCGATCTGCCGGTGGACCCCTCGTGGCTGGTCCAGCCCATTCACCCAAGCACCCGGAAGGGCTACCACGAGGCCCAATCACTGCTAGCCCTCCCTTCCGCCCGCCGTCCCACCGCCATCTTCGCGATCAGCGATAAGACGGCCCTGGGGGCCATGGACGCCCTGAAGGACGGCGGACTGATCCTGCCGGACGACATGGCCCTGGTCGGTTTCGACGATGTGGCCGAAAGCGCCCTGGTCACCCCCAGCCTCTCCACCGTGCGCTTACCGGCGCACGCGATGGGTGAAACCGCCGTACAACGGTTGGTCGAATTGATGGAAGGGGCGGAATCGGCCCCGAGTAAGACGGTGCTCTACACCGAGCTCCTGATCCGCCAGTCCTCAAGCAATCTCCTTCTCGCCAAAGTCGGCTGAGCACCCGCAGTGAAAGGAGTCGGTAGGGATCGCGATCCAGCACGGTCAGCGGACCACTTACTCATTCATTCCGCGTAGCCGCTCATGAAGAGGTATGAGATGGAAGAGCAGATTCAGGACGAGAAGCGACCGGCGGGCGAGCCGGGCCTTGACCGGCGCGGTTTCCTGTCGACCACCGCCAAGACGGCGATCGGGATCGCCGGGGCCGGCACCCTGCTGGCGGCGGGCTCCGCCGGCGCCCTGGCCGAGCAGGAGCGGCGGCGGAGCATCGCCGTCCTGCGAAAACCAGTTGTCCCGATCAGCTTTATTCTCCCTGGCGGCCCGGCCGACCAGGTGACCTGGAATCACGTCAGCCAGCTATTCCAAGCCAAGAACCCCAACATCAAGGTCACGGTGCAAGTGGTTTCGATCACCACCTGGAGTTCCTATTTCGCCAAGATCCTGACCATGGTGGCCGGTGGACGCGCCCCCGACATCATTGGCATCGCCACCGAAGGGGCGCAGTTGATAGGGGCCAAGGATCTAGCCTTGCCGCTCGACGACCTGATCAAGCGCGACCAGACCGAGCTTGGCGATTTCTTCAGTGACATGAACCCCATCCTGGGTCAGCCATTCAAATACAAGGGGAAAACCCTCGCCCTGCCCTATTCGTGGAACAATATGGTCATCTT
>DATBTL010000158.1:0-9569 GCA_036559345.1 Chloroflexota bacterium | reverse complement strand
GGCACCGTATGCTGGGCTTTGACCGCCAATAGTACGGTATCCAGTGACCCGGTGAGAGCCTGGGGGGTAGTCGCCTCCACGGGTACGGTGAAGGTCTCGGCGAACCCGCGGATGGTCAAGCCGCGCTCGCGCATCGCCGCGACGTGGGCCAGGTCCTGGTCGACCAGGAGTACCGGTTGGCCCGAGCGCGTGAGATAGGCCCCAACCGTGCCGCCGATCGCCCCCGCGCCCACGATGGTCAGATTCATGCGCTTCCCGCCTCCTCGCATAGTTGTTTACTTACCCGCTGTACGCCAGAAATCAGTCCACGCCGCGATCCCGTCCCAGAGGCGCGAGAGGCGGAAGAACTCGTTTGGGGCATGGAAGTCCTCGTCAGCAGTCGAAAATGAAAAGTAGATGGTGTCGATCCCCAGCACCCGCCGAAAGATATCGCTGATCGGGAGCGTGCCGCCCATCAGGACCACGGCGGGCTCCTGGCCGTATCGGCGCCGGAGCACCTGTTGGGCTATGCGGAGCGCGGGATGCGCGGCGTCTATGCGGTAGGCGGGCGCACCCCCAGCGTGCGGGGTAACCTGTACGGTCACGCCCGGCGGAGTATGGGTTTCCAGATGATCGGTCACCCGGCGAAGCACCTCGCCCGGTACCTGGCCGGGGACAAGGCGGCAGGTGATCTTGGCGTGGGCCACCGAGGGGACGACCGTCTTGGAACCCGATCCCTGGTAGCCGCCATACAGGCCATTCACCTCCAGGGTCGGGCGATACCACTGGCGCTCAAGGGTCGAGTAGCCGGACTCGCCATACAAATCGGGGACACCTACCGCCTCACGGTAGCCAGCTTCGTCGAAGCCCAGCGCGGCCATCCCCCGACGGTCGGCGTCGCTTGGTTCCTCCACCCCCTCGTAGAAACCGTCCACGGCCACCGTGCCATCATGGCGGTGCAGACCGGCCACCAACGCGGCCAGGGCATGCAGCGGATTCTGTATCGCGCCGCCATGGCGGCCGGAATGGAGGTCGGTGCGGGGGCCGCGCACCTCCAGGTCAAGCGCCACCAGTCCCCGGCTGCCGATCGTGAGCGAGGGCTCGGTGGGGCGCCACATTGCCCCATCGGCGCTCAGCGCGTAATCGGCGTTGAGCTTGCCGGCATGGCGCGCCACGAACTCGGCCAGATGCGGACTGCCGATTTCTTCCTCGCCTTCCAGGAGAAACTTGACGTTGATCGGGAGGCGGCCGCCGGTGGCGAAGAACGCCTCGGCGGTTTTGATCGGAATGAACATCGGTCCCTTGTCGTCGCTCACCCCACGAGCATAGATTCGCTCATCGCGGATTTCTGGGGAGAACGGCGGCGACCGCCACTCGCCGAGTGGGTCGGCCGGCTGCACGTCGTAATGGCCATAGACCAGCACGGTGGGACGGCCGGGGACGCCCAGCCACTCGGCATAGACGACGGGATGGCCGCCGGTCTCCAGGAGTTCGACCGCCAATGGACCGGCCTCGCGCAGGCGATCGGCAACCCAACCAGCGGCGGCCCTGATGTCGGCGCCGTGCTCCGGATCCGTACTGACGCTGGGGATGCGGAGAAAATCGAGAAGCTGGGACAGAATGTCCTCGCGCCGCCCATCGATGTATGCTTCCGGTGTGCCTTCCATGGGTCAGAGTCCGGCGATCACGTCGCGGGTTTCCGCCACCGCCGTTTGCCAGAGCGCCAGCATCAGCGCGTCCGCCTTCTCGTAGTCCCCGCCATAGTTGCCGTCGCCAATCAGATCGCGGATCGCGGCGGGCGGAAGGCGGCGAAGCTGGTCCAGATCGGCCATCGGCTTCTCGCCGGAGGGGGCGGGGGCGACTCGGTTCCACGGAAAATTCTCCATCCAGGAGCCGTGGGAGGCCACCGGGTCGATCTCCTGCACCGCTTGCCAGGTGCGAGGCGCATTCCACCAATTGTGCAAACTAACCGTCATCTTGGGATGATCGGCCATCCACTCGGCGGCGAAGGAACCGGCGGGATTATTGCCGCCGTGTCCGTTCACCAGCAGCACGCGGCGGAAGCCCTGGCCCGCCAGGGCGTCCAGCACGTCGCGCACCACGGAGATGTAGGTGGAAACGCGCAGACTGATACTGCCGGGGAAGGCGAGGAAATAGGGGGTGATCCCGTAGGCAAGCACGGGAAAAACCGGGACGCCAAGCGGCTCCGCCGCCTCCGTCGCTACCCGCTCAGCCAGAATGGCGTCGGTCGCCAGGCTGAGATAGGCGTGCTGCTCCGTGCTCCCCAACGGCACGACGGCCCGGTCATCGCGGGTCAGGTAATCCGCCAGTTGCATCCAATTCGTCTCGGCGATTCTCACGGTGCTCTCTCTTCCATTAGCTTCGGGGAGCGTGACAGACCCATCATACCAGCAAGGCTTTTGGTTCGCCGAAAGGGCTAGGTGCCTGCCTCCCGAGAGTCGTCAGGATCGCGTGGAGGCTCTAGCAGGGCCCGGAGGCGGGCAATCTCGGCGGCATACGCTTGCTCGGCGCTTTCCCGTGCCTGCCTTTCCGCCTCACGCTCCCGCACGGCGGCTTCTCGTGCCTGCCTCTCGGCCTCCAGGGCTCGTTCGGCCAGACGTCGCGACCGGTCAGCCAACTCTTTCGCTCCCTCGGCGGCCTGACGCGCGTCCTCGGCGGCATAGAGGGCCTCGGCCTCCTCGTCCAGGTACAGGAGACGTCGCCCCTCGCGCGTGCTCAACCGAAGGCGCGGTCCCGTGAAGGGCCGGGGCGCCGCGTCCGCCGCCACCCGCAAGCCGATCGTGTTCAGCCAGACGCCGCCCTCGGGGTCGGGGGGAATTTCCCGGTACCGCCGGCCCGCCAGCCGATAGCCATGCAACTCGCAGTGCTTCCCCGGCCGTGGGTCGAAGGTCAGGTACTCCTCCACCCCCAACTCGCCATAAGCAAGCAGCTTGACCCCCACGTCCTTCCGGGCCGTCTTCTTGGAAAGGATCTCCAGCACGAACGCCGGCGGGCGCCCGACCGTCTCCACGTCATAGTGCCCATGAGGATCGAGGCGGAGATCCGACGCCATCAGCATGTCTGGGTAGAACACCCCGGTCGTCCCATCGGTCCGCCGATACCGCAACTCGGACTCGAAGCGGACCACCCAGACCATCCCCTCGCGCGTGGCATGGGTGCGGAGCGCGCGGCTGAAGGTGATGCCGGCATCGCAGTGTGCCTCGTTGCCCCCCAAGATCTGGGTCTCCCTTTCGTTGGGAACATAGGTGCTGACTTCCCACCGGTGGGGGTTCCGGGTCCGGAGATCTACCGCCATGTCGCTGCTCCCGCGCCTGGTCTCCTGTCGCGCCATCCCCAGTGTACCATGATGCCGGACGGCATTCTTCGCCTATGTCCGGATCGGACGGATCGGTCCGATCCGTCCGATGCTCACCGCCTCAGCCGGCGCCGCCCTTTTCCGTGCATACCCGCTCGATCAACCCGGCCAGCATGGCCGCGCGGGGCATGAGGGACGAGATTTCAAGATACTCGCCGGGACTGTGCGCCCCCCCTCCCACCGGACCCAGTCCGTCCAGGGTGGGGACGCCCATGGCTGCCGTGGTATTCCCATCGGAGCCGCCTCCCGTTGCGGTCTCCTCGACCGCGAAGCCCGCCGCACGCGCCGACTCCTGGCACAGGGCCACTAAATGGGCGATCGCTTCGGTGCGGGCCATCGGTTGGTGGCCGATCGTCCCGGACAACGAGGCGGCCGTCCCCGGTACGGTCACGGTCGCCGCCAACCTGTGCATGGCGGCGATGATTGTCTCCAGATCCTCCCTGGTGCGGGCCCGCAGATCGATCTTGGCTACGGCCTCGGCGGCCACCACGTTACCGCGCGTGCCGCCGTTGACCACCCCCACATTGACCGTGATTCCGGCCGGCAGGTTGCTCAGGGCATGCAAGGCCATGGTCTGGTGGGCCAATTCCAGGATGGCGCTGCGGCCCTTCTCCGGATCCACTCCCGCGTGCGCCGCCTGTCCGGATACTTTTAACTCGAAGGTGCCCATCCCCTTCCGGGCCGAGACGATATTGCCGTTGGCCCGCCCAGGCTCCAGAACCAACACGGCGTCCCGCCCCTCGGCGTTCCGCCGAATAAGCGCGGTGGAACTGGGGGAGCCGATTTCCTCGTCGCTGTTGAACACAAAGGCAATTTCGGCGAAGTTGGCGAACCCGGCGGCCCGTAGAGCGTCCAGCGCATACAGCCCCGTCAGCAACCCGCCCTTCATATCGGCGGTGCCGGGTCCGTGTGCCCGATCCCCTTCGATAGTGAAGGGATGTCCCGCGGGCCAGTCTCGCGGATACACGGTGTCCAGGTGCCCCACCAGGAGGACGCGCGCCGTGCCAGTCCCGCGCCAGGTGGCGACCAGCGAGTCGCCCAGTTCCCCGCCCTCAAAGGTTTCAACCGCCGCGCCGCGAGCCTCGGCCTTCGCCCGGATCAGGCGGCCCACCGCGTCCACACCTGCCTTATCGTAGGTTCCGCAATCCATGGCGGAGAGGCCGGCCAGTTCAGCCAGCAGTTCCGGCAGTCGGGGTGCAAGGTAGGCCACGAACGGCGACTCGGGCATTATTCACGATCCTCTCGATATAGGTTCAGGTTGGAGAGAGCCGGCATGGTCAAGCATCACCCATGCGCGGGCGCCAGGGTCGCGAGGTCCCGCAGGTTCCCCTCCTCGTCGAATGGCGGCGCGGCAGGCTCGTCCAGCAGTTCCAAACGGCCATCGGCGCGAGCGTCATCCAGCAACGACTGGGAGAGGAGTAGCTCACCGAGGTGCAGGGTATTGGCGATGCGGAGCAGGCGAGGCGGGCGGCCCACCGCGTTGCAGGTGAGCAGCGCGGCGGCCAGAGCCAGCCGATCCGACGGGAGGACCATCGGCAAGGCCACGGGCTGGGCGACCGTGGAGGTGAGCGCGTTGGGATAGGTCCGAGCCCAATCGACCTTCCGAGCGGCGCGTACCGTGGTAAAGTCGGCGGTTCCCAGGCCGTTGGCGTTCCCGTCGGTTGCCTCGGTGAGGTCAAGCACCACCTGTTTATTCACCACGGGCCCCCCGGCGGCAAATGGGGTAGCGTAGCGGCCCGTGATATTGGGATCGGCCCCGTCACCGCTGATGTTCTTCCCCAACTCGTCGATCACCAGAACATCCAGTTCGCCAAAGGGAAGGCTGGGCATCGCCGCCTTCGCCTCGAGCAGAAGGGCGGGCTCATCAGCCAGGATGCGATCTCCTGGGACGGCAAGAATCTTGTAGGGCTGGTCATAGGCGTTCTCCAGCACCGCCAGGCCGAAGAGGATCGGCGCGTGGGCCAGGGCGACTTCCGCGATCAACGGCACCCGGCGTCCCATGTCCCCGAAACCGGCGGCATGGCAGGCGGCGGCGCCCGATTGCTTGCCCAGGCCGATCGCGATCATCTTGGCCAGTCCGCTCTCGTAGGGCCCGCGGAACGCCGTGTGCGGCTTCACTCTGCCCACGAATACGATATGGTCGGCCCCCAGGGCATGACGGTCCAAACGCACGGAAATGCCGTCCGTGGTCCGGCCAATCTCCACCGTCTCCATCGAGGAATGGATAGGCGCGCCGACCCGCTCCTCGGTTACCCCCAGGTGGGTCAACACTTCCCGTTGCCCCTCGGCGGTGGCGCCGCCGTGGCTGCCCATGGTGGGAATGACGAACGGCTCCGCCCCTAAGCCGCGGAGCGCTCGTACCAGGGCGGCGGTGATCTCGGCCACCCGCGCCACTCCCCGGCTGCCCACCCCAATCGCCACGCGGTGGCCCGGCTTGATGGCGCCGCTCGCTTCCGGGCGCCGTACCTGATCAGCTACCGCGGCGTCGATATCGGCTATCGCGGTCGGGGCAGCCATGTGGTAACGGACATGAACCATCCGTGGGATAGGCACGGGATCCAACAACTCGTGCAGTACTTGGTCGGGTACCTCAAATTCAAGACGCATCGCACTACAAGACCTCCTTGGGAAGAGTGTAGCATGGCAGCCGGGACCACGCGGCGTCCCGCTACCGACGGCGATTCCATCTGATCCGCTCAGCCGCCCCGAGAGTGTGCTACCCTCCAGCGCATGGAGACGTTCGCGAACCTGCCCGTGCTGCTCTGTGCCTCGCCGCGGGAGTGGGAAGATTGGCTCAACGAGCACCACGGGGAACAGGGTGGGGTGTGGCTCAAGATCGCCAAGAAGGGGGTCGGGATCGGCTCGGTCTCGTATTCCGACGCCCTTGATTCGGCGCTATGTCATGGCTGGATTGATGGGCAGAAGCAGTCGTATGACAACACGTTCTGGCTGCAAAAGTTTACGCCGCGCCGCCCCAAAAGTCTCTGGTCCAGAGTCAATACGGAGCGCGCGACCGTACTCATCGAGTCAGGCAAGATGATGCCGGGCGGACTGCGGGAAGTTGACGCGGCGAAGGCGGATGGCCGGTGGGACGCGGCCTACGCATCACAGCGTATGATGGCGGTCCCGGACGATTTCCAGGCGGAACTCGATCGATTCCCGATCGCCAAAGAGTTCTTCGCCACGCTCAACGCGGCGAATCGCTATGCAATCTGCTACCGGATCGAGAGCGCGAAAAAGCCGGAAACCCGGAGGGCGCGCATTGACACCTTCATCGCCATGCTGGTAGCCAAGGAGAAGCTCCATCCGTAGTAGTGAGAGCGCCTCTGTCGTGCCGTCCCCACTGGAGTTTCACCGTCCCAGGACGCCATGATCCTTGAAGGGTATCCGGTCGAGCCGAGCTGCCGCCTGTACACGTACATGGGGTCGCCCGAGACCTTTCGGCAGGCTGGATTCCAGGATGTCACGCCTCCCGGCCAGGACAGGCTGGTGATGCGGTACGCGGTGGGCGCTCGCACTCACCCCTTCTAACGGCGCGAGCGCAAAAAAGAAACATAAATGCGCCCCCACGGTCCACATGGGCTATTGGCTGGCAGGGATAGCCCGTCTATTGTGTTGAGGACGGCGCGTATCCCCACTCGATTACATTTCTCCTAATCAACTCCACCGCCCCTAATTTCGCTTGTCGTCAACGTTCATCCTAGAGACACCAAGCGCCGCTCATACTAAAGTAGTGAACCGCTAACAGTCCAGACGAGGGGAGCGGCCAACCGGGCCGAGCAACACTTCATGACGATGATGTCACCACCAATCGAATTCACCGTGGAACGGCTCGGGCTGCTCATGTCCCCGGAACCGGGGAATCCCCATGAGGTTGAGGGAGTGCTCAATCCGGCGGGGATCACGGGTCCGGATGGGCACTATTATCTTTTCCCCCGCTGCGTGGGTTCCGGTAACTACTCGCGTATCGGGTTGGCCCGCGTACTGCGGGACGCCCAGGGCCGTCCCAGTGGGGTGGAACGCCTGGGTACGGCACTGGAACCGGCCGCGCCCTACGAGATCGTCCGCGTGGGCGAAGGAGGCTGCGAGGATCCTCGGGTTACCTACCTGGCCTGCGCCGATGTCTACGTGATGGCCTACACGGCCCTCGGCCCGACCGGCCCTCGGGTCGCCCTGGCCTCGTCACGCGACTTGCGCGCCTGGAAACGGCACGGTCTGGTCGACTTTGGCACCGAGCAGGGCGTTGATTTCAGCCAGTACGTGAATAAGGATGCCATGCTGCTGCCAGGTCTCGTGCATGGTCCCGACGGAACCCTGGCCCTCGCCATGCTGCACCGGCCCATCTATGAAATATGCCAAGAGCCGGGGGCGCGGTGTACTGCGGCGCCCTTACCCGCCGGGGTAGAGGACGATCGGCCCAGTATGTGGATCTCTTACTGCGCGGTAGCTGACCTGGGGTGGCTGGACGATGCCGCGCCGGCCCGTTTCACCGGCCATCATCTGCTCGCTCGCCCAGAGCACGCCTGGGAGGAGCACCGGATTGGTGGCGGCACCGTGCCCGTGCTGACTCCCAACGGCTGGTTGACCCTCTATCACGGGGTCCGCCTCAATCCGGATGGGGGACGATGCTACCAGGCGGGGGTGCTGCTTCTTGATCGTGAGGACCCTCGCCGGGTGCTGGCCCGGTCCCAGACTCCGCTCTTTGGGCCGGAGACGATCGAGGAACGGATCGGCGTCGTGAGCAACGTGGTATTTCCCACGGCCATCGAGGAACGAGATGGCGGCCTGGATGTGTATTATGGGATGGCGGACAGCCGGATCGGGGTGGTTCACCTGGCGCCGATTGCCGCCGATGCCGCCGAATATGCCGCCTAACGCGCTCCATCAAGGCCATCGCTGGCAGGGCCTTATGCCGGAGTGATTGGTTTCGAGCGCGAGGGACGCGCTGAAGCTACGCGCCCGTGTCCAGTAAGGAATCACCAATCTGGAGCACGGGCGCACTCCACGCGCGGCTGGCCCATCGCCCTTCTAGCGGTTGGGGAAGAGCCGCCGTATGTCCTGACGCCCTACTGGCCCAATGTAGGCCAAACGGCGCAGATCGCCATCGCTTAAGGCCGCGATATCCTTGTCTTCCCAGATCCCATTGCGGCCAAGAGCCCGCTGCGTGCTAGGCAACAGCAGGTCGAACCGACGCTGCGTTGCTACCGGTCGGGGTGTGTCGTACATCTCGATCTCGCTTCCACTATGCCCATGCGAGCACCTGACACCTATCCTAGCAGATGGTGGGCACACCACAATGGCCCACTTGTCAAGGCCCTTATAGGTATACGCCCGCCGCTTTGCCCTTTCTCGCCGGATCCCAGAACGGGATTATCTCCATCGCTCGTCCGGCACGCTACCATGGCAGAGAAAGCGGCGCTTCCTGGGGCATGGAAACCGCGCGTACTGATTCGGTTCCGCCCGTGGGACCGCCACGCCATCGATCCAAAGAGAGGATATGGTCATGGAGACGCTCGATCTGGCCGAGTTGGAAAGTTTCGTGGTCCGCGCCAAGGCCACTACGTACGGCGGGGACGGATTCACGCTCCTTCCCTATCGCCTCGATTCCCATGATTTCCAATTTATCGACGGAGACTGGGCCTATCACGACAGCTATGTTGGCATCACCGACTTCGCCGGACAGGAGGTTGTGTACCATAATCGAGGAGCGGTCTGGGCCATGAGCTATTACGGCCGCATTCTCCTGCCCGATGTGATTAGCGGCGTGGACGCGGGGCGGGTGATCAAGGCCAGCCTCTCGGCCATGTATCACGAGGGCCGGTTCCTTGGCGGCTTCCGCCATGTGAGCGAGCCCTACCTTTACGTCGATACCAACCAGGGCGACGTTACCTGGTTCCAGGGAAGGGAGCGCATCGAAGCGAACGACAAGGTCGCCTACGAGCTGGTGTACCATGGCGGTCTGATTCATTAGACATGCACCCAAAGCGGGCAAGTGCCTAACTGGCCATTACGCGGCGGGCCTGGGCCGCGGTTTCCGGCGCAGCCCGCGGCGCATCGCTTCCGCGAAGCTGGGGCTGCAGAGCCCAACCCCCGGCATGTAGATACCAAGGGTTGGATCAAGGGCCCGGAGTCGGCCCGGCAACTCGTCTTGCGAACCGCAGCCCAGTGCCTCAGCCGCCTGAATCTCCGGGATGAAGCCGCGTGCTTCCGCCGC
>DATBTL010000157.1:0-10601 GCA_036559345.1 Chloroflexota bacterium | reverse complement strand
CCATGCCCCTGGCTCCCTCATGCTCCGTCACCGCTGGTTCCAACGCGTGGAATGGTAGCATGCGCCAGAGGTCCGGGTGGAGGGTGGGACCGCTCCTCGGCTACTCGCGCATGGCCGGGGCGTGCCTCAGGTTTGATACTGTTGGTAAATTGGCACGAACGCCATCAGCAGCGACGATACCGCCTGGGATCGACGCCAACCTTCTTCGATCCACGGTCTCATCTGCTATCAGCATAGAAGCTAGGTTTGCCGCACTTCAAACAGCGGAAGAGATAGCCTCAGGGTTCACCGTTCCCAAGCGTCAGCGCCTCAGTTCTAAGAACAACTCTGTTTCGTCACCGAGCGGAAGGCGGCGGACGCTGGTGAAGCCGGCAGTGACCGCCAGTTCGCGGGCCTTGGCTTCACCCATGCAGGTTCCCAGACCGATGCCTTCCTGGGCCAGCGACACCGTCATGCAGTAGAAGACGCTGGCCCAGTACAGAAGCTTCCCTTGCGCGTTGAGATTGCCTTCAACGGTGTCGGCCGCGAACGGATCCCTCGTTAAACAGGCACCAGTCGGTTTCAGAGACCGGTGGATGCCGCGCAACCCGGCCACTGGATCGGCGAGATCGTGGACAATCTCGAAGGCGGTTACCAAGTCGTACGCCGACGCTTCGGGCAACTCCGCCGCGTTCATGGCTTTGAAGGTCACCCGGGCGTCCAGGCCAGTAGCCGCGGCATCGGCCCGCGCTCGCTCAATAGCTGGCCCATGGGTGTCGATGCCGACGACCGATGCGGTGGGAAATGCTCGCGCCACCGCGAAGCATGCGCCGCCACCGCCGCAGCCCACGTCGAGCATCGCGCCACCGTCCCGTAACGCTTCGATCACGCCAGGCAACGCCGGTAACCATGTCGGCACCAGGTTGTTGCCGTAATACTTCCGCGAATCGCGCTCGAAGCCGTTAGCCACACCGGGGTCGTAAGCGCTATAGGGCACGCCGCCACCACGACGAAACGCCTCCGCCACCGCGTCAGCTTGCTCGAGGATCTTTAGCTGAAACTGCGCGGTTGCTCCCGCGAACAAGGGGTTCTGCGCGTCGGCAAAGTAGGCCGCCTGTTCAGCGGTAAGACTGAAACGCCCCATTATGGGGTCGTAATCTACATATCCAGCGGCGGCCACGCCGGCCAGCCATTCGCGCATGTAGCGCTCGACCAGACTGGTTCGCGCGGCGAGCTCGCCGGAGGTGGCGGGGCCGCCATCGCGCAGCGCCGTGAACAATCCGAGGCGGTCGCCGAGATACACCAGGCCGACACCAGCGGCACCGACGAAATCTCGTTCGATGCGAGTGCCAATGGTCTCCGTGACTGGGCTATCGACGGATGCGGCATCTACGCTTGTCATGGTCTGTCCCACATTCTCGGAGCGAGGGGAACAGGCCGCGGCGCGCAAACGGGCACATAGCACGGCGCCCAGATCGTCCGACAGCCCTATTGTACGCCCAATGTCAAGCAAATAGTTGGAACCGCCGCGCATGTAACCTCGACAGGTACCTTCCCCTGTACTATGATACCTGTGCCACGCCGCCGGCCCTTCCACATGGGACGATCCCAGTCACGATATAGTGACCGGCCAGGATGAGAGATGCATTCGCTGTTTCTGATCTGTCTAGTCGGTGGCCTCGGCGCGACCGGGCTGTTGGCGTTGTTCGGCGGATTGTCCGGGCATGTCGGCCACGGCCCGGCCCATCTTTCCCTGGACCATGCTCCGGCACCCCTGCCTGCCGCGCACGGTCATCTCGCGCTCCCGGGCGACGGCCAGGGGCATCCCGCAATGCATGGCCACGCGGGGCCGGCGCCGCACACAGGAGGGCAATCGTCCGGCGCGGCAGTGCTCGCCCGATCGCTATCGTGGCTGAGCCCCTTGGTGATCGCCCTGGCAGTTCTGTGGTTTGGCGCCGGCGGCTTGATCGCGGATCTCGCGGCGCCGGCCGCTTCCGGTCCCGTGGCGATTATCGCGGCAATCGCCGGCGCGACGCTGGCCCGGCTGCTGATGACTGCTTTCACGCGGGCGGACACGGAACCCCTATCGGCGGCTGCCGCCGGCGCTATCGGTACCCTCAACGCTCCCATCCGGGCGGATGGCGTCGGCGAGGTCGTGTATGTTCTTGAAGGCCTGCATCGAAGCGCGGCCGCCAAGAGCCTGGATGGAACACCGCTGCCTCGTGGCACGAGTGTGGTAATCGTACGGAGAGAGCGTGGCATTGCCTATGTAAGCCCGCTCGATCCGCTCAGTGAACTGAGCGAACCCGATCGTGGCGACGCGCCGCCAGACGATCCGGTGCCCCGACAAGCCATGCCATGACTTGCAGGTGCATGCCAGGCGACGCGGTTGCGCGCCGCCCAAACCCGAGAGGAAAGGTGCTCCTACATGAACTCCGCGATTGTTGAAGGCTTGGTCATCGCCGTCGCCGCGGTCCTTGGATTGATGCTTGTCACGTATATGCTCGGTACGCTCTATCGCAAGGTCGGACCGAACCATGCGTTGATCGTCTATGGCAAAGGCGGCACCAAGGTAGTGGTCGGCGGCGGAACCTTGATCATTCCCCTATTCCAGAAGTGCGAGGAGTTCAATCTTGAGCTCATGAGCTTCGACGTCGCGCCGTCGTTCGTGCTCTATACCACCCAGGGTATCCCGCTGAAAGTGGAAGCAATCACGCAGCTTAAGGTGGAGAACGAGGACGAAAAGATCAAGCGCGCCGCGAATCAGTTCCTGTCAAAATCGTCCCAGGAACGCGAGCAGATGGTCAGGCAGGTCATGGAAGGCCATCTTCGTGGGATCGTCGGTCTGCTGACCGTCGAGCAACTGGTCAAGGACCCGGAGCTTGTATCCGCCAAGATGCGGGAAACGGTCGCGGCGGACCTTGAGAAGCTCGGCCTGGAGGTGGTTTCGTTCACGCTCAAGGATGTCACCGACGACTCCGGCTATATACAGAACATGAGCCGCCCGGAAATCGCCCGCAACAAGCAGATGGCTGAGATTGCCGAAGCGGAAATGACCCGTAATGTGGCAATTCGCTCAGCCGAGACGCTACGCGAATCCGCGCAGGCAACCGCGAAGGCCGACCAGGAGCGCGTACAGGCGGAAACCCTTTCAAAGGCAGCGCAGGCCGAGTCGCAGCGCGACCTGGAAATCAAGCAAGCCGAGTATCTGGGCACGGTGTCCGAACAGAAGGCGCAGGCGGACCGGGCCTACGAAATTCAGTCCAGTATCACGCAGCAGAAGCTGGTTGAAGAGCAGACCAAAGTAGAAATCATTCAGAAAGTACAGGATGCCAAGATTCAGGAGGCCGAGGCGGTCCGCCGCACGGCGGAGCTTCTGGCTACCGTGCAGCGGCAGGCGGAAGCCGACCGCGAGCGCATCCGTATTCTGGCGGAAGCCGAGCAGCGGCGAGCGATACTCGATGCGGAAGGAAAGGCCAAGGCGATCGTGCTGCAACTTGAATCGGAAGCGGAAGGCAAAGCGCGCGCTGTCCGCTTGCAGGCCACGGCGGATGCCGCGGCGATTCGAGCCCGCGGCGAGGCCGAGGCGGACGCCACGCGCCTGAAGGGTGTGGCCGAAGCCGACGCGACGCGGGCAAAGGGCATGGCCGCGGCGGAGGCGCTGCGCCTCCATGTGGAAGCCCTCAACGAGCAAAATCAGGCAGCTATCCTGGATACCGCGCTGGCCGCGCTTCCCCAGATCGCCGGAAAGCTGTTCGAGGCATACGGCCGCATCGGCAACGTTACCTACATCGCGGCCGGCGAGGGCGACGGCGTCACATCGCGGATCACCCAGGACATCGTAGGGATGGTGCCCTTGCTCGGAGCAGTATTTGAATCCACGACCGGGCTCAAGCTGCACGACTTGATGGTCAAGCAGAATGGAGTGGCCGGCGCGCCGACCGTACAGGCCAACGGCCACGGCAATGCCGATGCGGGGCCCACCGGTGAGGTTGCTGAAAATAATGGCAAACCAGCGCAGACAAGCGGAGCCGAGGTAGCGCGGACCGATAGCACCACCCACGAGGAGTCGCCGGCTGGGGCGATCGATGCCCCCACGTAGCCCGGCATACGCACGTTCGCTGCTCGGGGATTCACGGGGACCAAGTGGATGATACCCACCATATGCCTCTTTGCCAGGGAGCTCCACTGATGAGCGGTACGCGCGCCCTCGCCCCCCGCATGGTCGGCCGCCAAGCCGAGTTGCGAGATCTCGATATCCACCTCACGGCGGTACTCGACGAGGGGCGAGGCCGCGTCGTCCTCCTCGCTGGGGAGGCCGGTGTCGGCAAGACCCGCCTGACCCGCGCCTTCGTCGAGCGCTCGCGGGCAAGGACAGGGATAGAGGTGTTCCAGGGCCATTGCCACGACGAGGATCCGGCGGTCCCCTATGGTCCCTTCGTCGACGCCCTGCGCGCGGTCCTGCGGGTCCACGGCGCCGAGGCGGTGCTGCAAGCAGCCGGCCCGTGGGGCAGCGATCTGGTCATCGTGCTGCCCGAGTTGGCGCCGGCTCCCGCCGCTAGCGACCCTCAGGGCTTGAAGCGGCGGCTCTTCGAAGCGATCCGCCGCGTCCTGCTGCCGTGGGGCGCCGGGCACTGCCGACTCCTGCTGCTCGAGGATCTGCACTGGGCGGACCAGACCAGCCAGGAGCTGCTGAACCACCTGGCACGGTCGATTCTGGACCACCGCATCCTCATTCTCGGCACGTATCGCGGCGAGGAGTTGCACCGCCGCCATCCGTTCGCGCGCCTGCTCGCCGAACTCACGCGCGAGCGTCTCTCACACGAACTGCGCCTGTCCCCCCTCTCCCGCGATGAGCTGGCCCGCATGCTGGAGACCACCCTGGAGCGGCCGCTGCCCCTGCCCCTGGTGGACATCCTCTATGACCGCTCGGGGGGCAACCCTTTCTTCCTCGAGGAACTGCTCAAGGCCCTGCTTGAGCAGTATCCTTTGGAGGCGCTCATCCAGAGCGCCCAGGAGGGGAGAGGCATAGCGCATCTGGCGATCCCCCTCTCGCTCAAGGAGGGCATCTTGCGTCGCGCCTCGGATCTTGATCAGGCGACCAGCAGCGTCCTGACCTATGCGGCGGTAATAGGACGGCGTTTCGACTTCGAGTTGCTGCTGCGCCTGACGGGAATGGAGGAAGCGGCGCTCCTGCGCGCGGTTGAGGCGTTGGTCGAGCGGCAACTGGTGGAGGAGGAGGCTGGTGGGCTGGAGGACCGCTACAGCTTCCGGCACGCGCTGACGCGGGAGGCGATCTACGACGATCTGTTGGGCCGGGAGCGGCGACTGAAGCACCGAGCCGTGCTGCAAGCGCTGGAGGAGACCTACGGCGCGACGGCGGAAGGCGTGATCGACCAGTTGGCCTACCATAGCCTCCAGGCCAGGGACCCGGCAAAGGCGGCGCGGTACGCGCGGCTGGCCGGGGAACGGGCGGCGCGCATGTCCGCCTATCGCGAGGCGGTGGCGCACTACGAGGTGGCCCTCAATCTGCTTGACGCGGCTGACCTGCTGGGGCGGGCCGAGTTGTATGAGAAGCTCGCCGAGGCAGCCTATCCGCTGGGCGATACCAATCAATACCAACGCTACTGGCAGGAGGCACGGCAGCTCTATGACCAGTTAGGAGACCGGCGCAAGGTGGCCGGCATCTACCGCCGCCTCGGCCGGGTCTCCTGGGAGCGTGGCGAGACGAAGGCAGCTTTCGAGCTCACCAAAGCCGCTGTCGCCGTGCTGGAGACCGAGCCGCCCGGGCACGAGCTGGCCATGGCCTACAGCGAGATCTCACGTCTCCATATGCTCTCGACGCGCTCGCGTGAGAGCGTAGAGTGGGGCGAGAGGGCGCTGCGCCTGGCCGATGAACTCGGCGATGAGGCCGTCACGGCGCACACCCTGAACCATGTCGGAGGCTCACTGATTGAGCTTGGCCAGCGTGAACGAGGATTGGCCTACATGGAGCGCAGCCTGGAGATGGCGAACCGGCTTGATCTGCAGTTCGAGGCGCTGCGGGCTTATAACAACCTTGGCGACATGCTCGCGTGTCTCGGCGAGTATCAACGGGCCGCGGGTGTATTGAGAGAAGGCATCGCGCTCGCGGATCGCCTCGGCTTCGGACTCTTCAAGGGCTTTCTGCGCCATAACCTTGGCGAGACGGAGATGAGAATGGGGCACTGGGAGCAGGCCTGGGAGCTCCTGGATCAGGCGATCCTGGCCGGTGAGATGGGCTACCCGGTCGCGCGCCTGTCCGCGCTACCGAACAAGGGCGAACTGCTGCTCCGTCAGGGCCGTCTCGAGGAAGCGCAACGGACTCTGGAGGAAGAGCTGCCTCTGGCCGAGTGGGGAGGAGAGTTCCAAAAGCTCCATGGCTGGCTGTCCACCCTGGCACGCGTTCACCTAGCACGTGGGAACCTCGATCAGGCCGTGGCGATAATGGATCGGTGCGTGGCGCTGTGGCGACCCGTGGGGCCACAGATCAGGGCCACCAGGATGCTCGGGTACGGTGTCGAGGTGTACCTGGCTGCCGGGCGCGGCGACCGGATACAGGAACTCCTGAGCGCCCTGGCCACGCTCAGCCGGGACGCCGTAATGCCTCTGGCGCCGGCCTCCTTCGAGGATGTCCAAGGGCTGGTCGCCGCCCAGGAAGCCAGGCACGATGAGGCGGCCGCGCACTACCAGCGGGCGGCCGAGCGCTGGCAGGCGATGGCCTGCCCGTTCGAGGAGGCGCGCGCCCGTCGCCGTCGCGCCGAGAGTCTCCTGCCCGCGGACGATCCACCGGCACGCGCGGAGGCCGCCCGCGAGCTAGCCGCGGCCCGCGAGATCTTCGCTCGCCTGGGGGCGGCGCTGGAGCTGGAGATCGTCGACCTCGCACTCAAGCAGCACGGCCTGGCGCCCCGTTCGGCAAGCGCGGCCGCTGGGCGCGGCAACCCCCTCACTCCTCGTGAGCGCGAGGTGCTCAGCCTGATCGCCCGCGGTTGCAGCAACCGCGAGATCGCCCAGGAGCTCTTCATTTCCGCCAAGACCGCCGAGATCCATGTCGGCAATATCCTCGGCAAGCTGGGATGTGGATCCCGCGCTCAAGCCGCCGTCCATGCCGTTGCCCACGGCCTAGTCGAGGCGCCCGACCCCTGATCCCCACGCCCTCTGAGTGGCGAAGGGCGGGCGGTGCAATGACGGAGCGCGCGTGGCGCGCCCCCAAAGCCATGGTGTAGGCGCCGTAGGTACCCCTACGGCCAAGAAATAAGGGGCGCCGGGGCGGCATACTAGGGAAATCCCCCGATGCCCTCCCGCCCTGGCGCGCCTATGATGGGAATGCGTGGAAGGCACGCGGCGACATGAAGCAGAAGGAGGAAGAAGAGATGAATCACGGCTACGCGCATCCAGAGGCCCTCGTCTCCACGGATTGGGTGGCAGATCACATGCACGACTCCAATGTGCGGATCGTGGAGTCCGACGAGGACGTGCTGCTGTACGAGAAGGGACACGTTCCCGGCGCGGTCAAGATCGACTGGCACATCGACGAGCAGGACCAGGTGCGCCGCGACTTTATCGATAAGGCCGCCTTCGAGCGGCTGATGGCCGGCCGCGGCATCACCAACCATACGACCGTCGTCTTCTACGGCGATAAGAACAACTGGTATGCCTGCTACACCTTCTGGCTCTTCAAGCTCTATGGCCACCAGGACTGCCGGGTCATGAATGGTGGCCGGGCCACCTGGGAGGCCGAAGGCAGGCCGCTGGAGCGCGAGGCGCCGAGTTATGCCGCGACCAGCTACATGGCGAAGGAGCCGGACCTCTCCATCCGCGCCTTCCGCGACGAGGTGCTGCGCGAGTACGCGCAGGCGGGCAGTGGCAAGGCGCTGGTGGATGTCCGTTCACCCACCGAGTACAGTGGCGAGGTGATCGCCATGGTCAACTACCCGCAGGAGGGAGCACAGCGCGGCGGACATATACCAGGGGCGAGGAACATTCCCTGGGCCAGGGCGGCCCATGAAGATGGCGCTTTCAAGAGCGCCGAGGAACTGAAGGCGCTCTATGAGGGCATGGGCGTCACGACGGACAAGCGGGTGGTGGCCTACTGCCGGATCGGGGAGCGCAGCAGCCACACCTGGTTCGTGCTGACCCGGCTGCTCGGTTACGAGCAGGTCAAGAACTACGATGGCTCCTGGACCGAGTGGGGCAGCCTGGTCGGCGTCCCCATTGAGAAGGGCGCAGCCTCGTAGGACAGCGAGGCTGAACTCACTCGATGGCCCTCTGAGCCCCTACCGGAATCCGCCAGAGGGCTCCTGGCATCACCCGGACGGTACCCGATGGAGGTGAATGGCGGCCTGGTGCCCGCGTCCCGATGGGTCAAGGCCGCCACATCCGCCGGCCCCAGGACGTGTTACCATGGCCCTAACCCACGACGTACGGCAGTGGTATGGGATGAGCGGCGCGAGGAGGGGCGCGAGGCATGGACGCAGCGCGGCCCACGAAAGAGCGGTACCCTGGAGCAACCTGATCGTTCTCGCGACGAGCGGTCGAGCATCAGTGGGGGTGGGCCTCGAGCGCGCGCTGTTGTATCCTGGAAGGCGTCTCACCGGATTCGAGATATTCCATAGCCGGAAGGAAGCAGCGGATATGACGGCACTGAACGCACACGCGCCGACCACGCAGCGGGCCTTGCTCGGCGCATGAGCGAGGAACGCTTCCTGCTGATCGACGGCCACCATCTGTTCCACCGCACCTATAACGCGCTGCCCCGGAGCATCGTGGGCCGCGATGGGGCACCGATCCAGGGGGTGCATGGGTTCGCGGGCGCCTTCTTGCGCCTGGTCCGCCGCTTCGCCCCCACCCACGTCTGTATCCCCTTCGATCCGCCGGAGCCCCCGTTCCGCCGCGCTCTCTTCCCCGACTACCGAACCGGGAGGCCGCGCGGCACGGAGGAGGAGGTCGCGAACTTCGACGCCCAGGTCGGCCAGGTGTTGCACGTGCTGGACCATCTCGGGATCACCCACCCGATGATCCCCGGCTACGAGGCGGATGATGTGCTCGGCTCCCTGGCCGCGCGCGCCGCGGCCGGCGGACTGCCCGCCACCATCGTCTCGGGCGACCGCGACCTGCTCCAACTGGTGCGGCCGGGGGTGGACGTGTTCATGCCGAAGGGCCAGGACGGCGAAACCTGGACCCCGGCCCTGGTGGAGGAGCGTTGGGGCGTCCGGGCCGGCCAATTCACCCACCTCAAGGCGCTGATCGGCGACCCCTCGGACCACATCCCCGGCGTGCCGGGGATCGGCCCCCGCACCGCCGCCGCCCTCCTCGCCCAGCACGGCGACCTCGACGCCCTCTATGCCGTCCTGCCCAGCCTGCCCGCGCGCCAAGCCGCGCTGCTTGAGGAGCACCGTGAGCGGGTGGAACTCAACCGCAAACTGGTCACCATCGTCACCACCCTGGACCTGCCCGCCGACCTGCACGGCTACCGCTGGTCGGGCGAGGAGGGACTGACCGCCGGCGCCCTGCTGGCCGCCACTGGGCTCCGGGGATGAATCCGCGCGGTCAGGCCAGCATATCAGCCGCGGTTACCAGGAGCAGCGCGGGATTCTGGAGAGCGCGCACCTGATCGGTGAAGCCGATCTTGGCGAACAACACCAGTTGATGGTCCGGCGCGACGTGGGGGAGCATGGCCACCCGTCGTTGCAGCGTATGGAGCACGTCGATACCGACGAGCTGATCGGTCCATTTCACCTCGGCGGTGAGCCCTACCTGGCGCGCTTCATTCAGACCGACGATCTCCAGTTCATCGGTAGCGCGCCACCACACCCCAAGTTCGCTTATTGTATGTACCCACCGCTCCGGCTCCAGGCGGATGAATTGCCGGCACGCTTCCTCGAAGCGGCCGCCCATGTAGGAGGACAAGGCCGGCGCGATCCGGTCGCGCCACACCTCCGCCGCTTGCCCTTGCTCAAGCAAGGAGCGGTTCGGCAACACGAAGCGGAACCAGAATGCCAGGTAGTTATCCGCGATGGTGTAGCGGGTCGAGCGCGTGCGTTCCGCATTGGCAACCGTGAACGGCACCCTCCGCTCGATCAAGCCATAATCAGTGAGGAATCGTAAGGCTCCGGAGAGGGATGTCATGGGGCGGCCAACCCGCTGAGCGATTTGATTCGGCTCGGTACAACCATAGGCGATGGCCGCGAGCATGCCGCGCAACAAGGCGGGGCCAATGCCGCGCACCTCCTGAGCAAGCAGGGTATCGGCCTCCGAGTAGAGCACGGCGGTTTTGTCCAACACATGCGCGATTATCGCGTCCTCCAACGTGTCGGCCTCCAGTGCCTGGAGATAGGAAGGAACGCCGCCCACGATGCCCCAGGCAAGGAGTCGATCGATCGGCGGCCATTGGGGAAAGAATTCGGTTGCCGCGCGGTAGGAAAAAGGTTCGACCACCAGTTGGCGGGTACGCCGCCGATAGAGCGGACCGTCGACCAGGAAGTGTCGTTCCACCGCTTCGGTGAAACTGGTACACAGCACGACGAACGCCCGAGACTGGCTACGTCGCGCGCTATCCCAGAGGCGCTGGATGACACTCGGCAAGGCGTTATCGCTGTCGACCG
>DATBTL010000156.1:0-5690 GCA_036559345.1 Chloroflexota bacterium | reverse complement strand
AGCTTTGGGGTGGCGGGACCGGTGGTACATGGGAAGGCCACGATCACGAACCTGCCCTGGACGATGGACGAGCGCGAGATGGCCGGGACCTTGCGGCTCAAGTCCGTCCGCCTGCTCAATGATCTGGAGGCAATCGGCACGGCCATTCCGTATCTGCGACCGGAGGATATCCAGACCCTCACCGAGGGGGAGCCGGTGCGCCACGGGAACATGGCGGTGATCGCGCCGGGCACCGGGCTGGGCGAGGCGTTTCTCACCTGGGAGGGGACCAGGTACCACACTCACGCCTCGGAGGGCGGCCATGCCGACTTCGCTCCCACCAATGCCGATGAGCTGGCCCTGCTCAGCTACTTGCTGAAGCGAATGGACCATGTGAGCTACGAGCGGGTGTGCTCCGGCCGCGGGCTGCCGAACATTTACGCCTTCCTGCGGGACAGCGGTTTCGCGCCGGAGCCCGCCTGGTTGACCGAGAAGCTGGCGGCCGTGCCCGACCCTACTCCGGTAATCGTGCTGGCGGCGCAAGGTGAGGACGCGGGAGCGGGAAGTGCCGGCGGGGAAGGGCCCGACCCGCTCTGCGTGGCCACCCTGAAAACCTTCGTTTCGATCATGGGGGCGGAAGCGGGGAATCTTGCCCTCAAGGTGATGGCCACGGCGGGAGTGTACGTGGGCGGGGGGATTCCCCCGCGGATTCTCCATCTGCTGAAGAACGATGGCTTCATGCAGGCGTTCAGGCGGAAAGGGCGGTTCGCGGACCTCTTGAACCAGATGCCCGTGCATGTAATTCTCAACCCGAAGATCGCCTTGATCGGGGCGGCGGTCCACGGGCTGCACGGGCACTGAAGGTGGCAATCGAGCGGATCGACGCCGCGCGGGCGACGGAACTGATCGGGGAATTAGCGGCGCTCCTGCGTGACGCGGTGGAGAGCGGCGCCTCGGTGGGGTTCCTGCCGCCGCTGTCGCGCCAGGAGTCGTTGGCGTACTGGCGCGGAGTTATCGATCAGGTGGGCGTCGGGAACTGCGTGTTGCTGGCGGATCACGAGGACGGGAACGTGCTGGGCAGCGTGCAACTTGCCCTGGCCGAGAAGCCGAATGCCCGCCACCGAGCCGAGCTGCAAAAGCTGCTGGTCCATCGGTCGGCCCGGCGACAAGGGCGGGGGATGGCGCTGATCGCGGCGGTGGAGGACGAGGCACGACGGGCTGGACGGACCTTGATCGTGCTCGACACTCGGGAGGGCGACCAGGCGGAGCGCCTCTACCAACGGGCGGGCTACCTGCTGGGCGGACGCATTCCGGGGTACGCGCTGAACGCGGACGGAAGCGCCGGCGGCACGGTCCTGTACTACCGGTTTCTCCAGGAGTAGCCTAACCGTTCGGGCGGTGCGCTGTTTTGCCCGCCCATGCTACGCTGAAGCGAAAGAAACATGGAAGCCGCGAGGGAGACGAGCCCGGGATGATGCACGGACCGACGATAGCCTTTGAGAAAGGGCCACGACGAAAAAAGGGGCCCGAGGACGAAAGCCCAAAGGGCTTGCGGGCGCGGCTGGACCTGGTACGGAAGCAACTGCGGGGCACCCTGGCCGGAATTCCCCAGGTGCTCCGGTTGGTCTGGGATGCCAGCCGGCCCCTCACCCTGCTTCTGGCGGTGAGCACGGTCCTGGCCGGATTCATCCCCGCCATCCAGGCATATACGGCCAAATTGCTGATCAACGCGGTGGTCAAGGCGATCTTCCTGCATGCCCAACATCTGCCGGATCGGGTGCGCCTGGATATTCCGGTGCTTTGGGGCGATATTCGATTCCCGGTACTCTCGGCCCTGGGCGTGGTGATCGTGCTGGCCCTGATCCAGTTCGCGATCGCCGCCTTTAGCGCCCTGCTCAGCACGCTGACCAACATCAGCCAGCAATTGCTGCAAGAGCGGATCAGCATGACCGTGCAACTGCTGATCATCGAACGGTCCGCCACCCTGGATCTGGCCTTCTTCGAGAACCCCGCCTCCTACGACACCTTGCAAATCGCCCAGCGGGAGGCCACCTCGCGGTCGGTGCAAATGGTGTCGCAGACTTTTGGCCTGGTGCGCACCCTGATCACCTTTTTCAGCATGATCGCCCTCTTGGTGGGACTGAGTCCGTGGCTGGCCCTGGCGGCGCTCCTGGCGCCCGTGCCCTCCTTCATCTCCAACGCCCGCTATAGCTGGTGGGGCTACGCGATTGCCCGGCGCAATTCGCCCATTAGGCGGAAGATGACCTATCTGACCACCCTGCTCACCACCGATACCTACGCCAAGGAAGTGAAGATTCTCACCCTGGGGAATTTCTTCATCAACCGCTTCCGCGGCCTGGCGCAACAATATTATGACGACCAGAAAAGCATTGTCAGCCGCCGCTACCTGGCCGGGTATGCCTGGAGCACCCTCACCACCATTGCCTCTTCCGGCACCTATCTCTATGTCGCGGCGCAAGCGGTCAACGGGCGGCTGACTCTTGGCGACCTTACCCTGTACACACAGGTCGCCAACTCCGTGCAGAGCTCCTTCCAGAGTTTGCTGACCGGCCTGAGCAGCATGTATGAGAACAATCTCTATCTGACCTCGCTGTTCGACCTCCTCAAGGAGGAGCCGACGGTAGTGGCCCCAGTCCATCCAGTGCCGGTGCCGAGCCCGCTCCGGGGTGAGATCGAGTTTCAGCATGTCTCGTTCAGTTATGAGGGGACGGAGCGGTACATTCTGCGCGACGTCAGTTTCACGATCCGTCCGGGCGAGACGGTAGCCCTGGTGGGGAAGAACGGGGCGGGCAAGACCACCCTGATCAAGCTGTTGACCCGGCTGTATGATCCGACCGAGGGCCGCATTCTGGTTGACGGGTACGACATCCGCGAGTTCGACCCGGCGGAGTTGCGGCAACAAATCGCGATCATGCTGCAGGACTACGCCACCTACCAGTTGACGGCCCGCGAGAACATCGGGCTGGGGCGGCACGAGGAACTGGAAAACGAGCCGGCGATCGAGGAGGCGGCCCAGAGGAGTGGGGCCGACGATGTGGTGGAAAAGCTGCCCCAGCACTACAACACCATGCTGGGCAAGTGGTTCGACGAAGGGGTCAACCTCTCCGGCGGGGAGTGGCAGAAGGTGGCGCTGGCCCGCGCCTTCATGCGGGATGCGCCGATCCTCATTCTGGACGAGCCCACGGCGGCCCTGGACGCCCAGGCGGAATTCGATCTGTTTGGCCGGCTGCGGGCGCTGACCACCGGGCACACCGCCCTCTACATCTCCCATCGGTTTTCCACCGTGCGGATGGCCGACCGGATTCTGATGCTCCAGGATGGCGAACTGATCGAGCACGGCACCCACGAGGAGCTGATGGCCCTGGGGGGCCAGTACGCCCATCTGTTCAACCTGCAAGCGGCGGCCTACCTGAGCGACCCGGTGGCGGCCGAGGAGGCGGCGCGGATCGCGTGAGAGCGCCCGCCCGCGGATGAATTCGCGGGAATGAGGCGGATCTGACCGATCAGTCCGATCCGACCGATCCGACCGATCAGTCGGATGAGCCCAGATTTCGCCTGGGGTACCCTGCTACACTACCTGCGAGAGCGAGACATCTCAGCTCTGGAGGAGACGTGTCCCATGTATGCTCGCGCCAGAGCCCCGATCGACTACGCGACCTACCCCACCAGCGACGGTAAGCCGATGGCGGAAACCGAAGTCCACCGGGTGCAGATGAATGATTCCATCTTCTCCCTTGGTATTCTGCTGGCCAACGAGCCGGATGTGTACGTGGGCGGGAATATGCTCATGTATTACCACGAAGGCTACGGGCGGGACCACGTATCCGCCGACGTATTTGTCACCTTCGGGGTGGAGCGCGGGATTCGCGAGTGCTGGATGACCTGGGAGGAAGGCGGCCGCTTCGCGGACGTAGTGTTCGAGATATCCTCGCCCAGCACGATCAAGGAGGATCTGGGCAAGAAGATGCGGCTGTATGCCCAGTTGGGAGTGATCGAATACTACCTCTACGATCCGCAACGGAACAACAAACCGCCGCTCGCGGGCTACCGGTTGGTGGATGGCGCGTACCAGCCGATGACCCGGCTGCTTGGGGTGGAAGGGTACAAGAGCGAGGTACTGGGCACGGAACTCCGGGTGATTGGCACCTGGCTGCGGATCATCGATCCGTCGGCTGGAGCGCCCATCCCGATTCCCGCCGAACTGGAAGCCGCGCGGGCCAAGGCGGAGGCGGCACGGGCTCAGGCGGAGGCGGAGCTTCGTCAGGAGCGCGAGGAAATACTCCGGCTCCGGCGGTTATTGGAAGAGCACGGGAACCAAGGAACCTGAGCCGCGTGGGACGGAATGGGGCCTCCGGCTGGGGCTCATGGGAGTGGATAGGTGTGGTGGTGGAAGGTTGAAGGAGAGGTGAGCAAATATGCCCATTCCTTTGAGCTGAGACCTGATGGCAGGGTACGGGCCGGCTGAGGCCGGGTGTGTGATCCGTTTCATCCGCGCGTGGCGGACTGTAGTCGAGGGAGTGAAGGAGGAGGGGGATGGAACAGCCGATCCGGCTGACCAGTCTCGCCCGCCGCGCGGGTTGAGCCGGCAAAGTCAGCCCCGCTGACCTGGCGTACGTGTTGCGCCTGCTTCCCGCGTCCGCCGATCCGAACCTGTTGGTGGGCACCAATACCGCCGATGACGCCGGCGTCTATCGTCTCTCCGACGATCTGGCGCTGGTGCAGACGGTCGATTTCTTCGCGCCAGTAGTGGATGATCCCTACTGGTTCGGAGCGATCGCGGCCGCCAACGCCCTGTCCGACATCTACGCGATGGGTGGCCGCCCCCTGACCGCCTTGAACATCACCGCCTTCCCCAGCGGCACCCTTTCCCTGGATGTGCTGGCCGAGATCCTCCGCGGGGGAGCGGAGAAACTGCGCGAGGCGGGGGTGACCCTGGTCGGCGGCCATACGATCGAGGATCCGGAGCCGAAGTACGGACTGGCGGTTACGGGGCTGATTCATCCTGACCGGATCATCACCAACGCGGGGGCTCGGGCCGGCGATCGGTTGGTACTGACCAAACCGTTGGGAGTGGGAATCGCCACCACGGC
The DNA here is from genome assembly GCA_036559345.1 of Chloroflexota bacterium. Lineage (GTDB taxonomy): Bacteria > Chloroflexota > UBA5177 > JANWHV01 > JANWHV01 > JANWHV01. The sequence goes on along the minus strand of DATBTL010000156.1, from coordinate 600 downwards.
GATCAAACGCGGGGTAGCCAGCGACGCCTTGCGCGAACTGGTAACGGTCCAGATGACGACCCTGAACCGAGATGCGTCCGAGGCCATGCTGGAGGCCGGGGCCCACGCGGCGACCGACATTACCGGTTTCGGCCTATTGGGTCACCTGGGCGAGATGGCCCTGGCCAGTGGGCTGGCGGCCACCATCCGGGCCGGAGCGGTGCCGCTGCTTCCGGGCATTCTGGAACTGGCCGGTCAAGGAATCGTCCCGGGCGGCACCCTGAGCAACCTGGAGTGGCTGGGCGGGAGAGTGACCGTGGACCCGTCGATTGGCGAGACGCTCCGTCTGGCCCTGGGCGACGCACAGACCAGCGGCGGCCTGTTAATCGCGATTGACCCAGCCGTCGAGCCCACCCTCCTGGAGGGGTTGCGACGGCGGGAGGTGCTGGGGATGGTGATCGGCGAATTGGGCGGGGGGGCGGCGGGGACGATCACCGTACTGCCGTGAGGGGGCGTGCTCCGCCAAAAATAGGGCCTCCGGCTGCGGCCGGATGGCAGGCGACGAGCCGGCTGAGGCCGAATGCCAATCCTTTAGGAGCGCGGGTCGCCAGGCCCGCTTTG
>DATBTL010000155.1:0-3893 GCA_036559345.1 Chloroflexota bacterium | reverse complement strand
ATGGTGGTGCCTGCCGCGCCCTGGCGGCCTCGCGACTCACGTCATAGGCGGCACGCCGTAGTGGATCGCTGAGTATCTCGTGGGCGCGCGTAATCTCCTGGAACTGCGTGCCCAGCAGGGGGGTGCCGGGATTCGTGTCTGGGTGGTACTTTCGTGCAAGTGCATGATACGCCGCCTTGATCACCTCAGGAGGTGCCTTGGCATCGACACCCAATACGGCATAGTAATCAGAGTCGGTCATGAGAGCCTCCTGATGCGGACTGCGCACTGAGTACGGCATCAGTAAACCACATACTAGGGCGTATCCGCAAACCCTGGTACCCTGGAGATATGCATCGCTATGACCTTACCGACGAGCAGTGGGTCCGCCTGGCGCCCCTGCTGCCGCCCCGGAAACCCCGGACCGGGCGGCCCAATCACGACCATCGTCCGATCATCAATGGCATCCAGTGGATCCTCCGCACCGGCGCCCCGTGGCAGGATCTGCCCGAACGGTACGGCAACGCCAAGACTGTCTCCAGTCGCTTCTATCGCTGGCGGGCGGCCGGCATCTGGGACCGTATCCTGGTCCGCCTGCAGCAGCAGGCCGATCAGGCTGGGCGGGTGGACTGGAATCTCCATTTCGTCGATAGCTCCGTCATCCGTGCCCATCAGCACGCTGCCGGGGCAAAAAAGGGGACCCAGCAACCGAAGCGCTCGGTCGCTCACGGGGCGGCTTCTCCACCAAGATCCACGTCCGGGCTGAAGGCCAGGGCAAACCGGTCGTCTTCGTCCTGACCGCTGGGGAACGCCACGACCAAATCGCGCTGCCGGCGGTGACCAAACGAGGCGCCATCAAGCGGCGGGGGCGTGGTCGCCCACGGTTGCGACCCTGGCGCTTGGTCGGAGACAAGGGCTACAGCAGCCAGACCGTGCGGGCGGCACTGCGCCGCCGGGGGATCGGCGCGGTCATTCCCACCAAGTCCAACGAGCGGCGTATCCCGCGCTTCGACAAGGCCGCGTACCGCGAACGCAATCGCGTAGAGCGGTTGTTCAATCGCCTCAAGCAGTGTCGCCGGATTGCCACTCGCTACGAGAAACGAGCCGCCAACTATCATGCCCTCCTTACCATCGCGGCCATTCTCCTCTGGCTCTGAGTTTGCGGATACGCCCTAGTGGCCGGACGATCGAATTCCTGGAAGACCCTAAGGGACTTACAGTAGCGGTCGAGCAAGGCGAGGGTCAAGACAGAAACCCTGCCAACATCCAGGGGATTACCTTTGCGCATCGACTGGACAACTCACGAAAAGCGCATGTCTATCTCTGTGACGGGCTATGGGCTGCCAGGTGCTCGCTTGCGCCCGGCGGTGCGTGAGTTCACGGCAGCGGCTTGCCCCCCGTCACCCCGATCACCTCGCCGAGGACATAGCTGCTCTCCTGAGAGGCCAGGAACACATACACGGGGGCCAGCTCGGCGGGCTGGGCAGTTCGGCCAATGGGCGTGCTGCTCCCGTGCCGCGCCACCTGCTCGGGCGGCGTGGTGGCAGGCATCAGCGGCGTCCAGACCGGTCCCGGCGCTACCACGTTGACGCGGACCCCCCGCTTGATCGCATCCTCGGCCAGGGCCTTGCTGAAGGTCACGATAGCCCCCTTGGTAGCGGCGTAGGCCAACAGCGACGGCGTCGGCTGGTAGGCCTGGATCGAGGCCGTGTTGATGATCGCGCCACCCGGCGGCATCTTCGGCAGCGCGGCCTTGCACAGGTAGTACATGGCGTAGACGTTGGTGCGGAAGGTGCGGTCGAACTCTTCCTCCGGCAAGTCCTCGATCCCCTCATGGCTCATCTGGTAGGCAGCGTTGTTGACCAGCACATCCAGATGGCCGAATTCGTCGAGGGCGCGCCGGACCAGCGCCTGGCAATGCTCCTGCTCCCGGATGTCGCCGGGCATGGAGATCCCTTTCCGTCCGGCCTCGCGCACTGCCCCTAGTGCTTCCCGAGCGTCCTCCTCCTCCTCCGGCAGGTGGGAGATTAGCACGTCCGCACCCTCACGAGCGAAGGCGAGCGCCACCGCACGTCCGATACCGCTGTCACCGCCGGTGATCAGTGCCGCCTTGCCGGTCAGCCGGCCGCTGCCGCGATAGGTCTCCAGCCCGTAGTCGGGCTTCCGCGCCATCCGGGACTCGTGCCCGATCTCCTCCTGCTCCGGCTCCGGCGCGCTGCCCTTGAACTGCGTGCGCGGATCTTGCTGCGTCGTCTGATCGGTTGCCATTGGTTTCACCTCATTTGTCAGTCACTACGGTAGCGATGGTGGGGGAGCGATTCTGTTGCGCGCGCGGTGCCGCGTCCCCGAGGACCTCCTTGCGGCAAGGTGGGCTGGAGGGTATGAGCCCTCCGGCCTACGATCCTGCCTGCCGCACAGCCGCTCAACGCGGCGCGGATAGGTTTCTACTTCTTCTTGGGACGCATGGTGGTGGTCCGTTCGTCGCCCCTGCTCACCTCGATATGGTCGCCGCCCTTGAGTGGGATCTCCGTACCATCCGTCCGCACCTTCCCCAGGACCTTGGCCGTGCCGGCCGCCCCCGACACGCCAGGTCCGGAGAAGGTCGTGCCCTTCGTCGCCATGGCAGCCGCCGCCCGCGCCAGCTCCATCAACTCGGGAGTCAGACCCGGGGCGAACTCCTCTGGTCGCTCGGGCGCCTGGGGCATCGCGAACCCCTGCTCGGGACGATCCGCCGTCCGCACCGTCGTGCCGTCGTTGAAGGGCGAGTTGCCGTGGAACACCTCGCCCGCCCGCGAGCCGTCGAGGCGGAAGGTCCACTGCACGTCGCCAATACCCCGGTCGTAGAGCGCCTGCACCTCGGGGAACTTGCTCGCGTCGAAGTTCGGGATAGGGAGCGTCTTGCCCCAGTCCACGCCGAGCGATTCCAGCGCCTTAGCGTAGACCTTCTCGTGCACCTCGTCGCGCACGATCAGGTACGCCACGGTCGCCCGCAGGGTCTTGTTGGCGCTCATCTCGTAGATGCGGCATTTCTGCAGGCGGCCGGTCGACTCAAGCATCAGATTGTAGAGCAGATCGAGCACCAGGTTGCCGCTGTTGTACACATAGGAGCCCATCCACGGATTGCCGACCGCGTCCACCGGCATAGCGCCCTGCGCGCCCACGAGGAAGTGATGGATGTTCTGCATCCTGCCCATACCGAGCGCTGCGTTCAGCGGGGTCCCGCCACCCGCGCCGGGCACCCCGCCGTCGCCATTAGGCACATACCCGGGTGCTCCGTCAAGCAGTCGGGCGATCGTGGTGGCGATCAGTTCCACGTGGCTAATCTCCTCCACCGCCACCGCGTGAATGAGATCCTTGTATTGGGTAGCCGGGCCGCGGAAGTTAAAGCTCTGGAACAGATACTGCATCATGGTACGCATCTCGCCGAACTGGCCGCCCAGTCCTTCCTGGAGCGCGTTCGCCGCCGCCGGATCGGGCTCATCGGGGACGATCTCGTTGATCAGCTCCTGGACATGAAAATACATAACACCACTCCTCTTCCTTAGGGTTGGCTAGTTCATGTCGTACCACCCTGGCGCGCACAGACCCTATCCGTAGCATATGGATTCGCCCTCGAGTGCGCATCGTGCGGAGGAACGATCCGCGCTTGATGACCGGGCTAGTACGCCGGACGCCCACGCGGCCAGCCGCTGCCGTGGCGAGGTCAGTGGGCGGGAGCACGGCAAAGCGGGACCGAACGCGTTCCGAACACGGGCTGGCCGCATGACGCACAACTCGCGTTCGCCCGGGAACGGCTCCGCGCGGCAGTAACTTCTCCGGAGTACGAGAACGTGGACGGGGTGCCAGTACAACTCATGACTCGCGTAAATGATGATGCCATTGTAGACAGGCGCCGCTATCTTACATTGAAGATC
>DATBTL010000154.1:0-12578 GCA_036559345.1 Chloroflexota bacterium | reverse complement strand
AAAGAGTAGTTCCCGCCCCTTTGCCTAGAGCGACAATCATGCTAGCATTGCCACGCAAGATGCTATACGGACCCATGCGCCTGGATTCAGCGCCTCGCGGTCGGTCCAGCGCCGGGAATCAAACAGTCGAGAGGGTAACGGAGAACGCATGCGACGAATATGTGTGGTGGGCACGGGTTATGTGGGTCTGACCACGGGCACCTGTTTCGCCGAGCTAGGCAACCACGTCAGTTGCCTGGACATAGACAGTGCCAAGATCGACAGTCTTCGCCAAGGCGACATGCCCATCTACGAGCCTGGCCTGGCCGAGCTGGTGCGGGACAATCAGGCCCGAGGACGGCTCCATTTCCTGGCGGAGCAGGATACGGCCGCCTACAATACCGCGCTGGCCGAGGCGGAATTTGTCTTCATCGCGGTCAGCACCCCTACTCACGAAGGCTCTGACCGGGCGGACCTACGCGCCGTCCGGTCGTGCGCGGAACGGATAGCCCCGCATCTGAGCGATGGGGTCGCGATCATCAACAAGAGCACGGTGCCCATCGGGGCCGGCGATTGGGTAGCCGCGATCATCGAGCGATACAAGAAGCCCGAGAGTCTCTTTGCCGTGGTGTCCAACCCCGAGTTTCTCCGCGAGGGCAGCGCCCTTCATGACTTCATGCAGCCCGACCGCGTCGTCCTTGGATCCACCAATCGCGAGGCGGCGGAGCGGGTGGCTCAACTCTACTTGACCTTGCGCTGCCGGGTAATGATCACCGATCTACGCACCGCCGAGATGATCAAATACGCATCCAATGCCTTCCTGGCCACCAGCATCTCCTTTATCAACGAGATCGCCCAAATATGTGAGCGGCTTGGCGCCGACGTCAAGGAAGTGGCCGCCGGGATGGGTTACGACAAAAGAATCGCGGGCGCTTTTTTGGAGGCCGGATTGGGGTTCGGCGGCAGTTGCTTCCCGAAGGATGTCAAGGCGCTCGCCCACATGGCCGATTTCAGTGGCTGCCACCCGCAACTGCTGCGGGCCGTCCTCGATATCAACTACGATCAGCGATCGCGGGCAGTGACCAAATTGCGCCAGGCTCTTGGCGGTCTCGCGGGCAAACACATCGGCCTCCTGGGTCTGGCATTCAAGCCGAATACCGATGACATGCGGGAGGCGCCGTCGATTGACATCTCCCGCCAACTGCTTGCCGAAGGGGCCACCGTGGCGGCCTATGATCCGCAAGCCGAGGAGAATGCCCGCCTCTCTATTCAGGGAATCCAATACAATTCGGATCCCTACGAGGTAGCTCAGGGTGCCGACGCCCTGGTCCTGGTTACCGAATGGCGCGAGTTCCGCAGTCTCGATATGCGACGTCTTAAGCAAGCCATGCGCTCGGCTGTCTTTTTCGATGGGCGGAATCTCTATGAGCCGGAGGACTTGCGGGCAGCCGGCTTTACCTATCTGGGGATTGGCCGTGGATACGTGCCCGAGCCGTACGCCGGAGACATCGACCAGGAACTGTATCTGGTTCCCGAGCCCAATGGCGCCGGCGTCTCCGTTGCCGCCGTTGCCCCGTAGCCGCCCAATTAAGCCATGCTCGACGCGGTCATGCTCTGGAATGAGCCAAATAACCTCTCGCATTGGGATCGTGAACAGGATCCCGATTGGTGCGCCTTCGCGCATATGATTACTGGGGCGTGCCAGGCCATCGCCGCCGAACGGCCATGCCTGACCCGTGTGCTCGGGGGTATCTCGCCCATTGACCCTGAGTTCATACGGACCCTGTACCTGTATGGCCTGCAACGGCATCTCGACGTGGTCGCCGTGCATGGCTTCCCCCTCGATTGGAATCTCTGGCAACTGAATGAATGGCCCAATCAGGTGCGCAAAGTCGAGGCGTTCAGCCGGAAACCGGTCTGGGTCACCGAGGTTGGCGCGTCAAGTTTCGGGAGCGAGGAAGTGCAGGACTTTGGTCTCCGCCGCACCGCCGAGCTTTTGCGAGCCGTGGCGCCTAGAGTCTACTGGTATTCCCTCTTCGATCTCCCGGCCGCCGCCATGGCGATCACCCGCCACAAGGAAAGCGAGGGCAGTTCCTACTACCGCCATTTCTACCATGGCCTGTTGACCGAGGATGGGGCGCCCAAGAAAGCCCTGGCATCGTTCGACCCAAGCCTGGGGATTTGCCAGTGGATCCAATATCAGGATCATGAAGGACTGCGGCGCACGGTGGAGTGGCTGCGCAATCTGGGGGTAAAGCGCCTGCGCACGGGGATCAGTTGGGCTGATTCGCATATCCCCGGAGCCTGGGAATGGTTCGACACCATGATGCTGGCCCTGGAAGAATTCGAGGTGCTGGCAACCCTCTGCTTCACCCCGCCCAGCCGGGGACGGAAACCGCATCACACAAGCCCGCCGGTGGAACCAGGTGAGTATGCCTACTTCGCCCAGCAAGTGGTTCGGCGCTACGGATGAAGTACTATGCCGATGTCGTGGAATCCCGTGATCCTCTGGACATCGGCGTACGGCTTAGCGAACTCGCGGGCCGCCTGGACGCCGAGCAGGCGCTGGGACGCTGTTCGTCCGCTATCGATCTGGCGCGCGATGGCCTGATCCTGGCCGGCATGCGGGAGCAAGCAATCGCCGATCGCGCCCTCGATGGCGCTTCAGGGCGCCTGTCCGTCCAGTCCTGGGTACTCGCGATCCAGCAGAGCACCGATTGGTGGGCCGATCGGCTGATGTCGGCCACGCCGGACCAGAGCACATTTGGCGTCTCGCCGGCATCTCGGTCAACCCAGGCAAGGGCACCATGCCAGGGATCTGGGATCGATCCCGAGCTATCGGTTCAGTATTTCCCGAATCTGGGAAAACTGCCGACCGTCGTACCTGAAGGGTATCTGTTTTACGGGCTCTTTCCCGAAGCCTATGGCGCCATTGGTCGCTCCCTGGCGGCAGGATGGAGTGGCTGCCCGGTCGTGGTGGTCGGGGTACGGAGTATCGGTGCCTCCCTCTCCGCGGCGGTTGCGGCGGGCCTGCGCCTGGGTGGCTGCCCCGTGGTTCGCCATACAGTCCGCCCAATCGGTGATCCGTTTCAGCGCGAGCTGGTCCCTGAACGTTCGATGACTGAGAAGTGGAGCCAGGCCGCCGCCAGCGGGGCCCAATTCGTCGCGGTGGACGAGGGGCCGGGACTGAGCGGTTCATCGCTCGCCGCGGTCGTTCGGGCTTTCCTCCGCCTGGGCGTGGCCGCCGAACGGGTGACCATTGTTTGCGCGGACCCACCCAATCATCTCCCCCAGGCCGGCGACGCGGTCCGCCGCCTATGGAAAACAACCACGGTTCACGCGGCTGGGCCCCTGATCGACGCGGTGTTGCACGGCAGCCTCGTGAGACTTCTGTCCCACTCGACCGGACTGTCACTCACCATGAACCGCGACATCTCATGGGGAAGCTGGAGTACCGCCGCCTCTCCTATGCTTCCCCAGCAGGAACGACGGAAACTCCTGCTGTGGGACGGAGAACGCCAGCTACTCGCGAAGTTCGTCGGTTTTGGCGAGCCTGGCCAGGCCAAAGCCAGGCTCGCCCAGCGGCTAGCCGGCGAGCGGTTCTCCCCCGCCTACCGAGGCTTCGCCCATGGTTTCCTCCTCCAGAACTGGGAGGGCGACTCCGGGGCCGTCCGCGACGACCGAGCCGTCCGGCAGGCGGTGCTTGGCACCGCGCCGCGGTATTATGCCTATCTTCGTCGTCATTGCCCCGCGAATGTCGAGGTTGGATTTGGCGATCTCGCGCGAGTCGTGGAGGATGCGGGCATGGCCTGGCTGGGAAGTTGCCACGCCAGCATCGTGTGCCGAATGGCCACCGCGGCGGCCGGCGCCGACCCGCGGGCCTTGCTTGGAGACCAGCGGCCCGAGCCGATCGAATGGGTATGGCGAGGGTCCGACATCGTGAAATGCGACGCCGCCGACCACTTCCTGGATCATACCTGGGCCCGGTACCAAGACATCGCCTTCGACCTGGCCGGGTTTCTTGAATCGTGGGCGGTTACGGACAGGGAACGGATCTCGCTGCTCGATTCCTACGTGTCCCTGAGCGGCGACCCAGGCGTGCATGCGCGGCTGCCCTTTTTCCGGGCCGTGTTCGCCGCGCATCGGCTCGCCATGCTGGATACCGCCTATCACGCGGGAGGAGCAGGCTCCGTCGGCGTCCTTGACATAGAGCGGCGCCGGATGGGCCGCATCCTGGCCGCGGCGCTCACCGAGGAGTCGTGTGCGTCATGCGGCTAATTCTGACTGCCGACGCGGTGGGTGGGGTGTGGCAATATGCGACCACCCTGGCGGATCGATTAGCGGATCAATTTAACGCCCATATCATGCTCGCGGTCTGCGGACGCCCTCCAAGTGCCGGACAGCTGGGGGAAATCAATCTCGGCAGCCGCCCCAAGGGGGGACTGGTGCAGATCGAGCAATTGAACGTCCCCCTCGAATGGGAAGCGGCCCCGTACCGAGAGTATGATAGTGCCCGCCGCCAGCTTCTTGATCTCTCCTTGCGCTGGCGGGCCCATCTCGTGCATGCCAACGAGCACTATCTCGGCGAAATTGGGGCTAGCGGAATGCCGGTGGTGGTTGTCTCGCACAGCGACCTCTGCGGTTGGCGATCCGCCGTCCTGGGCGAGGATGTACCGATGGTGGATCAAGCCTACATGCATCGCCTGAGGACGGGCCTGGCCACCGCCTCCGCCGTGGTGGCGCCGAGCATGTTGGTGGCCCAGGGATTGAGCCATTGGTACGCCTTTAGCGGCGTGGTGCGCTTGATCGCGAATGGGGTTAGCCCTCATCCCGGGCCGCTTCCAGCGGTGCGGCCAATCGACGCGATCATGGTTGGCCGGCTCTGGGATAAGGCGAAAAACCTTGACTGTTTCGCCAGTCTCGCGGAAGGCCTCCCCGGCCACTTCTGCGTGGCGATCGGCGAGACCATCGGGCCGGATGGGCCGGTAACAACCGGATCGGCGAAACATGTGCAATTTCTGGGCGCCCTGGCTCGAGGAGACGTGCGCGGCCACCTGGCCAGAACCCGCGTCTTTGTCTCTCCCGCCTACTATGATCCCTTTGGCCTGGCCGCCGTGGAGGCCGCCCTTGCCGGATGCTGTCTGGTTCTCAGCGACATTCCCTCGTATCGAGAGGTATGGGGAGAGGCCGCGCTCTACTTCGACCCCCACAATCCACACGCGGCCCACCGCCATCTTGAGGCCGTTCTGGGGGACGATACCCTGAGGACCGCCCTGGCCGACCAAGCGGGCACGCGGGCGCGGACCCTGTATTCGGCGGAGCGGATGGCCGAGGCATACATGGGGCTCTACCAGCGGCTGGCCCACCGGCACGGCATCGCTACCTGAACACTTGCCCTGTAAAAAATGGTACGGGACAGGTTAACCAACCTTAACGTGAACGCAACGCGCCGATAACCAGGTCCAATTACGATAAAAGTGCGTCGAGGATACTCAACACGCACCCTCCCCCGAGGAAGTGAGACACTTCCGGGGAGACCAGGCAGGCGCGGAATATCCGAGAGCAATTGATTGGTCTATCACCAGTGGACAAGGAACGCTTCACTTATCAGCAATGAGCCGGCGCGAGTAACCGACACATCCACGAAGAGCATACACCGTGTCGAAAGATCTCGATAGGCTGTTAGAGAGTACGGAAGAGGTGTTGCAATGCCTAGACTACTTAAGCGTCAAGAAGCCCCATTCGAGGGCCGGATCATGGGGCGAGTGCCCGTGTGTATCGCCTGCGGTAACCGGCGCACCTTCTGGGTGCGGCGCGGTGACCAGAACGCGATCGCGAACGCATGGGAAATCTCGCTTGATGATAAGCTGGTAGCGTGTGGGCGTTGCCGGTCACGGAACTCGATCCTTTTCGACTCAGGTGAGTCCTAGGCAACACGTCCCCGGCTTCTATCGGCCTATTGAGAGGCTCCACGGCACGAGCGTGGAGCCTCTCTACTTTTGTCCGATCTTTTACTCCACTTTCGACGACAACCCACTCCTCTCCCATAGCCGTGGACGGCTATACTGGATTTTATGCCTCAAGATCATCTCATTGTGCATGGCGCTCGCGAACACAATCTTAAGAATATCGATTTGACGATTCCCCGCGAGAAGCTGGTGGTGTTCACCGGCCTCTCGGGTTCCGGAAAGTCCAGCCTGGCCTTCGATACCATCTTTGCCGAGGGCCAACGCCGGTATGTGGAGTCGTTGTCGGCCTATGCCCGCCAATTCCTCGGCCAGATGGACAAGCCCGACGTGGATTATATACAGGGGCTCTCGCCGGCGATCTCCATCGACCAGAAGAGCACCAGCCGGAATCCCCGCTCCACCGTAGGCACGGTGACCGAGATCCATGACTATCTGCGCTTGCTCTATGCGCGCATCGGCCATCCTCATTGCCCGAAATGTGGTCGTGAGATCAGTCAACAATCAGTTGAGCAGATCGTGGATACCGTTCTTGGGTTCGCCCCCGGCACCAAGGTGGTCATTCTCGCTCCCCTGATCCGGGGTCGGAAGGGAGAGGCCCGCAACGTCCTGGATGACGCGCGGCGGAACGGCTTCGTGCGGGTACGGGTGGATGGCCAGATCTACGATCTTGGCGAGGACATCTCCATGGACAAGAATCGGAAGCATGATGTCGAGGTGGTGGTCGACCGCCTGATCATTCATGACCGCGCGGACCAAGGAGACGAGGCCCGCGAGGACTCCTCACGCTTGGCCGATTCGGTGGAAACCGCGCTCAAGCTGGGCAGCGGGCTGGTTATCGTGGGCGAGATGGATGGCCCCGAGCACCTGTTCAGCGAACACTTCGCCTGCATGGTCTGCGGGATCAGCATGGGCGAAATCGAACCACGAACCTTCTCCTTCAACAATCCCCATGGCGCCTGCCCGGCCTGTACTGGGTTGGGCTCTCGTCTGGAATTCGACCCCGACCTGGTGGTGCCGAATCCGCACCTGTCCCTCGATGAAGGAGCGATCCACCCGTGGTCCAAGACGACGGGCACCTACTACTCGACTCTTCTGGGCGCCTTCTGTCGGCAACATGCGATCAGTACCCGTCGCCCCTGGGAGGAACTGACCGAGGACCAGCGGCAGATGATCCTGTATGGCCCCGGTGAGCAGACCAAGATTCGTATTTCCCATAGCACCAAATCGGGACGGCATTATGAGTTCGATGGCCGCTTCGACGGAGTCATCCCGCTCCTGAACCGCCGCTATCGCGAGAGTGAGAGTGACAGTTATAAAGAGGAGTGCGAGGGATACATGACCAGCGTGCCCTGCACGACCTGCCACGGGGCCCGCTTGAAACCGGAGTCGCTGGCGGTCACGGTGGGCGGGCTGAACATCGTGGAGTTCTCCTGCTTGTCAATTTATGATGCCGCCCGGTGGTTTACCCTCCTGGTTGGCGCCGACAGCGGTGATGAGGCCGGACAGCCGGGCTACCATCCCGCCACCCGTGCCATTCAACCACCGCCACCGCTCGGAATGCGGGAAATGGCGATTGGGCGCCAGATCTTCAAGGAAATACGGGCCCGGCTTGGCTTTTTGGTGAATGTCGGTCTGGGTTATCTCTCCCTTATGCGCTCGGCTACGACGCTGTCGGGTGGGGAGGCCCAGCGCATTCGCCTGGCCAGCCAAATTGGCTCCGGATTGATGGGCGTCCTCTATGTGCTCGACGAGCCAAGCATCGGTCTCCATCAACGAGATAATGATCGGCTCCTGCAAACCCTGATCACCTTGCGCGACATGGGGAACTCGTTGATCGTGGTAGAGCACGACGAGGACACCATGCGCACCGCCGACTACATCGTCGATATCGGGCCCGCGGCGGGCGAGCACGGCGGCCATGTGGTGGCGGCGGGGAGTATCGAAGACATCATGGCCTGCCGTGAATCGCTGACCGGGCAATACCTTTCCGGACAGCGGCGGATCCCGGTTCCCAATCGGCGGCGGCGCGGTAGCGGCCGGTCGCTGGTGGTCCGCGGGGCCAGCGAGAATAACCTACGCGACCTGACGGTCCGCTTCCCCCTGGGTACCTTTACCTGCGTGACCGGGGTTTCGGGATCCGGCAAAAGTACGCTGGTCAACGAAGTGCTCTACAGCGCGGTCGCGCAGCATCTGTTCCGTATGAAAAGGCGGGCAGGGGCCCATGAGACAATCGAGGGCATGGAGCAGCTAGACAAGGTGATCGACATCGATCAGTCACCGATTGGCCGGACTCCGCGGAGTAATCCCGCCACCTACACGGGCCTTTTCACCCCGATCCGCGAACTGTTCGCCCAGGTGCCGGAATCGCGCATCCGGGGTTACAAGCCTGGCCGCTTCTCCTTTAACGTCAAGGGTGGCCGGTGCGAGGCATGCGCCGGTGAAGGCATCATCAAGATCGAGATGCACTTTCTCCCCGATGTCTACGTGCCTTGCGAGATCTGCAAAGGGAAACGGTATAACCGCGAGGCACTGGAGATCCGCTACAAGGGCAAGAGCATTGCCGATGTTTTGGAGATGACCGTTTCCGAGGCCCTGGGGTTCTTCGAGCCGGTCCCCGCCCTCCGGAACAAGCTCGCCACCTTGCACGACGTGGGGCTGGGCTACATTCGCCTCGGGCAGCCCGCCACCCAACTCTCGGGAGGCGAGGCGCAGCGGGTGAAGTTGGCCACCGAGTTATCCAAACGCTCCACCGGGCGAACCCTCTACATCCTGGACGAGCCAACCACCGGACTCCACTTCGCCGATGTGGCAAGGCTGCTGGAAGTGCTGGAAAAGCTGGTTGATAACGGAAACACCGTGGTGGTAATCGAGCACAACCTTGACGTGATCAAGACCGCCGACTGGGTGATCGATCTTGGTCCCGAAGGAGGAGATGGCGGCGGCGCTCTGGTCGCCGAGGGCACCCCCGAGGATCTGGCCGATCATCCGACCAGCTTCACCGGGCACTTTCTCGGGCGGGTGCTCCATACACCACAAACCGTGGCCGTCGGCTACTAACGCTCCCTCTGGCTCCCGCCGTAAGGGGAGTACAACTCGGCGAGATTTCACCGTCGGTCGTAGGGGCACCCATCACCCAGAGGGTACCCGGTGCCTCTACGGAGCTTCGCGTCGAGGTTTCCGCGCTGGCGCCAGTTGCTCACACACGAACCAGAGGGCGAACGGCGTCGTGCCAAGAATGAGCCGATCGAGGGATGTCCGGACGTGCAGCATGTAATCCGGCCAGGCCGACAAACTGAGCGAGCCCACGAACCCCACAAGCGGCACAAAAACCAGGAGCAGGAGTACCGGCGCCCTGACCGCCTTCCGTGGAATGGCAAGTAGCAGTGTAGCGAGCAGGACATACCACAGGAAGCTCCACTCATCGGTGGCGAACAGGTTCAGGGTGAACAATCGGGCGATAGGCCCCAGGCGGTCAAGATGCGCACCGAGGTTGGCAGCGGTCACCGGCAAGAAATCCCGATCAGGCACGCCGGTCACCCGGACATAGAGATACCAGGGGGCGCAGATCCCGAGCGCGGGGGCGATACACCAGGCACGCCGCGTCCAGGATCCCTCGAGAAAAGTGACCGCCGCCAGACCGGCTCCCAGATAGGGCAACGCATCACGCTTGGTAAGGGCCGCCATCCCCAGGAGCAGCCCCGCCGCCGCCAGTGACTTGACGTCTCCTGTCTCGCGGTACACGCAATAGGCCGCCGCCGCGCCCACCACAAACGCCGCCATCGGCACGTCCGCCAGGCCGGTCCCCGCGTAATCAGCGATCCGGGGGAGCAAGGCAAGGGCCGCCATCGCGAGCAAGGCCAGGTTCGAGCCGAGCCGAGCGCGCACCCCCTCGTGGAACGCGGCAAGCAACGCCCCGTAGAATAGGGGAAAGATCGGCTTCATCAGTGAAGGGTCCGCCGCTCCTACCCAGGTATAGACCCAACTGATCAGCAACGAGAGGAGCGGCGGGTAGCCTGGGTGGGCGAAGATGAGCGAATGGTCATGGAGCGTTCCCGAGCCGACCATCCCGTCCAGCCAAAAACGGCGCCCCTTATATTCCCACAGCGACCATGAATCGAAACTGCTGAGCGGCACACGAACCGCGGCCAGCCAAACATAGGCCACCTGGACCCCGCAGATGATCGCGGTCAGCAGCGCCAGCACCGGGCCGGCCCTTCCCGCCGAGCCCGCATTCCGCGGCGTCTCCGCGCCTCGTCCGGCACGCCAGGCGACCACGCCGACCCCAACCACCACCAGCCAGAGGATGGCAAGCGAGAGGCGCGAGAAGCGGCCCTGGGTCGCGCTGAGCAGCAGCATCAACGAGACGAGCCACCCGCAACCAAGCAGCCAGGAGCCCGCCGGCAACATCGAACCCCGTAGTCCAAAAAAACACGCCCAGGGAACGCCGGCAAGCGGAATCGCCACGATGGCGATGACCGACCAGAGGAGAGGGGCACTCATGGACGTTCGCCTGGTAGATACAGCGCGTAAGCGCCATCGGTGGCCCGGTGCCAGCCGGAGGGGACTGGCACGTCCGCGCTAACCAGTAAACACGTCGCGTGCCGATCACGCGCGGCGCGGGCCAGCATCCGGGCCGAGGGGGGCCAGGCGGCGAGCAGCGGCGCCACCGGCCACACACGACGCGGCATCAACACATATGAGGCCCGAAAATAGTCGCGATTCCAGGAATCCTGGCTGATCACGCAGATAGCATCGCGAAGCAGGAACGTCGCGGCAGCCGCGAACGCCCGATCAACGGCCGGAGGATTGGCGTCATCCTGCGGAACCGGCGCCGAACCGTTGGCCTGAATGAGACTACCCGAGCGAAAAATCGGCCTTTCCACGGACAGCCGCGGCACCCCGATCACGACAATTAGCACCACAAGCGCCAGGGTACACCACCGCGCGAACTGGACCTCCGAGCGACGGGACGGTGCTTCCTGCAACGGCTACCCCCATCTGGAACCTGCCGCATATGGCGGATACGCATGCCACAATATGCCTGAGGGCGTACCTTGAACAGTATGTTTCATCTGACCGATCCGACCGATCGGTCAGATTGGCTCCTTGCAAAAACCTTCGCGGGATCGCCGGACACCGGTCTCAGGTACGCGCCACGCTTGACGATACTAGCATGCACCAGCCGATGCTACCACCCATCGCGGTGATTGACGTTCCTCGCACCCGCGCCTACCATGATCGGAGTTTCGTTACCGGCCCGTGGCGCCGCTCAGCACGCAGGAGGACGGGTGCCAGCCTCAGCCCATGCCGCCGCCCCGCATCCGCCGGCCCAGCCCGATCCGGCCGCCTCGGGCCAGACGCTCCGAGCCCATTCACGCCGGCCAGTGGCCCTGCCGCTGCTCATGGCGGTGGTGATCATCTTCGCCCTCTACTTCCTGGTCACCTACCTACCGGCCAGGGGGAACGGGTCCGATTTTCAGGTGTTCTATGCCGGTGCGGTCGCCGACCGGCACGGAGTTAACCCTTTCGACTGGTCCAGCCTGTGGCGAGTGGAGCAGCAAGTATACAATGGCGGGGTGGGCCACGGTACGCCGTTCGCCTTCGCCCCCTATGCCGATCCACCGCCCTTCGCGCTCCTGCTTCGCCCACTCACTGCCATCAGCGAGGCGGCTGCCTACCGCCTCTGGGCCACTGTCATCCTGCTATGCGGCGCCCTCGGCGCCTATCTCGCCGTGCCGAGCTGGCCCGCTCGGCCCCGAATCCTCGCGGCCGCGCTGACCGCGATATCGCCGGTAGTCCTGTTCGATCTCCGTCTCGGGCAAAACTCCACTCCACTCCTCCTTGCCCTGGGCGCGGCCATCTGGTTCACTGCTCGGAAACAGCCATTGATCGCCGGCCTATGCCTGGGCTGCGGGTTGCTGAAGCCGCACCTGATGCTCCCAATCGCCTTGATCGTGGTCCTCGCCGCGCCCCGAGAAGCCAGGAAGCCCATGGCCGCCGGCGTACTAATTGCCGCCCTGGCCTGGGGGTTGGTTGGGGTTCTGTTCGACGGGGGATTCGCCGCCTATGGCCACTGGCTGAGCAGCGCGCGCCAGTTCGGCGACAGCATACGGCACCAGCCCGATCTGGCTTCCATCCCCGGCATGTACCTGGGAACCGCAAGCACCGCCATGAGCGGTCTGCTCAACGCGGTCTGCCTGGCCGGGGCGGCCGGCATCATCGTGCGGTTGGCGATCCGGGCGAGGCACGGTGATCCGCGAGCCCGCCAGGATCTTCTGGGCGGCGGTATCGCGGTCTACCTGGCCCTTTCTCCCTACGTTCACACCAGCGACCAGGTGTTGCTGGTGCCTGCCCTCCTGACGTTGATCGGACCAAACGCGGACGGGCTCCGCGACCACGCGGTAGGGTTGGCGGCCGCGGCGGTCATTCTGGCTCCGATGGTGGTGCTTCGCGATTACCACACCACCGGGATCAATGCCCTGCCGGCCCTGTGCGTCGCGCTCGCTTACTGGCTGCGTCGTCCGCCTGTAGAGCTTGAAGGGCAGGCTCATGTCTGAGACCGTTGGCACATTACCGCCAGCTCATGTGACCCAGGGCTCTGGGAGCGCGAGCGTCCCGCACGTCCCCTTT
>DATBTL010000153.1:0-1683 GCA_036559345.1 Chloroflexota bacterium | reverse complement strand
ACGCTCTCCTCGCCTCCCGCGGGATGTTTCCGGCGCGGCCTCTGGGCGATTCTATCGCGACTCCAACCAGTGAGCATTGAGCAACCTACCGAGGAGACGCCTTTGCTGGTGATCGCCGGTAATCTGACGATCGACGACACGGTGCTGCCCGATGGGCGGACCGCCATGGGCGCGATTGGCGGCGACGTTCTGTACACCGGGCTGGGCGCCGCTCTCTGGACCCAGGAGGTAGGCGTATTGAGCCGGGTGGGAGAGGATTTCCCAACCGAGCAGTTGGACCGCGTACGCGCGGCCGGCCTGGATACCGCCGGCCTCGTATCGTGTGCCGGCCCCTCCATCCGTTACTGGGTGGTCTATGAGTGGGACGGGCGCCGCCACTTTATCCAAAGGACCGTCGAGAACCGCCTGGATGCGCTCTCACCGGAGCCGGACGATCTCCCGCCTGCCTATGTATCGGCGGCCCGTGCCTTCCATGTGGCGGCAATCCCTTTTGGGCAGGCCGATCGGCTGGTGCGCGCCGCCGCCCTGCTTCCCTCCGCCCCGCTGATCACCCTCGATACCCACGAGGACTTTGTGGCGGGCTATCAGGACCGCTTGACCGGCCTGCTCCCCCTGCTGGGAGCATTTCTGCCAAGTCGGGAAGAAGTGGCGCTCTGGTTCGGCGATGACGATCCGGAGCGCCATATCGGCGACCTTCTGGCCCTTGGTCCACGGGTTGCCGTGATCAAGATGGGGGCGGACGGGGCGTTGGTTCAGCAACGCGGACAACCGCGCCCGCGGCTCATCCCCATCGTGCCAGTCACGGCCCTTGATGCGACGGGGGCCGGTGATGCCTTCTGCGGCGGCTTTGTCGCGCGACTGGCGGCGGGGGCGGATCCCTATGAGGCGGCGATGGCGGGCGCGGTGTCCGCGTCATTCGCCGTCGAGGCATACGGCATTCACGGTCTCCTCGGGGTCGCCACGCGAGATCGCGACGAGCGGTTAGCGCGACTACACGCAATCGAAAAGGAGCGGAACCATGGCCGGTGAGGCCGAGCGAAGTATCGACGTAGTGCTGACCGAACTGGCCCAGGTTCCGGCGATGATCCGGGCCCAGGTTCCCGCCGATTGGGCGGCCGTGCAATCGCTGCTCGACCAGATCGACGTCGCCGCCATTCCCCGCGTGGTGCTGACCGGCTGTGGCGACTCACTCTTTGCCGGAATGGCGGCCCGGTGGGCCTTCGAGCGTTACGGTGGGGTACCCACGGAGGCGATCGAGGCGCTCGATTTCGCGCGCTACGCGGTGGATACCCTGCCGCCGGGCTCCCTGGTGCTGCCTATTTCCTACTCTGGTCAGGTCGGGCGCACCATCGAGGCCGCCCGTAACGCCCAGCATTTCGGCGCCACCGTGATGGCGATCACCGGGCGGCCCGAGCGGGGGCTGGGACAGACCGCGCCCCGGCATCTGCATGTGCGGGTGCCGAGCCTCGGTTTCTCGCTGGGAACCTCGACCTACATCGGCCTCATGCTGGCCGCCTACCTGCTGGTCCTCGGGGTGGGCCGGCGCCGCGGCGTCCTCACCGATCAGCGCGTGGCGGATCTCCTGGAGGCGCTGACGCGGGTTGGTGGGCTCTTCGAGCAGGCGCTCGGGGTCGGCGAAGTAGCGGTCCCAGGGCACGCCGCCTGGCTGGCCCAGAGCGAAGC
>DATBTL010000152.1:0-4241 GCA_036559345.1 Chloroflexota bacterium | reverse complement strand
TGGTGTTCACAGGCATGCCATAGAGGCCGGGTCTCCATAAATCGACGACGACCGTCTCGCTGGCGCCTACCGATACGTTCTCGGGGCCTCCGATCATCGTCACGAGCTTGAGCACGCGGAGGTACCCCGCAAGCGAGTTTTGGGAGGCGGCAGTGGCGGCCGCCACCTGAGCCAGCGTGACGCCTGGATCGACACTGGCGATCTGCCCGGAAGCCTCGGACTTCGTGTCGTTCACCAGGGTAAGTGACACCCACCCTTCAGTAAGCTGCTTGGGAAGCATTGGCGCCGAGGCGTGGATGGTAAAGTGCGGTATGGCTGCTCGCGCGGGCGACGCCTTGGACGTGGGGCTGCCGAGTGCCATGGCTACGAGGGCGATCACGAGCGCCATCGGTGCCAGAACGGCTACCCCGGCGACTAGTGCACGTCGGGGAGCGTGGGTCAGCGTGGTTCGTTGCATGAGCGTGTCATCCTTCCCGCAAGCGGGTTCGATAAAGGGAGTTGGTGCAGTCGTGTTCACATTGCGAGCTTGATGCGTTTGCCCGTGACCGTCCCCGTCCCTGTGAACACGACCTTCCCCCCGACCTCGACGGTCACCTTGAACGGGCCGTGAAAGGAGTTGCCATCGGCGCTGAACAGGGCGTGGCTGCTGATCGTATTCGTACCCTGGAAGGCGCCGTTCGTGCCTGCCGCAAGAACAACGAAGGTGACATTGACACCGCCATCAGCGGCCTTGGCCCAGGTACCCAGTCCGATGGTGATCGGGCTGTTCTGGCCTGGCGGCGGCGCTTTGAGAGAGATCCCGCCCGCGTTGATAACCAGCCCATCCTTCGTGAAGGCGACCATGTCCACGCTCTTGCCTCCCTCACCTTCGGTATTGAGCATCCAGGCGCCCACCGGGGACGGCCCGGCAGCTTCCGACTCGGCAACATCGACGAGTCCGGTTGTCCCCAAGGCGGTGAGCGCCACGAACGCGGCGGCGCCTCTGAGCAGGCGGCACCGATCCATGGCTTTGTTGGTAGTTTCAGGCATGATCTGTCTCCCTCTTGACTCACGCTATCCGGATGGGTATCAGACACCGGCGGATCGCATCCACGCTGGAGGCTGAACTCGACTGGGTTGTCGCGCTTGGTCCGGGTGGCCACCCGCCATTCATTCTGCTCCGAGCCGAGGCGCTGGACCAGACATGACTCACATAAACACCCACATAAATGGGTGAAGACTCGTACGTACGGATCGAGTAGCAGTGGTGTATAATGGCGCCACCACGCCGGGAGGCACCTGGTACGAGTAGTGGAGGTGAGAGGTCCGCCGTGGCCACCAACCCCGCGATCCCGCGCTTTGGCGACCTACTGCGGCGGCATCGCCTGGACGCTGGTCTCTCCCAGGAGGAGCTGGCCGAGCGGGCCGGAGTCAGCGCGCGCGGAATCAGCGCCCTGGAACGCGGGGTCAACCATACGCCCCAGCGCGAGACCGTATTGCTCCTGGCCGCGGCGCTTGCCCTGGCCGGGGAGGAACGCGCCGCCTTCGAAATCGCGGCCCGGCGTCGCGGCCTCAGCACCACGGGCCCCGAGAGCGCGGCGGGCGGCCTTCCGCCCACTCTGCCGGCACCGTTGACCGCACTCCTGGGACGCGAGGCGGAGCTGCGCAATCTGACCGAGCTGCTGCGCCGTCCCAACGTACGCCTCGTTACCCTGACCGGCCCGGGTGGCGTGGGCAAGACGCGCCTGGCGGTGGCCGTGGCGGCGGAGTTGACCGCCGCGTTCCGCGATGGGGTGATCTTCGTCCCCCTGGCGGACCTACGTGACCCCCAGTTGGTACTGGTGGTGCTGGCCCAGCGCCTGGGTCTGCGCGCCGGCAGCCGCCCTCTGATGGAGGATCTGGCCGCGCATTTGCACCCCAAGCGGCTGCTGCTCGTGCTCGATAACTTCGAGCACCTCCTACCCGCCGCATCGCATCTGGCTACACTGTTGGAGGCCTGTCCCCGGCTCGCCATGCTGGTAACCAGCCGGGCCGCCCTGCGCCTGCGTGGAGAACATGAGACACCGGTTGAGCCGCTCGCCGTGCCCAATCCGCGCCATCTGCCCCCGCCCGAGATTCTGGCCGGCAATCCCGCCGTGGCCCTTTTCCTGGAGCGGATGGAGGAGCAGCGGGCGGACTTTGACCTGAATCCGACGAACGCGGCGACGATTGCGGCAATCTGCGTGCGGCTGGAGGGATTGCCGCTGGCCCTGGAGCTGGCCGCCGCCCAGGGCAGGCTCTTCTCGCCAAGGGCGCTCCTCGCCCGTCTGGACCGTCGGTTGGCCGCGCTATCCGGGGGACCGCGGGATCTCCCGCCACGTCAGCACACCATGGGCGCCACCATTGGCTGGAGCTACGAACTGCTGAACACGGGGGAGCAGGCCCTCTTCCAGCGATTGGCGGTGTTCGCCGGGGGCTGCGCCCAAGAGGCGGTAGAAGCGGTGTGCCAGGCCACCGGCCTGGAAGGCGACGTGCCGGGATGGCTGAGTTCGCTGACGGACCAGAGCCTGGTCCGGCGAATCGAAGCACCTGACGGGGAGACGCGATTCGCCATGCTGGAGACCATTCGAGAATATGGACTTGAACGGCTCACCGGGAGGGGAGAACTCGATGCCGTACGGCGGGCCCATGCGCGGCACTTCCTGGCCCTGGCGGAAGAGGCAGCGCCCCTGCTCACTGGGCCAGAGCAAGTAGGATGGCTGGCCCGCATGGAGATGGAGCACGAAAATATGCGCGCGGCCCTGCACTGGAGCATCCGCGAGGGCGGTGATAGCGAACTGGGCTTGAGATTGGGACGCGCCGTGGCCCCATTCTGGGAAAGACGTGGCCACTTCCGCGAAGGCCGCCTCTGGCTCGAGCAAGCCCTTGCGCGATGCCCCGACGGTGAGGATGCCCTGCGCGGCTGGGCGCTGAACTACGCGGGCAACCTGGCCTACGCGCAGCACGACACGAGCCGGGCACAGACCTTGTATGAAGAGGCACTGGCGGTCCGACGTTCGGTGGGAGACCGTGAGCAAGTTGCCGCCACGGTCGGAAACGTGGGCAACGTGGCCTTTGAACAAGGAGAGTATGCCCGCGCCCGGATCCTGTACGAAGAGAGCCTGGCCATTCATCAAGACCTGGCAAACACACGGGGCTGCGCGTACATGCTCAACAATCTGGGCGTGCTGGCGCGGGCCCAAGGCGACCATGTACGTGCTCAGGCTCACTACGAAGAGTGCTGCCGATTGTTCCGCGTGCTTGGTGATCCTTGGGTGATCGCGGTCTCGCTCACGAACCTGGGAAACGTAGCTAGTGCCAACGGCGATCTGGAGCAAGCACGGAAGTGCTATCGCGAGAGTCTGATCCTACGGCGCGATCTGGGCGATCAGCAAGGAGTTTGGTTCACTTTGCACGCCGTGGGCTTTCTCGTGCTTCAGCAAGGAGCTCATGAGCGCGCGGCGCGCATTCTGGCGGCGGCGGCGGCGTTGGGCGGGCAGCTTGGGGTAACGCCGCCGGCCCACGACCAAGCACGTTACGATCAGGCGGTCAAGGAGCTACGCCAGTCGCTCGGAGACGACGCGTTCGCCGCTAGCTGGGCTACCGGACAAGATATGGCGATCGAGAGTGCTGTCGAGTACGCGCTCCAGGCGTGCGGAGATGATAAACCAGAAGTGTAGAAAGAAGCGATTCTCCCCGACGGCCGCGGTGACGGCCTCGACTGGCTGATGCCCGCGGCTCCAAATCGGCATCTGACCAGGGAGTGCCCGCATGGGACGCGCGGCGCGCGAATCGCGCGCCGCGCGTCCCGGAGGGGTTAGGGGAGCACGGTGATCGTGCCATGCATGTGGGGATGAAGCAGGCAGACATAGGGGTAGGAGCCTGCCTTGGTGAACGTGAGTTTGTACGAGGGCACCTGGGGACCGGTTGGGGTCAGCAAGCCGGAACTTACGAATCCGGTACCGTCATAGGTTTTGCCGCCGCTTGGTAGAGCGACCAGCGGGTTGAGGGCCAGGATTGGTGGGCCGGCTTTTTGGGCAACCGGCACAATCAGGGTCTGTTGGAGGTGGGCAATTTCGGCGGCCGGACCAAAGGTGATGGTATGGAGGATGCCGCGCCATACGACCATATCGCCGGCATGGATGGTCAGTTGGGCTGGAGTGAAGGTATCCGAGCCGTTGACCGCGCTGTCGTACATCGAGCCCGCGTTGATATTGTACACATGACCCGTGGCCGGGCGAGGG
>DATBTL010000151.1:0-2607 GCA_036559345.1 Chloroflexota bacterium | reverse complement strand
CGCATGGCGCGCGTCTTCATCCAGCCGGAGTGGGTAGGGGTGCTGGACTTCGAGACGCGCTTCCCCAGCGCGGTTGAACGCGCGATGGAGCGCGTCCAGGCAGGAGTCTGATCGGATCCGCTTGCGGGCTCGCCGCGGCATCGAGAGCAGGGCGTCCGTCCGGATGCGCCCCGTTCCCGATGCCGCGGGCCGTCACGGAGCTGCCGTGAAGTCGCGCCTACGCGAACGGGATCGCCATCCGGTAACCTGACCCCTTGCGTACATCGGCACGGGTCTGAGCGAGATCCTCCTGAGTGAACACTCCCTCGGCCAGATAGCGCGAAGATCGCCTCTCCCGGAGAGCCGGCCATCTCGCCCGCCTTGAAGCGCGCGACGATCTTCCGTGTTCTGGCTTCGTCCTCCAGCATTTCCAGGAAGCATTCGAGGGCGTCGACAGCCAGTACATCGATATCTCTATGAAGGGACTGAGCAACTGCCGTGATGCGGTTGCCCAGGTCCTCCGGCAGAGTGATAGTGGTGTTCATGCGCGAGCCCTCCTATCCACGATTCTACGTCACTGTGATGCGTCACCGCCAGGGAAGGAGTTCGTCGGCGTTAGTAATCCTACTCACCACGGGAGGGTAGCCGTGCTTGTGAGCAGGGTGTTGGCTGCGTTCAGGGACGAAGGCTGATCCGATAGCGGTTCAAGATGTCCGCTAGCTGGCGCGCGGGCAGCGCCAATAGCGGGATGGTGGTCCTGGCAAAGATCGCGCTGGACGCATGATCAAAGAGCGCCACGCTCGCCAGGCGCGGATTGTGCCGGGCGCGGAAGAGCAGCCCATCGGGCTGGTCCGGGTGTGCCCACAGCGCCCGGCTCCAGGGACGAACCTGGTCGTAGGGACACGAGCAGATCGCCGCGTGGGCGCCAATCATCGCGAGGCCATCCCCACTTAAGTCGACGAGCCTGAGGGGACGATGGGTCGCGATCTCACTCAGCGCCCGTGGCGCGAGGTCCAGTCGGCGGCTCAACGAGCGAAAGGTCGTGTGCTGAGGAGTGTCCAGGCGGAGGACGGTCTCCAACACGCAACACTCCAGATTCTCGCCGCAATAGAGGACACCATAGGCGCCATCCGTAGGGTTGAACCGATACTGGCTACTGGAATCAAAATAGATCGCCGCGTATTGGAGTGGGTGGAGACGCTGCCAGGGTCCGGCATGATCCACCAGGGGCAACGATCGCGAGGCCAGATCTGCTGGTGGTGGGTGCAAGAAGCCCGGCAGGCTCACCGGGCGCCTTGCTCGCCAAACTGTCGGGCCGCCGCGATGACCGGCCCCGACTCATCGCGGCGCAGGTAGTCAAGAGGGCGGTCGTCGTTCAGGGCCGGCTCACTGCCGAGCAAGAAGATCGCCTTACCCCAGGCATCCTGTTCCCGCAGGGCGTCCAGCACATCACGCAGGCCCGGAAGCGGCTTGTATTCCTGGATGTTCGTGAATTGCCAGACGGGAAAATAGAGGGCGCTCCCCATGGGAAGCGCGAGCAATGAACCTCGTTTGGCGCGCTGACGAACCCCTTCCTTGGTGATCCCCAACGCCCTGGCCAGGTCCGCCGTGGTCTGCACTCCACCTTCCGCGGCGAGCAGACGCTGCTGATCCTCCAGCCAGCGGGCACGGGCGGGCCCGAATGGGTCGTGCTCGGCCAGGGCTTCCTGCGCGGTCGGCGTTTCCAGGGCGCGCAACAGAATCTCCAGACCATCGGATGCGCCCAACACGGCCGCCCTATCGGTATCATCCAGCCGATCGATCAGCGCCCCGCATGCCTGAAGAATGCGAGCGGTAAGCGCGTCCCGCAGCGGATCGTGGACCTGGTTCAGGGCGGCGGCGGCGGCTCGCCAGCTATCCGGCGCCGGTCCTTCATCCGCCGCCGCCGCGAGAAAATGCAGCAAGGCATCGGTTGTGCTCGGCGCCTGCGTCTGATTGCGGTCCGGTTCTCGGCGCACGAAAACAGCATAGGTCTGGCCGCCTAGAGTAAAGTGCGTCTCGCCAGGCGGCGCCAAAGCGTGTCCGCTCATATGCCGCTCACGCGACCGTACTGTTGGTTCACCTGGCGCCTTCATCGCATAACCTCCAATGTTGGCATTGTAGGGCATCTGCCCACTTCTGTACAGCGACAAATTCCCTGGGAAGCATGCTTTCCTCCATGGAGATGATGCCGACCCGCGGGGAGGGTGTCCTCAACTTACAGCTGCTTTTTTATTGTAGAATGACCACGATACTTGCCCGCGGGCTGCCCGGTACGCCTAAGCTCGTTACAGATAAGGATGCGCAAGCGTGATCCTCCAACTCGGGAGCCTGTTCGCCGGCTGCCGCATCGATCATCTCCTGGGCGTGGTATATCAGGGATATGACCTGACCCTGGACCGCGTGGTGGCGATCAAAGTGCTCGGCATGATCCTGGTCACCCCCGAGGATACCGAGCGGTTCCGGGTCGAGGCCCGCGTCCTGGCCCGCTTCACTCATCCCCATATCTTGCCGGTGTTCACCTGCGGGGTGGAGCAGGACGCACCGGGTAATGCGCCGGTAATGACCGCCCCGTACGGTATGTCCAGACCGAATTCGATAGATCACACA
>DATBTL010000150.1:0-2370 GCA_036559345.1 Chloroflexota bacterium | reverse complement strand
CCTGACCATGATCGGCCGTCTCTATCGGCTGAGCGCGGCTGACGCGAGACGGCGGGCCACGGACCTCCTGGAGGTGTTCGATCTCACCAACGCGGCAACTCGCCCCGCCAAAACCTACTCCGGCGGGATGCGCCGGCGCCTGGATCTGGCGGCCAGCCTGATCGCCAACCCGCCTATCCTCTTTCTGGATGAGCCCACCACCGGGCTCGACCCGCACAGCCGGAACGCGATGTGGGAGATCATCCGCCAGCTGGTGCGGGAGGGCACGACCCTCCTGCTGACTACCCAATATCTGGAGGAGGCCGATCAGCTGGCGGACCAGATCGCCGTGATCGACACCGGCACGGTGGTTGCCCAGGGCTCACCGGACGATCTCAAACGCCAACTTGGGGGCGAGCGGTTCGACATCATCACCGGCAACCCGGCTGCCTTCGAGCAGGCCGTCCGCTTGCTGGGCGCCCGCGCCCTCCAGACCGATCGCGACACCTGGACCCTCAGCCTGCGGGCCGATGAAGGTTTCCAAAAACTCTATGACACGCTCGGCGAGTTGCAGCGGGCGCATATCGAGATCGCCGGCTTCTCGTTGCACCGGCCAACCCTTGACGATGTGTTCTTGCGCCTTACCCAGCGCGCCGCTGGTGATGAGCTGAAAGGAAACGAATAGTCGTGGCAACGATCATGCCGTCCATGGAGGGTATCCAACCGCTCCGGCGTTCACGAGCGTTCTGGGTGATCAGCGATACCTGGGTGCTGATCCAGCGCAGCTTGTTGCATATCAAGGAGGATCCGGAACAGTTACTCTCGTTGTCCTTGCAACCGATCATGTTCGTCGTGCTTTTCCGCTATGTCTTCGGTGGCGCGATCAATACCGGCGGGGTGAGTTACGCGAACTTCCTGATGGCCGGCATCTTCGTCCAGACCGCCGCTTTTGGTTCGACCACCACTGGGGTCGGTCTGGCCACGGACCTACGGCGGGGTATCGTCGACCGATTCCGCTCCCTGCCCATCGTGCAAACGGCGGTACTGACCGGCCATGTCGCGGCCGATTTGATTCGGAGCCTCCTGGCCCTGGCGGTGATGATCGTCACCGGCCTTCTCGTGGGCTTCCGTCCGACCGCCGGACCCCTGGCCTGGCTGGCCTGCGTCGGCTTGCTCCTCTTGCTTACCTTCGCCCTTTCCTGGGTGTCGGCGATCGTCGGCTTGATGGGAAAGAGTATCGAGTTCGTCCAGCAAGCCAGCTTTATCTGGCTGTTCCCCTTCACCTTTGCCAGCAGCGCCTTCGTGCCGACGCAGTCCATGCCGGGCTGGCTCCGTGGGTTCGCCGATAACCAGCCGATCACGCACTACGTGGACGCCGTGCGCAGCCTGCTTCTAGGACAGCCAGTGGGGAACCATGGTTGGCTGGCCGCGGTCTGGGGCATTGGCATTCTGGTCATCGCGATCCCGGTGGCCAGCTATCAGTTCCGCCATCAGACCGCCCAGTGAGCCGCCAATTTCAGATCACGTTGGGGTCAAGCGCCTCTCCAAGCACCGCGTCCAGGGTCAGGGCATGGCCTTCTTGCCATGCCTGGTCAAACTCCCGGTCACCCAGAGCGGCACGCAGCCGGGTCACCTCCGCCTCCTGGTTTCCGTCCTCGGGCGGCGGCGGACGGTGACCGGGAGGACGGATGGCCGCTGCCATGCCCAATAATCGCGCCCCACGCCGGGGCCGCTCTCGGTCCGCGGCCAGGCCGGCCAGCCCCACCAGGGCGGTGGCGATGGCCTGGCGCTCACCGATCGCGTGGGCAAGGCTGATGCCCTCCCGGAAGGCCGCCGCCGACTGCTCGGGCTGGTCAAGCGCGCGGGCCGCGAAACCGGCGAGGATGAGGCAATCGGTGGCACCCTGCCTATCACCCAGGCTTCGGCGCAAGGCAAGGCTCTCGGTTGAATAGGCGATCGCCTGCTCGGGCTTCCTCTGCCGCCAGGTAACCACGCTGAGATTATGCAAAATATAGGCAACACCCCATGTATCGCGCTCCTCGCGACGGATGATCAGGCTCTCGTGATAGAGTGTGTTCGCTAGGTCCAGATCTCCCTGCAAGCGAGCGACGGTGCCTCGATTATTGAGCGTCACCGCGATGCCAACCCGATCCCCCAGTTGGCGATACACCTCGAGGCTCTGGTCATAGCGCTCAACCGCTAGGGTAAACTGCCCCTGATTGCGGGCAATGCTTCCCAGTGTATTCAAGACATCGGCCAGGTGCGGTAGATCGTTCAACTCACGGCACAGCACCAGGCACTCCTCGCACCGCGCGGCCCCGAGCACCATATCTCCCATTTGGTTGGCCAGTAAACCAGCGACCCGTAGGGCATCGGCACGAAGTGGCGGGG
>DATBTL010000149.1:0-5651 GCA_036559345.1 Chloroflexota bacterium | reverse complement strand
GCGAGTGGTAGGGGCACGACCTATCGCCTAATCGGGATTAGGCAGCATGAAGTCTCGGATCAGGGCATCCAGATCGGTGCAGGCGGCAAGAAATTGGCGGAGGGTTCGCCGGGTGGCCCCGAACGTATCGAATTCCTCGGGTGAAAGACCATCCTCGGCGTAGGCATGGCGGAAGTCGCTGAATCTCAGGAGCAGTTCGTCGACTATTCTCGGGTCCACCGGCTTGTCGATCCGCGGCACGACCGCGATGTCGCTGGCGTTGTAGCGAGCCTGCCAGGAGTGCGGGGGCGAGATCACGACCTCGCCGCCGATAAACTCGCTCCAGTGCATGTGATTGCGGAAGGCGGCCGAGAGGAGACGTGGCCGGTAGCCTCGTTCGCGGAACAAGCGGTACGCCTTCTTGAACACCTCCACGCCCGCCCACTCCAGGTAGCCAGGATCGATGGTGATGTTCTCTTTCTCGACCACCGTCTTCAGCCAATCATCCAGCCGGCCCACCATGATCGTGCAGACCGGCCCCATGGCGGAGATATCCTTCCCCTCTTGCTCACGCCGCCGCAGTCCGCGCTCCATCGCCTCCGCCACCGCCAGACTCTGCGGCAGGGTGAAACAGACCGTGGCGTTGATGCTGATCCCGCGATAGGTGGCCTCCTCCATGGCGGGGATGCCCGCGCGGGTGGCCGGGATCTTGACGATCATATTCGGCGCCAGTTGGTTGAACCGCATAGCCTGATCCACGATCGCCTGTGTATCGCGATAGAACCGGGGATCGGTCTGGATGGAGAGGCGGCCATCGCGTCCGGACCCCGCATCGAAAATCGGCCTGAGCAGTTCGGCGCCCTTGATCGAGACCTCCTCGACCAACTTCCAGCCAATCTGGTCCTCGGTAGCGGTAGGCATCTCCTCGATCAGGGCCTGGATACGCGCTCGCCAGTGGAGCATCTCCTTCTTCAGGACACCGAGGACGATCACCGGGTTGCAGGTAGCGCCTACCGCCCCGTGCTCGATCGCGTAGGTCAATTCCTCGATAGAGGCGGAATCGTTCCAGAGGGAAGTCGGGGTGGTCTGGGTCATCTGGTGCAAGGGGCTCTTATACGATGTAGGCGCACTGGCCGTGGTCATCATTTCCTCCAATATGGGTCGAGTCTCGCCGGCCGCGAAGGGGTGCGGTGGAACAAGGGTTCGCCGCCGGGCGGCGACGCGAACCCGCATGGATGGAAGTATAGCGCCGTCTCGGGATCCTCTACGGATTCGCCGCTTTCCGGTGAGCGATTCCTACATCTGCTCTATCCTCTTTCTATAACCATGTCATTGAGGAGAAGACCGATGGAGATGCAAGATCTGGCAGGCAAGGTGGCGATCATTACCGGGGCCGGCTCGGGGATCGGGGAGGCGACCGCGCGGGCCCTGGCGGCGCGTGGGGTGCGCCTGGCACTGGCGGGCCGCCGGGCTGACCGCCTGCAGGCTCTGGCAGCTTCCCTGGGTGCGCGTCAGGGGCTGGCCGTGCCCACCGATGTAAGCCACGCTGAGGATGTGAGACGTCTGGTCGAGCGGACCCTGAGCCACTTTGGCCGGGTGGATATCCTCTTCGCCAATGCCGGGCAGTTCGTGCAGGGCGCGGTCGCCGATGTGGAGGTCGAACGTTTGGTCGCCCAGATCGACACCAATCTAACCGGTGTCCTGCGCTGCGTCAAGGCGGTGTTGCCGGCTATGATCGCCCAGCGATCCGGCGATATTCTGGTCACCTCCTCCATCTCCGGCCACACCGACATCGACAACGAGGCGGTCTACAGCGCCACCAAACATGCGGTGGGAACCCTGGTGAACATTCTCCGCCGCGAGGTGGCGGCGCATGGAATCCGGGTGGCCACTATCTCACCGGGCATCGTGCTGAACGAGATCTGGGGCGTCACCGACCCAGCCGCGGTGGCGGACGGGCTGGCGGCCCATCGGGGCCTCTGCTCGGAGGATGTCGCCGACTTGGTGGTGTACATGCTGTCTCTGCCCGGCCGCGTGACCCTACGCGACATCGTGGCCCTGGGCCAGGGGCAGATCATCTAATCCACTTTGGCCGGCTCGGAATTGAGCGCCGATGCGACAGCCTCGTTGAACGTCATGGCCTTCCCCTCGGCCCAGGTGGCCGCGAAGGGCCGGCGCATCCCGCGTTCCAGATAGACGAGACCGCGCGGACTCATACCGGCGCGCTCGGCCAGCGCCTCTTGCGAGAGGCCGGCCAGTTCCCGATACCGGCGAAGCAGATCCCCCACCGCTTGGTGTTCTCCGGATGGCGCTCGGGCATACGCTCTCCCGCCGCGTCTCCCGCTGCCCGACGCGGCCCGCGCGGAGCAGCCGGTTTTCGCTAACCAGCATCATAACATGATCCCCGCCCTGCTTCACAACGATCCCGCAGCTACGACCAGGGTTTGAAAATAGTCGTGCGCCGAGAGTGCGGGAACTGTGCGGCGCCTGTTCATGGTCAACCGCGCCGCTGAGTATCACCGTCAACTCGAACATGGCGCGGCCAGCGAGCAGTAGCGCGCTTCGCTCAGCCGACCTCGAAGGCACGTAGCGCATGAACCGTGACAATCTATAGGGCAGGAGAGTAGGTTCCCGATCGGCAGCGGAACGCGCGGCTGCTGAACCGGTATTCGGGCCGGCAACCGCGTGCTACTGACAGCGAGTACGGGACGACTGACACCAGTTCCGTGCTCGCTGGCCCGACCCAGAAACCAGGTTCTACACGCGGCGGGGCCGCGACGAGCGATCTCAATCCTCCGCCAGGGCCAACTCGATCTCCTCCCGCACCCAGGGATCATCCTCCTCGGAGAGCCGCCGACGGAGCGCCGCTGTCGCCTCCGGCCCGCCCAGCCGGCCCAGGGCCCAGGCGGCGTGGCCACGGACCAGCGGCGTGGCCGTGGCGAGGGCCAAGGTCAGCGCGGGGATCGCCGCGCGGTCGCCGCTGTTCCCCAGGGCTACTGCTACGTTACGCTGCAAGCCCTCGCGTTTGGCCCGCTTGATCGGGCTGCCGGCGAAGCGGGCGCGGAACTCGTCCTCCGCAATCGCCAGAAGCGGGATCAGCGGCGGGAAGGCGGCATCGGCACTCGCGGCACGGAAGGGCAGGTGGTGGGCGATCTGGCCCTTGATCGCCGGTGGGCAGACCTCCTGGCAGATGTCGCACCCGAAGATCCACTCGCCGATCAGCGGGCGCATCTCGCGGGGAATCGTCCCTTTGTGCTCAATGGTGAGATAGGAGATGCAGCGATTATTGTCCATCGTGTAAGGACCGGTGAGGGCGCCGGTGGGACAGGCATCCAGGCAGAGGCGGCAGGCGCCGCAGTGCTTGCGGAGCGGCGGATCGGGGGCTAGATCAAGGGTGGTCAGGATCTCGCCCAGCAGTACCCAGGAGCCGTGAGTGGGATTAATGATGTTCGTGTTCTTCCCGTACCAGCCGGTGCCCGCCCGCTGAGCCACGGCCCGATCCACGATCCGCGCCGTGTCGACCAGGGTCCGGCACTCACCGGCCCCATAGCGATCCTGCATGGCGGCCACCACGGCGGCCATTCTCTCCTTGAGGATGGGATGGTAGTCGCGGGCCCAGGCGTACCGCGCCACCTTCCCTCGCGGACCACCACCCGTGTCCGGCGCCGGCTCCTCGGTGCGGTATGAGAGGGCTACGGCCACGATCGAGCGGGCGCCCGGTAGGAGGTTCCGCGGATCGGCGGCGCAATCGGCCCGCTCGGCGTTGAACCAGGGGAGCCCGGAGAAGGCGCCCTCCGCGATCCGCTCGCGGAGAAAACGGCGCGCTTCCGCGAAGGGAGCGGCGGACGCGATCCCCACGGCGTCAAAGCCGGCCTCACGGGCCATGGCCTTGATCGTCGCGGCCAGTGCGAATCGTTGCGCGTTCATGCTCTCAGTGTCATACAATCGCACCTGGATGGCAATCTTCAGGGGAACCCGTTGTGGCCAATGGGGAAACGAGTGAATACGAAAAGAAATCCTAATAAGGGCCTGTTTGACGTCGGTGTGATCGACTAAACTAGGGGTTGGCAAGGCGCATGCCGGCGACTAGCGCCGGATATACAAGAAGGAGAATGGTGATGACCGGCGTACGAGTATTGGTTGGTACGCGCAAGGGCGCGTTCGTCCTGACCTCGGACGGAAAGCGCGAACAGTGGAACGTCAGTGGCCCCCATTTTGGGGGCTGGGAGATCTACCACCTGAAGGGTTCGCCCGCCGACCCCGACCGGTTGTATGCGTCGCAGTCGAACGGCTGGTTCGGGCAGTTGATTCAGCGCTCCAGCGACGGCGGCAAGACGTGGGAGCCGGTGGGTAACGAGTTCAAGTACCATGGGGTCCCCGGCACGCACCAGTGGTACGACGGTACGCAGCACCCCTGGAAGTTCGCGCGAGTCTGGCATCTGGAGCCATCGCTCACCGATCCCGATACTGTTTATGCCGGGGTGGAGGATGCCGCGTTATTCCGCTCGACCGACGCCGGGCAGTCCTGGGAGGAACTCTCTGGACTGCGCCGTCATACCACGGGGCCATCCTGGCAGCCAGGCGCCGGCGGCATGTGCTTGCACACGATCGTCCTGGATCCGAGCAATCCGGATCGGATCTTTATCGCGATCTCGGCGGCGGGGGCCTTCCGAAGCGACGACGCCGGTATGACCTGGCAGCCGATCAACCAGGGCCTGCGATCCCAGGGCATCCCTGACCCGAATGCCGAGGTCGGCCACTGCGTCCACCGCATCGCCATGCATCCTTCCCGCCCGGATGTGCTCTTTATGCAGAAGCACTGGGATGTCATGCGCAGCGACGACGCGGGCGAGTCGTGGCGCGAGATCAGCGGGAACTTGCCGACCGACTTCGGGTTCCCGATCGACATACACGCGCACGAGCCAGAAACCATCTACGTCGTCCCTATCAAGAGCGACTCGGAGCATTACCCGCCCGATGGAAAGCTGCGCGTATACCGTAGCCGGACTGGCGGCAACGAGTGGGAGGCGCTCACCAACGGTCTGCCACAGAGCGACTGCTATGTGAACGTGTTGCGCGACGCCATGGCTGTTGATTCACTCGATTCATGCGGTGTGTATTTCGGTACCACCGGCGGGCAAGTCTACGCCTCGGCCGACGCGGGCGACACCTGGGCTCCCATCGTCCGGGACCTCCCGGCGGTGCTGTCCGTTGAAGTCCAGACCCTCCAATGATCCGCGTCGTACTTCCCGCGCACTTGAAGACGTTGGCGCGCGTCGATGGCGCGGTGGAGCTCCAGGTTGAGAGCCCCGCTACCCTCCGCTCGGTGCTCGACGCGCTCGAGGCCCGCTATCCGGTGCTGCGCGGGACGATCCGCGACCATGACACCCTGCGCCGCCGCCCGTTCGTGCGCTTCTTCGCCTGCGCGGAGGATCTGTCCCATGAGTTGCAGGACGATCCGCTCCCCGACGCGGTCACGAGGGGGACCGAGCCGTTGCTGGTCGTGGGAGCCATGGCCGGCGGTTAGGGCCGGAGGCGGGGTGGGGCGGGAGACGGTACATGGCGGCATACGCGCGTAGCCGGCGGCTCGCCCTGATCTGCCTGATGGTTGGTGTCCTGCCGCGAGTCGCCCCGATCGCGGCCCGCGCGGATATCAGCATCGCGGCGCCGGC
>DATBTL010000148.1:0-12541 GCA_036559345.1 Chloroflexota bacterium | reverse complement strand
TCAGGTTCCAATACAGCAGGCGGGCGATGTCCCCTACATCGCTTATTTTGCCGCGGAGGCGCCCTGATGCGTGAAGCCGTCCTGCTCCCAGGCGGTCTCCCCTGGCGTCCAGATCTTGACGTGCACCGGCCGCTCCGCGAATTCGGCCCCTCCTCCACCGCCGGAGACGCCCGATGAGGGTGACTTGGGCTCCGGTTTCGTACAGCCGTGCCCCGTCAACCATGGCTCCCCAGGCGTGGCCGTCTGGGCCCGGAGGCACGTCGGCACAGAGGACAGCGGCCCGGCACCCCATTTCGATAAGCGTCCGCGCTTGCCGGCTAACCCGTGGGTCATTCTCCAAGCGGTTGTGGACCAGCAAGGCGATCCGCGGCGCCGCCGCGGCTGAGCGGACCGTGGGCGGAGCATCGCGCTCGGCCGGGGACCGATATGCTGGAGGCGAGTTCTGATCCACTACCGCGTTCACCGGCGTCGCGTCCGCGCGCGAAGCGCCCGTGTCACAATTGCCACTTCGTACCGCTGAATAACTCCACAGGTCACCAGCAGTATCGGATAAGATGCCATCAGCACCGCCTCAATGAACAAGCCCGAAGGGGCGGTCGCCTTTACGAACCCATGCGAGATTTGTCCCACAATGACCAGGATTGCCAAAATCGCGACACTGGGGAACACTCGCTTTAACTCGAATGGAATGGGATAGAGGCGCTGCGATACCAGATATACCAACCATACCAGAACCGCGTTGCCGCAGAGAGTCGCCAGGGCTCCGCCCACGAGCGAAAAATAGGGGAGCGGGACAATCAGGGCATTGACGGCCACGGTGACCGCCCCGCCCGCCACCGTGGGCCAGGTGAGATGAATCGTCTTCTTACTCAGGCTGGTACCCACCGCGACCACGTAGTAAGCACCCGTGATCAAGTAACTCATGGTGAGGAATGGTACGACCTGGTAGGCGCGCACGTATGCGGGGCGCGCTACCTCAAGCACGAGCGGCGCGAATAGACTGAGGATGAGGGCGAACCAGCCCATTACCGCGACGTAGTAGGTCAGCACGCGCGCATAGGTGCGGCGCGCGTCAGGCTCCTCCGAAATGCTAAACGCGAACGGTCCCCAGGCCAGCGAGAAGGCGGTAACGGCTAGCAGCATCAACTGCGCTACTTTATTGCCGGCGGAATAGAGACCGACATCCGCCATCCCCGTATGAGCTTTAATAAAGAAGCGATTACTCTGACCGATGGCCCAGGATGCAGCCGAAATAGGCACCAACGGCACGCCGTAGGCCAGGATCGCCCGCAACAGTCGCGGTGAGAATCGCCACGCCAAGCGCCCTCGAACCGCCCACATCGCCGCGGCAAAAGCCATCACATTGGTGAGCGCGCTCGACACATAGACCCCAGTCAAGCCCTTCCGCATGGCGACGACCACAATCAGGGTGAGCACGAAGCCGGTCAGAATATTGACTGCCGATACAAGCAGGTAGCGCCGGGGGCGTAGCTGCAACCGGAGAATCTCAAGCGCGTAGCCAAAACTGGAACTCAAGGGGAAAACCGCCGCGATAAGCTGAAAGTACGTTTTATCGTGTGGGTCATTGCCGAGAATCACCTGAGCCAAAGGTCCGGAGAGAAGGAATAGACACAGGCCGGCAATGGTATTCAGGACAAACTGAAAATACATCCAGGTTGACACCAGGGTCCGTTTACTTTCTTCATCCTTTTGCCGGTAAAAATAAAAAGCCACCGCCGAATCGGACCCCAGAATCAGGATGGCCCCAATGATCGAGGTAAAAGCGGTTACCAGATCGATCACCGCGTAGTCCGCGGGCGTAAAGATGCGTAGCAGAATAGGGACGATGACCAGGCCAATCACTTTGGTGAGCGCCCCCGACAAACCATAGACGAGGGACTGCGACGACAAGGTTCGCATGCGAGATCGGAGGGTCATCATCGGGCAGTGCTCTCCTGCATGAGGTGGTCGAGCACCTGCCTCATTGGCTGGTATCCATCGGTCATGGCCGACCGGGGCGCGCGCATGTGGGGGAGCGTTCGTTCATGCGGTTAAATGTACCGTGATCCGCGCCTTCCGGAACCGTTCATTCGGAGACCTCGCCTGGGTCCCCCTCGGGGCCTCCGGCAAGAATTCGCGCCAGTTCGGCATAGCCCGCCTCGGTATCCTGGTCCAGCACCACGTCCAGGGCGCCGGATTCCACGGCTACCCGCCAGCGGCGGGCCCGCTCCCCCGGGTCGGGTTCCGACCGGCGAAGCTCCGCCCGCAGATGGGCGAGCCGATCGAGCGATTCGCCCAGCCGCTCCGGCAGCAGTGCCTCGATCCGTCCGCGGAGCGCCGCCGTGACCGCTGGCGCCGCCCCGCCACTATGGAGCGCCACCACCAATTTGCCTCTCCGCACCGTGGCCATGAACCAGCAATTCCCCTGTTCCGGATCGGAGGCCACGCAAATCAGGGTAGCCACGCCCGCGGCCTCTCGCGCTACCTCCGCGTCCACTACCTGGTCGCCGGTCGTCGCCAGCACCAGAAACGCGCCCACGCAATCGCCCGGCTGGTATGGGCGTGCCAGGTGCTCGCAGCGACCCGCATGCACCAGATCCCTCAACACGGGATCAAGTTGTGGAGCCACCACCGTCACGCGGGCGCCTCCGGCCAGCAGCACTGGCACCCGCCGCGCCGCCACCGAGCCGCCTCCGACGCAGACACAGCGAGCACCAACCAGGCTAATCGCGAACGGAACCGGCTCCATGATAATCCTCCCACCTTCCTGACCGTGAAGCGGCTATCAGGGATGTACCACCCTTCGATAGGCATCAACGGTGCGCCCCGCGATGGCCGCCTGGGTGAAGTGCTCCAGCACTCGTCGCCGCCCAGCGGCCCCGAGACGGGTACGGCATACGGGATCGTGGTAGAGGCGCTTGAGGGCTTCCCGTAGCGCGTGTACATCATTTTCCGGAACGATCAGCCCGCTGTCGCCGATTACCCGTGGGATCTCGCCCGAGTTCGAACCAATGACCGGGACGCCGCAGGCCATCGCCTCCACGAACATGCGCCCGAACTGCTCTTTCCAGCGCGGGGTAGTCAGACTCGGGCCAACCAGGGCGTCGAAGCCGCGGTACATCTCGGGCATGGCCGTGGATGCTACCTGCCCGGCAAAGGTCACCAGTTCCTCTACCCCCAGTCCGCGGACGTACTCGGCGTCGCCGTCACGCTCGGGGCCGCTGCCCACAACCACCAGCCTCCAGTCCGCCGCCAGTCCGCCCAGCGCATCAAGGAGCACCCTCAATCCCTTGGCCGGAATCAATCGGCCAACAAAGCCCACCGTAAACGGCCGCCGGTTACCGAGGTTATCAGCCGGGCCGGGCCGGAAAATCTCTGGGTCGGTGCCAAATTGAGGAACCACCTCCACCAATCCCATGTACCCCTTGCGGCGCACGATTTCCGCCGCGTCCGCGTTGCCGGCCAGGCAGAGGGCCGCGTGACGGAGCACATGCTTCTCCATCCAACCGAACGGCGGTGGGTAACGTCGGAGAATATTCTGCCAGGTGAAGAACACCAGTGGTATCCCGCGTTTCCGCGCCGCTCGCAGGGCCAGCCAGGTAGAGAGATTGTATGCCTCCTCGTCGAAGTGCAAGAGATCGGGTTTCACCTGGTCAAGCAGGCGCCCAAGGGTTGGGTAAAAGTGGGCGTGGTAGTGCCCATTGAAGCACATGGGAAGAATCTTCATGGTATACCCGGCGCCAAAACTTCGCTCCAGCCGCCAATCATGCCCCTTCTCGCGCCAGAAGGGAGGCACGGCCACGGTTAGCTCCACATCCGGTACAGCGGCGATCTCTTCAAGTTTGCGCTGGTACGTACCCACGACCAGGGCCTTTGAGACCATCAGAACCTTCACGCGCTCACCGAGGCGATAATCTCTACCACCCGTGACCCCGTATCTGACCAGCAAAAGTTGTGGGCGTGTTCCGCGCCCCGCCGACCGAGATCCGCGCGCAGATCGGGATCGCCCACCAATCGCGAGATCGCCCGCGCCCAACCGTCCACGTCGTCCGGGCCAACCAGGAGTCCGGCGTCGCCAACCGCTTCGGGCAAGCTCGTGGCGTTGGAGCAGATTGTTGGGGCTCCACATGCCATGGCCTCCAGCGGGGTAAGACCAAAGCCCTCGGCCCGCGAAGGGAAGCAGAAGACCTCGGCCCCGCGATAGACCGCGGCCAGATCCTCCTCGGCCACCCGCGTCACAAAGTGGACCCGGTCCTCCAGACCAAGGCGCCGAGCCTGACCGCGCCAATCAGGGAACAAGCTCGCCTGGCCCGGTTTCGGCTCGCTCGCCACCACTACCAGAACCGGAATCCCGGAATCAGCGGGCAGCAATGCGAGAGCCTCTAACAGAATGCCGATATTCTTCCGCGCATCCGCTCCCCCAACGTACAGCAAGTAGCGGTCAGGCAACCGGTAGCGTTCCTTCAGCCTGGCGCCCGCCTCCGGTTCCGGCGTTGGGGAAAACGCCCCATCCACTCCTGGAGCGACCACATGAATACGCTCCCCAGGGATGCCCAACCGGGACACTATCTCCCCTTTGGCGTGTGACGATAGGGTAATCACCGCCGTGGCCTGGCGAGCAGCGCGCGCTACCAGGGCGAAGTAGGCGCGGGTCGCGCGACTGCCGGCATAGGCTGGGTCGCTGAACGGGATCATATCATGTATGCTGATCACGGTTGGGCGCCGGGGATAGAGCGGCATGCTGAAGTGTGGTGCATACCACACATCGGCCCCCGCCCGCCGGGCCGCCGCGCGGAAGCCCACCTGCTCCCAATATAGCTTCTCTCCATAAGCGCCGAGCGGCAGAGGAAACCGCGGAGCGCGCACCACCTGTAGCCGGCCATCCGCGCCGGCCGGTGGCGCCGTCATGGCGTCCAGGACCAGGGTGGTTCGCATGTCGGTTCGCGCGGCGAGGGCCGCGATAACCTCGCGCGCGTAGCGGCCGGTGCCGGTATTCGGATAGCGGAGCGAGTACCCGGAAATCGCCACCCGCGATTGACGCCCGCTTGCGGTGCGTTCCCCCATCTAGGCTGCTACCTTCTTGAAGGCCGACAGCGCCGTCCGGGCGGACTCGACCCAGGAGTACGCCGCCGCGCGCGCCCGTCCCGCCGCGATGAGTCGAATGCGTGCGTTGTCGTCGGTCAGCACGGTCTCCAGGGCGGCACTCATCCCATCGACATCGATGGGATCAAACCGCACCGCCGCCTCTCCCAACACCTCAAGCAGCGCACCGCCAGTCGACGAGGCAACCGGAATGCCGCACGCCATGGCCTCAAGAGGCGGGATACCGAACCCTTCATAGAGCGAGGCGCAGACAAAGGCCGCCGCCCCACGGTACAGCGACAGGAGATCCTGGTCCCGTACGCGGGTATAAAAGCGCACCCAGGGTCCGACCCCAAGACGGGCCACTTCGCGGAAGATCGGCTCAAACCGCCAGCCCTCCCGCCCGGCGATCACCAGGATCGGGCAAGGATGTTCCGTATGGCGCCGTGTCCAACCCGACCGCAAAGCGGCGTAGGCCCCTAAAAGGCGCACCAGGTTCTTCCGTGGCTCCAGGGTTCCCACCGTCAGCAAGTAGCCGGGCTGGAGATCGAATACTTCCGCGAGCCGATGCTCGAGTTCCCCAGCATCCGGCTTCGGCAACGGACTGAATCGCCCGTCCACCGCGTTCCCCACCACGACGATACGCTCGGGCGCCACCCCCAGGAGGCTTGTTAATGAGGCGGCGGTAGTGTGAGATACCGCGAGCACCAGGGATGCCTGCCCGAGCGATCTTGGAACGATTTTCTCGAGGTAGCGGCGTAGGCCATCGTCGGCGCACTCCGGAAACAAGAGGAAGGAGAGATCATGAACGGTCAGGGCCGAGGGGAGCCGGCCAACCTCGGGCAGCGCATAGTCCGGCGTAACGAAAAGTCCCGCGCCCGCAATCAATTGGGCCGGAGACGGGCGGAGTCGGCCCCTCTGCCAGGCGATGGTAGCTACCCGCTCGCTGATCGGCAAGCGGATCCAGCGGTGGCGCGCGGGAAGATCGCGGGGGGGCACCTCAAGGCGGGCTCGACCGGTGGTCAGCAAATAATACTGATTCTCGAGGTCCGTCGTTGCCAGGCCGGACAGCAGTCCACGGGCAAAGCGGCCAACCCCCGCCTGCTGGCGCACGGCGGCCGTGGCGTCCATCACGATCCGCATCTAGCCGGCCGTACTGGCCTGCCGCGCCCCAAGCGGGGCATCACCACCGCTACCGGTATCGGCGCCATTCCGCGGCGTCACCAGCGCCTGCCGGGTCTTCTTGCTAACGATATAGAGAATGAAACCGATGATCACGATGCTTAAGTAGCTGATAATCCGATCCAGCAGGGCCACCGCCGCTGCTTGCCCTCCCGTGGCTCCGGCCTTCAATGTCTTGATCGAGGCAATCAAGAAAGTCTCCACGAATCCCAGCCCACCTGGAGCGAGCGGGAGGGTCGTGATGACCGAGGAGCCCAGGGCGAGGAATAACGCGGCGCTGGGTCCAAGCTTCCCCGGCTCGGTCAGACCGAGGGCGGCCAGTACCAGATAGAGCCGGCCGCCCTCGCAGGACCAGACCAGAATGGTCAGGCCAAAAAGCGATACCAGGTCACTGCGCACGCTATGCAGAGCGCCCTCTCGAAAGGCGTGATACATCCGACGTACGCGCCTTGGTAACAGGTTGTGCAGGTGATCACCCAGTTTCCAGAGCACCAACACCACGACCAGCGCGAAGATGCCAAGGCCCAGAGCGCCAAAGAGAACATACCGAAGGGCGCTGTCGGCAAGAAGACGGTCGCGGAAGGTTAAGAGGGCGGCAGCCAGGAGCAGCGGGAAAAGAACCAGCAAGTCCAGCACCCGCTCGGCGAGAATCGTCCCTACGGTTCGCGACGCCGAGATGCCTACCCAACCACGGGTCAGGTAGGCCCGATAGACGTCACCCAGCTTGGCGGGAATAACACAATTGGCGAACCAGGACAAATAGAGAATCTCCAGTAAGTCGAGAAAGGATGCCTTCCGAAGACGCTCGGCATCGACACCAGTATTCGCGTTCCGCATCAGAATGCGCCACCGGATAGTCCTCAAGGGAAAGGACACGTAGTAGAGGAGGAACGCCGCCAGGTAGAGGGCCGGATTTACCTGGCGGAGAGCCGCCTTCAGATCGGTAATACTGACTCCGCTCTTGCTAAGCGCCACTACCAGGATGATCAAGGCGAAAGAAAATGAAGCAACGGTGCGCCAGTTCGCGAAGCGCCGTCCAAGATCCACCTTTTGCGCGATCTCGCCATCCGAGATTTCCAGCCCCTCATCCGGGCCGGCCTCAAGCAGATCGTCCGATTGATGCTCCGTAGTCGTCATTCCCTGTTCCGTCCCTCGCCGGCCACCCCACCCACGGGGGTACTGAGCCATTTCTCCCGCGCCATCAATCATCCCACACTGGGCATATCAGTGCCCGATCAAGCCCGAGGTTGCCTGCGTGCTGCCCGCGTCCACGCTCATCGAGGCCCGCGACACACGGGATCGGAACCAGGCAATCGTGTGGCGCAGACCATCTTCCAGCGACACGGCCGGCTGCCAGCCTAAAAGCCGAATCGCCTTGTCGATTACGGGCTGCCGGCGGCTCGGATCGTCGGTGGGCAGGTCGCTCCAGCTAAGCAGCGGGCTAGGTACGCCGCAGAGCCGGGCGACGATTTCACCAAACTCCAGGATGGTGTGCTCCTCGGGATTACCGAGATTGAACACCTCGCCTCCGACGCCGGGAGTGAACATGGCCGCGATCAGCCCCGCAACCAGATCGCTTACATAGCAGAAGCTGCGGGTCTGAGTGCCGCTCCCATAGATGCTTATGGGCTCCCCACGGAGGGCCTGGCCGATAAAATTCGGCACGACCCGCCCGTCGTCAATGCGCGAATGAGGCCCATAGGTATTGAAGATCCGGACGATGCGGGCGTCCAGTCCAAACGAGCGCCCATATTGCGCCGTGAGGGCCTCGCCGTACCGCTTCCCCTCGTCATAGCAACTGCGGGGACCATTGGGATTGACGTTGCCCCAGTACTCTTCCGGCTGGGGATGTACCAGGGGATCACCATAGATCTCCGAGGTAGAAGTATAGAGGAAACGGGCCTGCCGGACCCGGGCGAGCTCCAGAAGGCGTTGGGTGCCCTGGCCATTCACCAACAGGGTTTCCAGGGGCAGCCGCAGGTAGTCGACCACGCTCGCGGGACTGGCCAGGTGAAATACGTAGCGGAAGGGATGATCGACGCCCTCGGCGGCAAGTCGCGCCTGGTCGAGTTCGAGAATGTCGAGGGGCAGGAAATGGAACCGTGGATGGCTCAGCAGGCCAGCGATATTGTCCCGCGATCCGGTGGAGAGATTGTCCACGCAGACCACGAAGAAATCCCGCTCAAGCAGCGCCGCGCATAAATGCGAACCGATGAATCCCGCGCCCCCGCTGACCAACAGGTATTCCACTCAGACGTGCCTTTCAAGGTTTCAATCCTCACCCGGTCCTCGGGCCGGGTGCGATAGCGCTTTCAAGAAAAGTGTGATCAGTCATTGTTGGCGGCTGGCCCTGGCCGTCTGCCGCCGTGGTCCGGAGCGGCGGTGCTACTGCTCGGTCAGCCAGGGGTCAATGGCCCGGCGGTAGTCGGTAATCTCCTCGGGGCGGAAATAGAGGGCGATCTCGTGGTTGGCGGACTCCACCGAATCGGACCCATGGACCAGGTTGCGGCTGATCTCCAGGGCAAAGTCACCTCGGATCGTGCCAACGGCGGCTTCAGCCGGGTTGGTTGCCCCGATCGTCGCGCGCGCCACGGCAACCGCATTCGGTCCCTCGAACACCGCCACCGCCACCGGAGTGGAGCTGATGTACTCCACCAGCCCTGGGAAAAACGGCTTCCCCTTATGGACCGCGTAATGCTGTTCGGCCAGATTCCGGTCGATATGCAGGAGGCGGAGCGCCGCCACCCGGAGTCCGCGCGCTTCCAGCCTGCCAATCACCGTCCCGATCAGGCCCCGATGGACGGCATCCGGTTTCACGATGATCAAGGTTCGCTGCACGGTGTTTTCCGCCATAATCTCCTCGGCTGTATGCTAGGCGCCAACGTGCAGCGCTTGGCGAATCTCCAGGCGAAGCACCCCAAGGTTGGTATCCGGCTCGGTGGAAACGATCAACATGGCATCGGGAAGTTGGGTCACATGGAGAGCGCCACCCTCGCCCTCGATCGTGAGGCTCACCGGATCATTGAAGATTGGCAGGCTTGATTGCAGATCGCGCAGAGCCCGGCCCAGCCCGGCAGCCGCGGCGCCAAGCTCGGGCCTTTGGCTGGAACTCTCCAACAGTTCTCCCCCGGGGCCGCACAGGGTGGCCTCGATCACTCCATCCAGGCGCCCGATGGCGTCGACCTCCTGCTTTCCCGCCATGGCTCTCTTACCCCTCTTGTCTGATCACACACCGGCGTTACCGCCGCTACCCTAGTTGGAGCGCCGAATCAAGCCCTCGGGCCCCGCCGGCGGGCCCCAGCGCGGCCAGCCGCAAATACTCGTCCCGGAAGCACGCGCCAGCCAGCCGCTGAATGTCGGAGCGGGAAACGCGGTCGATGGCCTCGCACACCTCCTCCGGCACCAGAATCTCCCCATGCAGTTGTTGCTGCTCGCCGCACCATCCGGCCACACTCTGCGTATCCTCCAAACCGAGGAGGAGTCTCCCCTTGCTATAGTCCTTCACCTTTTCCAGTTCGGCCTCCGGCACTGGTTCATCCCGTAACCGGGTAAGCTGCCGAAGTACCTCCGCCACCACATCCCGACAATTCTCCGGATCCACGGCCACGTAGGTAACCAGAGATCCCGTGTCAGCTAGCTTATTGCTGTAGGTGTGAATATCATAGGCAAGAGCCCTTCGTTCCCGCACCTCCACGAAGAGACGAGAGCTCATCCCGCCGCCCAGGATGGCCGTCAGCAGATCAAACCCAAAGCGATCGGCGGATCGGTGCGACACCCCGGCGGTGGCCAGGCAGAGGTTCACCTGCTCCGTGTCGCGCGGCTCATAGACAACGGATGGACTGCCGGCGGAATAGGCCGCGGCATCGGGCGACGGAAGGGCATGGGAGTCGGGCCGCCAGTGACCGAACAACCGCTCGGCCATATCCAGAGCCACATCCGTCTCAATGGCGCCCGCGATGGACACCACGAGACTTTCAGGCTGATAAGCACGATCCTTGAAAGCCAGCACGCGGTCCCGCGTCAACCCGGCAATACTCTCCCTGGTCCCCAACACGTCGCGACCCAGAGCCGATTCCGGCCAGCACTGCTGGTCGATCAGGCTATGTACCCAGTCCTGGGGCGCGTCGAGCGACATACTCAACTCTTCCAGCACCACGCGCCGCTCTTTTTCGACGTCGGAGGCATCCAGGCGGCTATTGAGGATCATGTCCGCGAGGAGATCGCCCGCGACTTCCGCCTGGGCGCCGCTGGCCCGCGCCCAGAGGGTGGTAAGTTCCTTATCGGTGCCGGCATTGATCATGCCGCCTACTCGCTCGATGGTTTCCGAAATCGCCTCCGCGCTCGGCCGCCCTGTCGTCCCCTTAAAGAGCAGATGCTCGATAAGGTGGGCACTGCCGGCGTCGGCCGGCTGTTCGTGCCGTGAACCTACCCCAATCCCCACCGAAATGGCGACGGAGTACATACTGGGCATGGGAGCCGCGACCACTTGCACCCCATTGTTGAGCCGGGCCAGGGTAAACTTCATTACCATCCATTTAAGCGGCCAAGAAATGGGCAAACACCAATCACCATGGAGGTGGTTAGGCCAACATAGTCCGAAGCACACTATACCGTTGACCAACGCTCACTGCCAATTCCTCACCTGGATACCGTTCCCGCGTCCGCCTTGACGTGAAGCTGTATGCCTGCTTACGATAAGCGGCGTGGGCGGGCCGCGCGCGACCTTCCTGGTGCCCCGCCTGCGACGGCGTGGCCGTGACGTTTCTGTCTATTGCAAAGAGTCGAGAATACGTGCGCCGGTTCAGCCTCTGGATTCTCCTCCTGGTCATCGCGGCCGCGTTGGGTGGTTCCTTCGCCTACGCCGCGCGTCCCTGGTACGATGCCGGGCGAGTGATCGCGAATGACACCGGGGTGAACCAGGTCGCGGTCCGCGCCACCTTCACCCCCATGCCCACCAAGGT
Organism: Chloroflexota bacterium; assembly: GCA_036559345.1. GTDB lineage: Bacteria > Chloroflexota > UBA5177 > JANWHV01 > JANWHV01 > JANWHV01. The sequence continues at coordinate 1,316 of DATBTL010000148.1, read as the reverse complement.
TCGACCGGCCAATGTCGCGCAACCAACCGCGACCGCGACCTTGCCGCCGATCGTGAGCCCCTCCGGCCGGGTCAATTATTTGCTCCTGGGCAGCGACAATGATGCCAAGAACGCCCCCGGCGTCTCCCCTAACACGCAGGTGATTATCTTCGTCTCCTACGATACAATCCGGAAACAGATATACTCGGTCACCATCCCTCGCGACCTGTATGTGCCGATTCCCGGATTCCTCCCCGACAAGATCGACACCGCGCCGGGCTACGACAACCGGACACTGGTGATCAAGACGGTGGAGGCGAATTTTCATGTTCATATCGATCATTACGCCTGGATTGGCCTGGTAGGCTTCATCAATGTGATCAATTCGCTGGGCGGCGTCGACGTGAACGTTATGCATCCGATGGTCGAAAACGACTTTCCCGATGATCTCAACCCCAATGGCGGCCTCTACGCGATTCGTCGCTTCTTCATTCCGGCCGGTCCGCAACACCTGGATGGAGTGACCGCGCTCCAATATGTGCGCGCCCGCCACGCCGACCTGATTAGTGACTTCGGCCGTTCACAACGCCAGCAGCAAGTCCTGCTCGCCGTCCGAAAGAAGCTTAAGGCCATGGATCTGGGGATGGTGCCCACGCTGGTCCAGGACATGGGCGACCAGTTCAAGACGGACCTCCATATCCCAGAGATACTGTCCCTGGCCGAGAGCACTTTAGGCATTCCGTCGTCGTCCATCCATCAATACTATATGACCGACGGCAATGGCTTCGTCACGGACGCGGTCAATGCCCGAGGAGATGTCCTGCTTGGTAATTGGCCGAAGATCCATGCGTTATTTAGCTGTGTGATGTCGAACACGGCGATCAATGGCTGCCCAACCTGATGGTTACCGACGCACCTCCCGGGCCAGACCGCCGAAGCAATCGATCAATCTGGACCTATGTGAAACTGGGGACAGCCGTCCTGATCGCGGCCATCGTGGCCGTAGTGATGCTGGGGAGTACGCAACCCAACGCGGTACCCGCCGCCCCCGACGCCACCTCAACTCCGGTGGGCATTGTTACCCCGCTGGTGGCGCCCCTCACGCCCACCGTGGTGACCACCGCCCCAACCCCCATTCTCCCCCCGGACGCCTATGTGCCGGGGCACTTGTATTATGTCAAGGGACGGGCTATCTATTCTCTCCATCACACGGAGGCGCCCGTCTTCGTGACCACCGGTTCCGAACCGGCGATGTCGCCCGACGGCAAGCACCTGGCCTTCATTCTCTTCTCCAAGAACTATCAGGATCTCTGGCTCCTCGATCTCAAAACACATGT
>DATBTL010000147.1:0-6197 GCA_036559345.1 Chloroflexota bacterium | reverse complement strand
CTGACCAGAAAGGCCGTGTCGGCACTCACCGCATCAAGTTGGATCCCTTCGCCATCGGCCCCTTGTGGGACGCCGGTTGTAGCAATCGGCGCCGGGCCGCCGCCCGCCGAGGATAGGGCTACCACGGCGCGCCAATGCGCTCCCGCGTCCGTCGTGTGGAAGAGCGCGTACGATCGCTGGTTCATTCCTACTCCGCCGTAAAGGAGGGCCCAGGCATTCAGGGTGCCGATGCAGGCGATCTGCCCCCCATACTGGAAGTTCGATCCGGCGTTCAGGCGCTGGGTCCAGGTGCGGCCGCCATTCGTGGTGCGGATGACCGTGTCCCCCTGAAGCTCAATCGCCCAGCCGTTGGCCGCATTGATGAAACAGGCGGAAGTGACGGGCTTCGGCGTACCCATCGCATGCCAGTGCGCGCCGCCATCCGTCGTGCGCACCAGGGCGCCGCCCGGGCCCATGCCCAGGACCGCGTAGCCGCCCTGGGCTCCCACCGCTTGCAGCGAGGAGACCGGCTGGGTGCTGCGTTGGGGCGCCCAGTGCGCTCCTCCGTCAGTGGTGTGCAGCAGCAAGGGCGGCTTCGCGTAGGTATCGCTCCAGGCCCAGCCATGGGTACGGTCGCCGAAAGCAATGCCCGCGATGGCGGTCGAACCCGCGTACTGGCGCTTCCAGTGGCTGCCGCCATCGGTCGTGGCGTAGATCCCGTTCCCGCCCACCCAGCCATGCTGGGCATCGACAAAATCGACCACGGTAAGGGTGGGGGTGCGGGCGCTGGAGGAGGCGGCGTGCCCGATGCTTGTCGGGACCGCCGTACCGGCGCCCAGGGTCAGCGCGGCAATCAGCAGCAGTGAAACAGTTCGTCGCATAGGGTGAATTTCCTTTTTGGCTACATGAATCCGAGCTGAAATGCCCGCTTGGCCAGGCAGCATTTCCGCTCGTCTCGTAGGTATAACGAAGGACGCCGGCTAAACGTTTCGGGGGGTTGCGCTTTCGTGAAGATCTCCGCGCTCCAGGGCTTCCAGGGTGGTCAGGGCGGCGGGGACCGTTACCCCGAACTCGATCAGCAGATCCCGGAGCGCGAGCAGCGGCAGCCCCACCACCGCCAGGTACGAGCCGGCTACCCGCTCGATGAACGCGGCGCCCTCGCCCTGCGCGGCATAGGCGCCCGCCTTATCCAGTGGCTCGCCCGAGGCGACATAGGCGGCTAGCTCGTCGTCCTGGGCGGCGCGCATATGCACCCAGGCGGTGACCACGCGGGTAGCGATTCGATTGGCCCGGTACACGGCCAGCCCGGTGTGGACTTGATGGGCGCGTCCGCTCAGGAGCCGCAGCATACGCAGGGCATCGTCCGGATCGCGGGGCTTGGCCAGGATCTCGCCATCGAGGTCCACCAGGGTGTCGGCGCTGACCACCAGAGAGTCCGGATGGCGGGCCGCCACCGCGCGGGCCTTGGCCGCCGCGAGAGCGCGCACCAATTCGGGGATGGTCAGACCGGGAATCGGCGATTCATCAATCGTACTGGGGTCGATCTGGAAAGGAATGCCCAGGTGCCCCAACAATTCACGGCGGCGGGGAGAACTGGAGGCAAGAACCAGAGGAGGGGAGGTGGGAGGCATCATTTTCTAAAAAGCCTCGGCCCGGCGGGCCAACCGCGGCAGGGTGAAAATTTACCGCGGGTTTCCTTGGCCTACCGGGCCATGTGCTCTTCCGTGCAGGCGCATTGTAGCATTAGGGCACCCCTGAAGGGAAATAGAATTGTGCATGACAGGCGAGATATTTCGCGCCTGCGTCAAGAAACTTGTACACATCCGGCTCAGGGATGGGGCACCCTCTCAAAAGGGCATCTCCGCTTTTGGTACATTGGAACGAGAAGAATTGGCGCCGATGGCGTCCCACCCGAACCCGGCGCTCCGACGCCGCGGCGCGGAGAGCATTCGGAGGTGTGGGCATGGACCGCGAGGAGTACGTCGAGAACCTGTTGGACTACTATGAGAACCCGAGGAACCGGGGGCCGCTCCCCGACGCCCAAATCCACGCCTCTGGGGGGAATCCCGGCTGTGGTGACCTGGTCACCATGTATGCCCATGTGGACGACGACGGGCGGCTGAACGAGGTGAGCTTCGAGGGTGAAGGCTGCACGATCAGCCAGGCCGCCGCTTCCATGCTGACCGAGATGGCCCAGGGGAAGACTCTGACCGAGGTGGGGGAGATGACCTACGAGGAGCTGATCGACGAGTTGGGACGCGAAGTGGTGTCGGTTCGCCCCCGTTGCGCCACCCTTGGCCTCTCTATTCTCAAGAACGCGACTCGCGATTACGTTGCCGCCCAACCCGGCGCCTCCTCACGCGGATAGCCGCTCAATGCGTCTCGCCTTCCACTTTCCCCAGGGTCTGGGCCCGGTGGTAGGCGGCCAGCACCGCCTCGGCCATGGTTGAGCGGAGGCCGCCCTTTTCCAGGTGATAGAGCGCCTGCGCCGCCGTGCCGCCGGGCGAAGTCACCGCGTTCTTCAGCGCGGCGGGGTGGCGATTGGTTTCCTGGGCCAGCCGGGCGGCGCCCAGGACGGTCTGGGTGACCAACTCCTCGGCCATGTACCGTGGGAGGCCGATTTGCACCCCGGCATCGGTCATGGCCTCCATCAGCAGGAACAGATAGGCGGGTCCACAGCCGCTGATGCTGGTGGCCATGTTCAGGAACGACTCGTTGGATACCTGCATCTGGCGGCCCAGGGCGGCGAAGATGGCCTGTGCCTCGGCGATCTGGCTCTCCTGGACGGCGGGACTGGCCACCCAGACGGTCATCCCCTCACCCACCAGGCAGGGAGTATTGGGCATGGCCCGCACCACGGCCGGGTTCCCGGAACCATGCTCCAGGGTAGCCATGGTGATCCCGGCGGCGATCGAGACCAGGGCCTGTCCTGTCAGGAGGACGGCACGCAATTCGGGCAAGACAGTGGAGACCGTCTGCGGCTTGACCCCGAGGATGACCGTGGAGGCGCCCCTGGCTGCCTCCGCGTTGTCGCGCACGGTCCGGATACCGTACTCATATTGGAGGAACGCGCGCCGCTCCTCGCGGGGGGCGCTGGCCACCAACTCCTCCGGCCCACAGAGCTGTTTTCCGAGCAGTCCCTTGATAATCGCTTCCGCCATGGTGCCGGCGCCGACGATGCCGATGCGCATACTTTAATAACCCTTCTTGATCTGGAGCGATGCCTCCCGCATGCGAGCGAGAATGGGCGCCCCCTCCACGGCGGAAAGTAAGTGCGGCTGCGCGTAGTTGTCGATTTGCACCGGCTGGAAACGCACGGAGATCAGGTGCTTGCCGTAGAAGGTATAGGTTGCCACGACACCTTGGCGGGTCTCGATCGACCACATCTGATCGAAGACAAAGTTGCCGTTGGCATAGGCAATGAACTTGCCCTGATACAGTTCGATGCCCTGAACCCAATGCGGGTGGTTGCCAACCACCACGTCGGCGCCGGCCTTCACTGCCAGGTGGGCGATCATCCTCGGATCCTGGTCGGCAATGCCGGGCGCGGTAAGCGGTATCGAGGTATACTCGCGCCCCCAGTGGAAAGAGACCACCACGACATCGGCTCGCTTCCGCGCCGCGTGTATCTCCGTGCTCATCTCGGGAATGTCGACGAGTTGCCCAACCCCATTAAAACCGAGGAAGGCAAACGTCACGCCTTTGACCGTCGCATACACGGTATGCCCGAAACCATCCCAGGCGATCTTCGCGTCGGTAAGATGTTGCTCGGTCTCCTGAATGCCGGCGACCCCATAGTTGCCGATGTGGTTGTTCGGCAGATTTGCTATGTCGACGCCCGCGAGCTTGAGGCCCGCCACGACGCGTGGGTCACCGCAGAAGCTCATGCCGGAATTGGTTACCGTGCAGCCATTGATCAGTGGGGATTCCAGGTTAATCAGGGTGAGGTCGGCCGCGCGCGTGAACTTATACGTCTTGAGAAACGGATAGGTGTAGTCATTCCGGATGAACATTTCGTAGTTTACGGAGCGGGCTGGGATCACGTCGCCCGTGGCGATCAACGTGATCATCCTGTGCTTGTCCAGCTTCGGGAATGAAGGTGGACGTGGCGCGAACACGCTGGAAATAGAGATGGGCGCCAACACTGAAATGCTGGCAGTTCCGCCCCGCGAAGCCATGCCAGAGGCTTCACCAAGCCAGCCGCCCACGCCGCGAGGCGCACTGGCCACATGGAACTGGAGAAGAAGAAACAGCACCACGAAGGAGATCGCTACTCGACGCATGGGCTTTCCCTTTCAGTTCACGGCCGCCGGCCTCTTCGCGAGAAATAACCGGCGACCCACTACAGGCGGCCGCTGCCGGTCCCGGTCGGGGTTTCCGCGGCGCCGGGCCCCGCCGCGCCGGAAGGAACCGGAGTCGTGGTGGCCGAGTCGATTGGGATGACGACCACGGTAGCCGCCGGCACGGTCGGCGAGTCGGTGGGGACCGGGGTTGGTGAATCGGTGGGTGTCATGGTCGGTGAATCGGTGGGAATTGGGGTGGCCGTGCCGGTGGGTGGGCCGACTGGGACCACGACCACGGTAGCCGCCGGCACGGTTGGCGTCGCCGTGGGGGCGACCGTGGTGGCCATGGCGCTCATGGCAATGGTGGCGGTCGGGGTGATCACGGCGGGAACGACAATCGGTGCCTTCTTCCCCGTCCGGAGCATATCGCCCATCGCGGGGGTTGGCGGCGGGGGAGTGGGCGATGCTCCGGCGACCGGAGGGGCGGGCGGCGCGTGGTTGTTGCCAAGGCCGCCTTTCGCGTTTTGGGTCTCGGCGTTGGCCGAAATCGTGGTCATCCCGGCCGCGTTGGGACCAAGATCAATCCCGAAGTCGGCGTTGTCGTGGATGGCGCTCCCGCTGATCGCCACCGGCTGGTCCGAGGTGTTGTAGATACCGTCGGTGGCGCTAAACCCGATCTCGGCTTTGCTGATCTGGGCTGAAGCATGGTCCTGGATGCCCAGCGCGGGGTGATTGGTCGCCCCGCCGTAGAGAATCCGCAGGCGATCGATGGCCGCCTTGGTGGTCCCCTTGAGGATCAGGCCCCGCCAGTCCCCCGGTTGCGGGGCGGTCGCGCTGCCGTCCGCATTGGTGTCGCCGCCGTGCGCGTCGTCGTGGTAGGAGGTCATCACCACCTCCTGGCCCGGCGTACCGGCCACGATCAGATTGGCATCCAGGACGCTGAGCCGCGACTGGGGATCGAAGCCCTTGAGGATCACGCCCGGACCCAGCCGCAAGGTGCCCTGGGCGTCCACCAGATCCTTGGCTTGCAGGATGAACGGCACTCCGACCAGCGTCCAATCCACGGTGGCCCCAGCGGTCGCGATGGTCGCGCTCGGGGTGACGAAGACCGCGGTATGGAGGTTCGGGGGCACGCCATGGGCGGAGAACTGGTTACTGTTGTCGATGCTGATCCCACCGCCGATCAGCAGTGGAATGGCGTTGGCGACGAAGATATCACGCTGAATGATCGTACCGGGCGGCGCGGCCCCGGCGTTGAGCCCGTAGCCTTTGGCGCCGGCAATCACGGTGTCCCGGATGGATACGCTGGGCTTCCCGCCGTCCGCGATGAAGATCTCGGCATTGCCGGTCTGGCTCGACGCGCCGCCATAGTAGAGTTGTGTGTAGTCGAGATTGAGCGTCCCGCCGGCGCCAGTCACCCCAAGGCCGGCCCAATCGCCCGCCTGGGGGGCGGGGCGCTTGCCCGCGCCGACCGCTCCATATTGGGGGTCGTTGATTGAGGTGAAGATGATGGGTGCGGCGACCGTCCCCACTGCGGTAAGCGCCCCGCCATCGACCTGGAGCCCGGCCCTGGCACCGCTAAAGTAGATGCGGACTCCAGGCTGGATAGTCAGGGTGGCCCCAGTGGGAACGCGCACATCCCCGCTAATCAGGTAGGGACTGCCGGCGAGCCCCAGGGTCTCCGTCGTGGTGATCGCGGTGAGCGGGGTTGGGCCGGCCGCGACGGTGAGGCCGTTGTTGGCCAGGGTGTTTGAGCTCAGGGTCGTGGCCGGTTGCGAGGTCGGGTCGAGATGGATGGCGAATCCCTTGGTGTCGTGAATGGCGCTGCCGCTGATCGTCACCGGCTGGTCGGACGTATTGTAGATGCCGTCGGTGGCGCTAAACCCGATCTCGGTTTGGCTGATCTGGGCTGAAGCATGGTCCTGGATGCCCAGC
>DATBTL010000146.1:0-10739 GCA_036559345.1 Chloroflexota bacterium | reverse complement strand
CCTGGCACGGGTGAACGTGAACGGCGGCGCGATCGCGATCGGCCATCCGCTCGGTTCGACCGGCGCCCGTTTGATGACCGTGCTGCTCAATGAACTGGAGCGCGTCAACGGCCGCTATGGCTTGCTGACCATGTGCGAGGGAGGCGGCATGGCCAACGCTACCATTATCGAGCGGCTCGATTAGCCGCGGTAGGGAAATCGCGGCTTCCCTCGCACGCCGGTGTGGTAGCGGAACAGACTCCCGGCCAGCGGTTCGCGAGCCAGTTGCTCGGGGGACAGGTTGATACTGGCGCTCGTGATGTACAGGTCGTCTAGGTTTGGGCCGCCAAACGCACAGGCGCTTACCTGGGATACGGGGAGAGTGATCACCCGATCCAACGCCCCTTCGGGGGTGTAGCGTCGAATGCACCAACCGCCCCACACCGCCACCCAGATGTAGCCATCCGCGTCCACGGTCAATCCGTCCGGCACCCCGAGCTCGCGAGGAATGGTGGCCAGGCGTTGCCGAGGGCCCAGAGTGCCGGCATCGAGATTGAAGGGAAAGGTATCAAGCCCCTGGGTTGTGCTATCCACGTAATACATAATTTGGTCATCCGGGCTCCAGTCGATCCCGTTGGAGATGGTAGTGGGACCAAAGACGCGACGCACTGAATGGTCGAGATCCAGGCAATACAACGCGCCAGCCTCGAGGTGCTCATCGAAGGCCATCGTGCCTGCCCAGAAGCGGCCCAGGCGGTCGCAATTACCGTCGTTCATCCGATTCGTGGCGAGGTCCGATTCCACGTGGGCCAACATCTCCAGCTTGCCCGCATCGTCGAGCGCCGCGAAGCCATCGCGCAGGGCCAACACATAGCCGCCGGAAGCGCGGGCCGAGGCGGCGCCAATCGGTTGCCCTACATCAACCGTCGTGTCCCGGCCGGTGGCCGGATCGTAGGTGTGGAGACGGTTGCTCATAATGTCCACCCAGCCAAGCACCCCCTTCTCCGCCTGCCAGAAAGGGCCCTCGCCCACGATGCTCCGGGTATCCACCACCAGCTCCACACCAGGAGTCAGTTCGTCCATCGTCAATCTCCCTCCCAACTTCCGCGCCGCCGCGCATGTTCGCTATCTCATCTTGGGGGTACCATACTGGGTGATCATACTACGTATGCCGTCGAGGAGAAGAACGAATGAGCGGGCAGGAAACGGGAAACATCTATTCCGTGTTTTGGCTATATCGGGCGGCGCCGGAATGGCGGCGCTTGCCGGCCGCCGAGCGGGACGCCGGACTGGACGCCTTCGCCGGCGCCCTGGAAGGCGGCCTTGAGGGTCTGACCCTCCGCGGCGCCTATTCGATGGTGGGCCTCCGCCACGATGCTGATCTGATGCTCTGGTTGCATGGGCCGGATCTGGGCCAGGCGCAGGATCTGGCGGTGGCGCTCCGACGTACTCCGCTCGGCGGGTATCTGGACGAAGTGTATATCTATACCGGTCTGGTCCCACGATCCCGCTACGCCCCCGAGCATCGGCCGGCTTTCACCAAGGGAGCGGCGCCGGGCACCTATCTGAGCATCTACCCGTTCGTCAAGACGCCGGAATGGTACCTGATTCCTTTCGAGCAGCGGCGCGCCTTGATGGCCGAGCATGGGAAGATGGGACAGGCCCACAGCGCCATGCCCGAGATACGGATCGACACCGGCGCCGGGAGCGGCCACCATGGCGGGACAGCGGTAGCGGAAGCGCCTGCCGTCACTCCCGTCGGAACCGTGCTGGCCAATACCATCCATTCGTTCGGGCTGGGCGACCAGGAGTTCGTGGTGGCCTTCGAGTCCGAGGATCCGGCGGCCCTGGAGAAGATGGTGGAGGATCTGCGGGCGGCCGAGGTGCGCCGCTACACCGCCATCGACACTCCAGTGTTCCTGGGGCGGCGGAAGGCAATCAGGGCGGCGCTGGCCGATCTGGGGTAGATGGGTCGCCATGGAACGTAGGCATTACCTTGGTTCAACGGGAACCTCGGGGAAGAACCCGGCGAAGTGCTCGCCGGAGACCCTTGTGGCCAGCGCGCGCCCCACTTCTTGCAGCTCGGGAATGCCGGCGATGGAGTCCAGGTGCGCGAAGATCGAGGGCTCAATGTGGCGTAGTCCCAACCCGTCGAGCGCGGGTCGGGCCAGCTCTATGTCGTAGCGTACATACGTGAAAAGCTTGTGTTGCAGCGGCCCGAGTGAGCCGATAAGGTCGCCGATTTCGCTGTCAATCATGGCCCCGAAGCGGCAGCGGCCAAATACGCGGCAGAGCATGTCTTGCTCGATGTTCGCGGCGGAGAGTAAGGCATGCGGAATGGCGCCTGCCTGGTAAAGCAAATTCATCTCGCGCGGGTGCAGGCCCGCGCGGGCGCCCGAGGACGAGCCGGTTCCCAGCGAGACGAGCAGCATCTTGTCCTCGCCCACCGGCCAGCGCAGATTGTACCGATCCACGGTGGACATCAGGAAGAGTTGGAACGCCGGGTTCGCGAACGGTGTCAGACCGCCATCGACGAACACATGCTCCTGACCGCCTACCTCAATCACCTCGGGCGGGAAATACAGGGGCGCCGCGGTGCTGGCCCGGACAAGTTGCCAGAGCGGAAAACGCAGATTGCAGGTCGGCGAGTCTAGCCGGTTGAACGGGGCGCCGGGATTGTTGGAGATTGGCCAGGGCGAGTCCGTGGTAGCGTCGCGCAGGACCAGGAGCAGCAGAGTCTTGACGAGATCGCTGCCAAGGGTCGTACCCTTGCCGAGGCGCTGTTTGAGCATCCGGGCCAGGGGCTCGTCGTCGTAACGGAAACGGAGGCGCTCGGTCAATCGAGCGTGGCTGAACATCAGCGGCCCGGTGCGCACATAGAGGTCGCGTATGTCGTCCACGGTCATTCCGAGGGACAGCAACGTGGCGACTATCGCGCCGGTACTGGTGCCGGCGAAGTAGTCGAAGCAATCCGCCAGGGTGAGCAGCGGGTTGGCATAGGCCGCCCGCGCCAGGCGCTCGATCTGGGCAAGCACCTCTATGGACAGCATGGCGCGGATTCCTCCGCCGTCGATAGCCAGCATCTTTCTTGGCCGCGTGGCATCGAGGATCTCCCGCACCGGCATGTTAGCCGCCCTTCCTCAGGTATGAACTGAAATATCGCGGAACTGCATGTTGACGTACCAGTCGCCGCTTTCCTCCAACATCAGGGCCTCGGTCTGATGCGCGAACGACCGCAGGGTGGGCAGATCCGGCGCGCGCTCCATGTGTCGTTCCAGGCGCGCCAATTGGCGCGCCATGGTGGTGCCGCGGCGCGCATTCCGCGGATGGTCGCGTAAGGCGCCGATGCCGCCAAGCGCCCCGGCCAGGGCGGGAAATACAATCGAGAGATACAGGGCAATGGTCGGCCCGGTACCACCGAACAGTCCCTGCCGCCAGGCGTCGAAGCTATCAAGCGCGCTGATGCAAAGGGTTACGGTGAAGACAGCAATCCCAACCCGCCCCAGGAGGCGGCTGGCGCGCGCGTGCCGCTGGCTCTTCCTGTCCTGGTACGCGCGCTGGTCGCCGATCCATGCACGCGAGAGAAAACGGCGTAAGTGCTCCAATGGAATCGCGGCCCCACCGGTCGGGCGCCGCTGCCAGATCACGTCGAAGGCGGTTTGGATCCAGGCATCGGCCGGCTGATGCAGCGTGACCAATTCGGGCTCGCGATCCACCCCAACCCGCTCCGCGTCAATCAGCGCCACGAAGAAGGCCGAACGCAAACGTTCGGCCAGGAATCTATAGGCGATCCACCGCTGATGCAATTGATTTCGATGACCCAGGTAGATGACCAGCAGCACGACGCACATCAGAACACACTCGATGAGCGGAGCGAACCGCACCGCGGTGTGAAACCGGAAGGGCGGGGGAGGAAAACCATTGCCAAACAACTGCGGCGAAGCGGACGCCAACACCGCGAGGACGGCAATGACGAACGTGGCGTCGCTGAAGCGGAAAAACTCGCGCTGCGCCTGATTGGCGAGAAGGTCGGCGCGCACGGACGTGGGCAGTAACCACGCCTCTATCGGCTCCAATACCGCGGGGTCAATACCCGCGGCGCGCGCGTGCGCGTCGATGTCGGCGCGTGTAGCGTCCAGGGCCGTCGCCAACCGCGCCGCGCCGGGCGTCGCGCGGTTGAAGCGGTCGATGTGCTGAAAGGTGCTAAGGTTTATGCCGTTACCGAGCCATTCGGTAACCGCGAACGGCGGCACGGTGCTAATCCAGAACACCGGAGCGCCACGGTCCCGCGCCCAGGCCACGATATCCGCGGTACCGCCCTGTCCCTGGGCGGCCTGGCCATCCCACACGGCAATCAGCACATCACTTTGTTCGACTACAAACCGGCCGGCCTGCTCATACGCCTCCTCCCGTGTTTCCGTAGCCGGTAACTCCACGATCCGCGCGGCGCCTGCCAACAACTCGGTGAACTGGCGCTGGGATTCCGGGGTGACGAAGTCACTCTGATAGTCGTCCCGCGCGAGCGGTAGCACCGCTTCCAGCACCGCGCCCGGCTGGGCCAGCACCACCCGTGCCACCAATCGGTCCGCTCCTTCCGCCAGTGGTGAGAGCACCGCTGGCTGGATCGGCGTCGCGGCGGAGTCAGGGAGCATCGACAGGATCCGTTGAACGGTCCGGGCAATCTGGTCACCGAGCACCGGGCTCTCGGGCAAGACGCGGTGACCGGTCACGCCAATGCGGAGCCTGAAGGGAATCGTGGTATTGGCGGTGTCCTGCCGGCTGCCTGGTTGACCGTGCGGGAGGCCGGCCGGAATTGTGCTCATAGGGCCGGCTCACCCTGCCAGACCACGGTGTTGCCGAACATATCCACCCATCTTTCTACCGCTGGCTCCATCTGCGCCGGACTTGGATGGTCGTTTCTGTCCGGGAGGAATAGGCTCTCCCCAATCACCTCCACCGCCACGCCGTTACGAATGGCCGCTTCAATAACCACATGTAAGTGCTGCTGCTGCCCACCCTGCGGCGAAGTGGTGAGATCGTAAATCTGGCCGTAGCCCAAGGTCGACCCCAGTTCCGCGCCCGTAATTGTAAACACCGGCGCGGCGCCGGCCAAGTCCTTCTGTTGCACCGACTGGACGATCTGCAGCGGAGTTCGCCCGTTCGCGGCTTCACCCTGGATCTGGATTATGAACGAGCTGTTGTCGCTGTTAAGGTTGTAGGACCAGTTCACCGTTTGCGCGTCGGCGGAGGACGGGCTAAGACCATCGGGATAGTCGACCGAAAACCCATACGTGGAGCTGGTATAACGATGCACGGGTGGTAACGGTGGGCCGGAAGGGCCGAGCGGCGGCGGCGGCAGCGGGGGCGGCGGCGGCAGGCAGCGTACACCGCAGGGGGAGGCGCCATGGGACATCACGACCTGTGAAATGCCGGCCAGCCCCACCATCGCGATACCCAGCACCGCGACTACCGCTGCCCACGGCAAACCCCGCCCGACCTTGCGCGGCGTGGTTTCAAGGACGCTGCCGGGAGTGGCGCGCGGAAACGCGACAGGGACGCCACCCGACGCGGCCACGGGCGCCACCGATAGATCCGATCCACAGTGCCCACAGAAGCGCGCGCCGGCTTGATTGAGGATACCGCACCGCGGACAGGCGATTCCCGCTTCCACCGTGGCTTTCGTCGGTTCGACGACGGGCGATGGCGGTGGGGCAGAGACGGTAGGGGTGACCGGCAGCGGCGCGCCGCAGTGCCCGCAGAAACGCACGGCGCCCTCGTTTGCAAACCCACAGCGGGTACAGATGATCGACGGCATTTGCGGCGTCTCCTATCTTACTGCGCGACCGGCGCGGCCGGCGCCGATTTTTGGCGTGGCGCGGGTAGCGATACCGCAATTCGGACAAAACGCCATCCGGGGCACGAGAGCATGGCAATGAGAGCAGGGGAAATCGGGCCCGATCGGCACTTCGACCGCTTCGGTAAGCAGCATGTGATGGATGGCGATACGCACCCACACAAGCACCACGAGGGTCGCGGCCCCAAAGGCGGCGATACTCGATAAAGGGTCGGCGAGGAGCACCGCGGCCAGACCAAGCGCAATCCGCAGTACCAGGGTGCCTAGCAATATGGTCCCCAGGCCGACGAGCAGGCGATGATGGCGCAGCCGGCGAATCGGACCGCGCTGTAGCCAAAGAGCACCGGCGATCAACCCCGTAATCCCGGCATTGATGAAGGGAATGCACAATCCCCGCTGCAGAATGATCAGGACACTGTCGCCAATGGAGCTGCTGGAAGTCAGTCCCTCGCGTAGTGAGGGCAGAAGATTAACCAGCGTACCTGCCGCCGTGAAGCCCAACGCACCCGCCGCGCCGAAGGTAAACCCGTCGAGCGCCTCATCGTAGCGGCGGCGCGTGAACAGCGCCAGGGTTCCGGCCAGCATCAACACCTGCGCGGCCAGCGGCAGGACCACGCCTCCTTCGAGGATCCGGGAAAAGGACGCGCCGAACAGCGTATTTTGCACCAGGATTTGGGTCAGGTCAGGGCCGCTGAAGTAGGTCCAGACGGCTCCCAATACGGCGCCGAATGCCAGCGTAGCGCCTATTACCAGCACCGGCTCGTCTTCATACACCTCAACTTCGTATAGATACACCAGGTAGAGGAGCGGAACGGCCAGTGACGCAAAGGCGATCGATGGGCCCGTCCAGCGCAGTAGCCCGAGCAGTACCAACAGCACGGTGGTTACGGTGAGCGCCAACTGAAACGGCAGCATACGACGGTGCGGGATATGGGGGAATAGGGTGGTAATCACGCTTGGATAGATAATATGCTGGTCCGGATCGGCGGCATACGCCAGGTGGCGGTGGGGAGCGCCGCTAGATATTCCGGCCAGGCGCGCGCCACAGGCGCCACAGTAGGCGCCGGCCGGGACTTCTCGCTCGCAGATCGGGCACGTGGCAGTCGGAGCGGAAGAGGCGCGCGGCTCGTTCACTGCCCTCCTCCTCGCTGATAGGCTTCCAGATCCCTGGCCAGATTCCAAACATCCGGCGTGCCCAATCCAGACGCCATATCATAGCCTGGCGTGGCGGGGTAGTAGAGATTACTGCCCATGGTCACGTCATGAAACGCCTGGAACGGCGTCGGGTGCGCCGCGATCCGGTAGAGGGCGGGGTTCATGAAACCGACGGGATGCAATTGCTTTCCCTGCAAATACTGGTTGATCAGAGCGGTGATTCCGGCCCAGATTGGGGCGGATTGGCTGGTGCCGCCGCCACCGGCCCATTGACTGGAGTTCCCAATCGGAATATATATGGACACCCCACTGGTCGGGTCGGCGTCCGCCGAGACATCGGGGATCGACCGCATGCCGCGCGGGTTATATAGCGGATCGAGGACTCCCGTCCCCTGTTGCCAGGCCGGGCGATTGTAATACAGGCTGACCCCACCGCCGGTGCCGTTCGTTTCCGCCGGTTGCTCCCAAACCGTCTCGTTGTACCAACCGTGGTTCGAACTGAGGCTGAGACGCGTGCCCCCGGTGGCCGTGACGCCGGGCGCGTCGGCGGGTAACGGTACCGCGAGGGTATCCGCGCTCGGCGCAGTACCGCGTGGAACTTGAGGCAAACACTGATAGGCGGCATTGTCTCCGGTTGAGACGAAGACACTTTCGCCCAGCGCGTCCGCATGGTCGTAGAGGTTCTTATAGGCGTCGGCGAGCGCCTGGCCCAGTGGCTTCTCGCACAGACCCCAGCTCTGACTAATCACCGCGCCGGGGTTCTCGCTCACCATCCGATTCTGAAAGTCCAACTGCGTCTGAAGGAACTGGGCGTCCGATGTTGCCTTCTTAATCTCCCCCTGGATATCGAAGTTGTAAATCACAAGCTTGGCCGCTGGAGCGATCGCGTGTACCACCTCGAGATCCATCTCGGTTTCGGCGCCTGGCTGCATGGTCGGACCAGCCTTGATCACGGGTTGCATCGGCGGCAGCCCGAGCTTAGCGGTAAACGTATCGAAGTCTGATTGGGCGAAACCGTCCAACTCGAAGAACACAACGGTCTGGCCCGCGCCGTCAAGACCAAGATTGCGCAATGGAGTGATATCGTACGCCCCAAGGAGATCGGTAGGCGTTAAGCCCCCGGGCGGAATAGCAAAGCGGGTGGGCTCGAAATCGCTGGAAATGCGGCTTATCGAGGTGACGTAGGGGTGCAGCGCCGCCGGGAGCACCGGCGCCCGATCGGCGGCGTAAAATTTGAGGCCGGTCGGTGACCGATACCAACGAGTAGCCACCTGGAAAGCGATCTCGAACGCCCGCGCGGATCCAGTCGCGATCAGCCAGTCGTTGCCCCGATGCCAATCGGCGCTTATACCCATTCTCCGCAGAATCGTCCGCGCCCGGTCCACGGCGGCGGCAGTCGGCCCATACTGGGCAGCCAATCGCGCGGCGGTCAAGTAGTGGCCAAAGCGTGGCGAGGTGGGAGTGTACAGCGCGGTGAGATCCGCCGCCTCACGGGCCATGTTCGGATTATTCAGCACCAGCACGGTGGAGAGCGGCGTAGCCGGCGCGACGGGACCAAGGTCGGCGGCGGTGAAGCGCGCGGAGCCCAGGTACGGCACGGCCGAGGCGCGCGCCTGGTTGAGCGGGGAGTCACGTTGAAGAGGCAACGCCACGCCAACCACCACGGAGGAGGTCAGCGCCACTGCAAGGATCCGCATGGCAAGCGACGGGCGCATCACTGACTTCCTCCCCAGTGGATGGTTTTGGTCACGTCACCAGCGTGGGTGAAGAAGGGTTGATTGCTCTGTGCCGCGGTTTGCCCGACGAAATACACCGTGACGCCCGCGGCATCCGTAGCCGCCCAGGCCAACTCCGCCACGCTGATCGCCGCGCCGCCCTGGGGCGTGATCGTATAACACACCGGCATTAAGGTCCCGGCGACCCCACCGAATGTAGCCGGCACGCTGCTCCCGCACTGCTGGGCGTCCGGGTACTGCCGCTGCAAATTGGTGAGCACGGTCTGGAGAACGGTCTGAGCATCAGTCTGCGCGGAAGAAAGGCCGGCAAAGATATCCAGCCCATTCGGTGCCGTGGAAGGATCCTGGAGTATTACCTCATTTTGGGATGGCTTCGTGGACTGGTTAGATACCTGCCACTCGGATGGAATGAATACCGAGAACGTGGTGCTCGCGAACGTCTGGCCTGGGCCGGGCGGTCCAGTAGGTTGTGGCGCGGGCGCGGTAGGCTGTGCCGCGAAGGTCGGCGGCGCCGCCGGCTGAGTTGGCTGCGGCGCGAAGGTCGGCGGTGCCGCCGGCTGTGTGGGTTGCCCGAGCGGCTGAGTCGGCTGGGCCGGAGAGGTCGGCTGCGAGGCCGGAGCGGTAGGCTGCGGCGCGAAGGTCGGCTGCACGGCCGGCGACGTGGGGAGCGCGGTCGGCACCGGAAGCGGGGGAGGGGTCGCGGCGGAGCGATGACTGGTAAGGATACCGATGGCCGCCACCAGTCCAAGGACACCGATTACGATGCCAATGAGCGAACCCAAGGGCAGCCGATGCACGGGCGCGTTCTGGTAGACCGCCCGGCGGACTGGGGCAGGCGCGGGGGGCGGCTCGGGAGTGGCTGGTGGTGGCGGACTGGCGGCCGGAATAGTCGGCTCGGGCGCGACGGGAGTCGGTGTCAACGGCGAACCGCAGGACTGGCAAAATTGCATGCCGTCCGGGTTCTCGGCGCCACAGTGGGAACAGGTGAGCGGCATCGGTCACACCTCCAAAACCGGGGCCGAACCGGCCCCGGCGCTACGATCGCGAGCGGATGCCGCGGCTGACCCAAGTACCTTGCCGCAAAGTGGGCAATAGCGAGCCGCCACTACCTGATGACGACAATTTGGGCATATACACTCGATAAAACCCAGGTCGAGCGCCTCTTCCCGTAGAGTCTCATGGAGCAGGTAGCGAATCACGACCAGCATCGTGGCTACCACTGCCGCCTGCCAGCCTAGGATCAGCATCTGCGAGAGTCCACGGTCCGAGAGTACCTGGCTAATCAGGATAAACCCTATATGCGCGGCCACCGCAAGGACGATAACCGCCGCGTCACGCGGGGTGAATCGGCTACGCCCGACCTGCCAGAGCGCGCAGGCGATCGCCCCGGTGGTGCTGCCGTGAAGGAGCGGCAGAAGCACGGCGAGCGTGAAGAGCGGATAGATCCAATTCCCGGGTGGAACCTGAGCGGGCAAGCTCCCCAGCACCGAGGAAAATCGCACCACCGTCTCGGCGATGCTGAATCCCAGCCCAGCCGCCACGCCGAACACCAGGCCGTCTACACGTTCGGGGAACGCGCGCCCACGCAGCAGGAGGGCGGGGATCGGCTTGAGTACCTCCTGCACCACCGGGACGAGCAGACCAAGCACCAGCAGGGCCTGAGTATCGTGCCCATAGATTGTTTGCAGCACCATTGTGCCGCTGAATGCCTTGACGACCAGCGTCACTATCACACCGAGAATTACGCCACCGCCAATGGTGAAACCGAGCACCGATCCCGGCTCGTCTCGATAGACCTGCGCCTCGTAGAGATACATCAAGTACAGCACCGGCAGCAGGAACGCGGCACAGAGGAGCGCGGCCGTGATCAGGCCGGCCAGATCGAGCAGGAACACGCAGCCGATTCCCGCGATTAAGGCCCAGCGAAATTCATGGATCTTATGGTGGCCAAGATGCGGAAACAGCGTGGTAATCACCCCTGGGTTGAAGACGTGCTCGCCGGGATGGGGGCCGAA
>DATBTL010000145.1:0-6052 GCA_036559345.1 Chloroflexota bacterium | reverse complement strand
GAATGCCTACTTTCAGTATGTGAACGCGCATGGCGGAGTCAACGGGCGGAAGCTGACCTTGCTTGTGCAGGACGATGGCTACGATCCATCCCGCACCTTGGTAAACGTGAAGAACCTGGTGCTCTCCCGCAACGTGTTCGCTCTTTTGAGTGTTCTGGGGACCGCGAACAATCAGGCCGTAATCCCATTTGTCACCCGACAACGAGTGCCGCTGGTCTACCCTGCCACCGGTTCCTCGCTGATGGCCAAGCCCTTCCAGCCCTATCTCTTCCCCATCCAGGTCACCTACACGGTGGAGGGGAAGGTGCTGACCGACTACGCCGCCAAGACGTTGCATGCCAAACGGATCGGGGTGTTTTATCAGAATGACGACTTCGGCGCCGAGGGGCTGGCGGCGGTGACGGCGCGGGCCAAACTGGATGGCGTGACCCTGGCCGCCAGCGAGTCCTACCAGATTACGGACACGGACCTTAGCGCGCAGGCGCTCAAACTCAAACAGGCCAGAGTGGACGCGGTGATCATTTTCGCCATTCCCTCACCGGCTGGAACCTTTATCGGCACTGCTCGGCGGATTGGCCTCAACGCGGCGCTCCTCTCCAGTTCGATCGCGGCCCAGCCGGCCCTCCTCCAGGCGCTGGGTCCGGCAGGCGAAGGGGTGTATTTCTCGAACTTCGCGCCGCTTCCGGATTCCAAGGCTCCCGCGGTGGCCCTGTATCGCCAGGTGCTGAAGACGTATGGCACGCCGACCACCACGCCGGTCGGCCCATTTACCGAGGCCGGGGTGGGCGCGGCGGAAGTGTTTGTCGAGGGCATTCGGCGCGCCGGTCGGAACCTTACCCGACAGGGACTCATTCATGCTCTGGAAACCTTCCGCGACTACACGGGCTCCCTGTATCCCAAGCTGACCTACTCGGCCACCAGCCACGCCGGGGTGCAGGGCGCCTACGTCATGCGATCACATAAAGGCGCCTTTGTCCAGGTCGCTCCTTTTGAATATCCCTCCTGACCAGGAGCGCGGCAGGGGTCCGAAATGAACGATCTGGCGCAGGTAGTGCTGTCGGGGCTGGTCACCGGTGGTATTTACGCGCTCTTGGCGGCAGGGCTGACCCTGATTTTTCAGGTAAGCGGAGTGGTGAATTTCGCCCAGGGCGCCCTGGCCGCCGTGGGCGCCTACACCTGTTGGAGTCTGGAAAATCAGCATGGGTTGGCCCTGGCCCCCGCGCTTTTGGTCACCGCGGCCGGCCTGTTTCTCCTTGGCTGCCTGTTGCAAGCAGTGATCTTGCGGCGCCTGGGAGGCGACCTTGCCTCCTCGGTGATCGTCACCCTCGGATTGCTCATCGTTCTTGAGGGCGGGATCGGGATCGTATTTGGCTATAGCCCGCCTACGACTCCACTGTCACTCCCGCTTCCGGTTGGGCAGTTCAGCCTTGGCGGCTGGTCTCTCAGCCAGCAGGAATTGGTCCTGGCGGCTCTTCCCATCCTCATTCTCGGCGCCTTCTTTCTTGGCCTCCGCTACACCCGGGTGGGAACATCGGTGCGCGCGGTCTCCCAGTCGGCGCGAGGGGCGCGGTTAGTAGGAATCCGCGTGGATCGGGTCCGCCTGGCTGCCTGGGGGGTGGGGGCAATCCTGGCGGGGGCGGCGGGCATCCTCATTCCTTCGGCCGGCACCACTCCCATTAGCCCCGGAATGGTCGAGCCCTACCTCCTCAGCGCCTTCACCGGCGCCGTAGTGGGTGGACTGGATAATCTACCAGGAGCCGCGGCAGGCGGTTGGGGCCTGGGGATTATCCAGAATCTCGCTTCCTATTACACTCCCACGCAAGTGACAAGCTGGGGGATCGGGAAAGACGCGGTCATTTTCGCGCTTTTGTTGGCGGTGCTGATGGCGCGACCGACCGGGCTCTTCGGCACCGCCGTACAGCGGAGGGTGTGATGCCGCGACCCTGGCGGGGCGCCCAATGACCGCTTCCATCACGCCTCGGGTACTCGGCCGGCACGGCGCCGGGCGGCTGGCGTTGGTGGGGATTGCCGTGGCGGCGCTGGCCTGTTTACCGCTGATTTGTACCACCAGTTTCGCGGTCGGTTTTCTCGATCCGGCCGGTACCTACGCTATTCTGGCCCTGGGGCTCAATCTGCTGATCGGCGGTACCGGACAATTCTCGCTCGGCCACGCCGGATTCTTCGCGATCGGCGCCTTTACCGCCGGAATCCTGAGCACCAATAATGCGTGGCCATTTTGGCTGGCCATTCCGGCCGCCGGCGTGGTCGCGGGCGCCTTCGGCGGGGCGCTCGGTCTACCGACCCTGCGGCTGCTCGGCCCCTATTTCTCCATGGCTACCCTGGGTTTCGGCCTGCTGGTGGCCGAAGTGCTGGGCACGGCAAGTTGGGCGGGCGGGCGCACTGGGATTACGGTGAATTATCCCCAGGCGGGCTCGTATACCTTCGATGAATTGAGCTTCTTCTGGGTGATCCTGGGGGTGGCGATAGTCACTCTCCTTCTGGTGTGGAATCTCCGCCATGGCGCCACCGGGCGGGCCTTCGTGGCCCTGCGTGAAAGCGATTTCGCGGCGCGGGCCTGCGGCGTCCACCTGGCCCGCTATAGGGTGCTGGCCTTCGCGATCAGCGCCGTGCTGGCCGGGATCGCCGGCGCGTTGTTCGCCAACTGGAGCGGTTTCCTTGACGCCAGCAACTCCGTAACCTCCAGCACTTTTGGCCTCCCCGCCTCGGTGGCCTTCGTGGCCATGGTAGTGGTGGGAGGACTCGACAATACGTTTGGCTCGATCCTGGGTGCGGTGTTCATCACCGCTATCCAATACTGGCTGCAGGATCGCCCGGAGTTAGCGGAGACGCTCTACGGCGCCTGTATCGTGGCCGCGCTCCTGTGGGCCAGGGGTGGACTATCGGGACTGCCGGCCCTGACCCGTGCCAGCTGGCGGAGCCTGCGCGGACGGACCGCCGCCGGCGGCATCCATGGCTGACGCGCTCACCGTCCGCGACCTAACGTTGTCGTTCGGTGGTATCGTGGCCCTGGACCATGTGGACCTGAGCCTGGAGGCCGGTTCGATTGGCGGCCTGATCGGTCCCAATGGAGCCGGCAAGACCAGCCTGCTGAACTGCGTGTGTCGCTTTTACCAACCTCAACAGGGAAGGATTCTCCTGGGAAACCTCGACGTCTCGCGTCAGGCCCCACATCAATTGGCCCATCATGGCCTGGCGCGCACCTTCCAGCACACCGAACTGTTCCGGGCCATGACCGTGCTGGACAATGTGCTGGTGGGAGCACACACGCGCGGGAGGCCATCGGCAATCGGAGACGCGCTCCGCTTGCCCGCCGCGCGCCGAGCCGCGACCGCTCAAATGACCCTGGCGCGCGGCCTGTTGGAGCGGTTTGGCCTCACCGCCCAGACGGCGGCCCGCGCGGGCGCCCTCCCTCTGGGCCTGCAAAAAAGGGTCGGGTTGGCCCGCGCCCTCGCCTCGCGGCCAAGCCTCATTCTCCTGGACGAGCCTGCCGCGGGGCTGAATCCGAGCGAGAAGCGCGAGATGGCCGCCTTGCTCAAGCGCCTTCGGGAGGACTTTGATCTGACTCTCCTCCTTATTGATCATGACATGGACCTGGTCATGGGTCTCTGTGACCAGGTAACGGTGCTGGACTTTGGTCGCCGAATCGCCTGCGGGCCGCCGAAAGAGATCCAGCGCGACCCACGGGTGCTCGCCGCCTACCTCGGAGCCCAGCATGCGCCCACCCTCGGCCCGGAAAGCTGATGAACGGAGATCAGGCGAGTTCCAGCGTGCTGGCCCAACCCTTGCTGAGCGTGCACGACCTCAGGGTAGAGTTTGGCGGCGTGATCGCGGTGGACGGCCTGAACCTGTCCGTCCAGGCGGGCCAGACCGTCACTGTCCTGGGTGCGAACGGGGCGGGAAAAACCAGCACCCTTCGGACCATTGGCGGCCTTTTGCGCCCTCGACGCGGCCAGATCCGCTTTGATGGGCGGCGCGTGGATGGCGTGAACGCCGAGGAACTGACCAGGAAGGGCCTGGTCAGCGTGACCGACACGCGCGACCTTTTCCCACGTTTCACCGTGGAGGAAAATCTGCGGATCGGCGCCATTACCCTCAAAACCAGCGAGTATAGCCGGAGGCGTGAAGAGGTCTTGGCTCTTTTTCCGGCACTTGAGCGCCTGCTCGACCGGCCCGCCTGGACGCTTTCCGGGGGCGAGCAGCAAATGCTTGCTCTTGGCCGGGCCCTCCTGCTTCGCCCGCGCCTCCTCCTCCTGGACGAACCCTCGCTGGGCCTGGCGCCCCGTTTAGTCGAGAGCATTTTCACGGCCCTGGCCCGCGTATCGGCATCCGGGGTGGCGATCCTGCTCGTGGAGCAAGTCAGCGCCTCCGCTCTGGCTCTTGCCGAGTACGCCTACGTCTTGCGCGCCGGCACCGTGGTCCTGGAAGGACCAAGCGCGAGTATTCGGACCGATCCGCGCGTGGTTGAGGCATACCTTGGCGGGGGCGCCGGCCCGACCGGGGGAGAGCGGGAAGCCTGACCACGCCGCGGCGCGAAGATCCTATAGACCGCGCGGTCTGGCGCTGCTAGCCTCAGGGCATGACCTCGGCCACTTCGCAGTCACATGTCGTGGAGCTTGATGCCCTGCGTGGAATCGCCATCTTTGGCGTGGTGATGACCCATGTCGTGAACTCACTGGGGATGATGGGCAACAATCTGCCCCTGCTCAACCTGGATATCACCCAGTTCCTCAACACCGGCGGCCTGGGCGTGCAGTTGTTCTTTCTGTTAAGCGGCTTCCTGCTGACCACTACCGAAACACGCCGATATGCCAGGGGGACAGGCAACCTTGGCGGTTATGTACGCCGTCGCTTCCTGCGTCTGGCGCCCGCTTATTACCTGGCGCTGGCGCTGGCCCTGGTCTTCGCGCTCTGGAACCATAACTACCACCCAGCGATCAACCCAGGTTTGGATCTGGCGATCTACTTGTCGTTTCTGCATGGCTTGACCCTTGGCACCCACAGCGTCCTCGACCCCGCCTATTGGTCTCTCGCCTGTGAGTTAGTTTTCTATGCTTCCCTGCCCTTCGTGCTGCGCTTCGCGGGACCACTCCGCGTCCGGCTGTTCTGGTACGCGGGAACCCTAATTCTGGCCGCCGGGGTCTATATCTGGTGGGCTACGGTAGGCAGCGTCGAGATGCGCTTCTACTTGATCTTCCACCCCTTCGCGCACTTGCATCTGTTTCTCGCCGGATCGCTCCTGGCCGGCATGGCCGAGCGCCGGGCGCGCGGCGGCGGTTGGTCTGTACCTGCCGGCACGGGCGATTTCCTGCTCCTGCTGGCTCTGACCGGCATCACCCTCAATGCCTACATCAACGATCCGGCGCCGGCCCCTCAGGTGGTGTCGCGGCTGGGGACCGAAACCCTGGTCGCGGTCGGCTTCGCCGCCTACGTGCTGGGATCGCCACTGCTCAAGGCGATCCTGGCCTTGCCGGGCCTGGCCGCCCTGGGTCGGATCAGCTACTCGATCTATCTCTTTCACGGCCTGTTGATGGGACTGGCCGAGAAGGCAGGGTCGGTACGGCTCCTGCACCAATGGGCGACGGCGGGCGTACCGCACCTGGCCCTGTTCGCCGTCTATATGGCGGCCACCCTGCTGGTCGTGGTTCCCGTCTGCACCCTCACCTACTATTGGGTCGAGCTGCCGGGGATGCGCGGGTTTCACCGCTTGCGCCCCAGGGTACGCCTGTCTCAAGCCGCGTAAGCAGGTTTTGAGCCGCGGCGGTCACTCCCTCCTTCTCCTTGAAACCCCGGCGTGAATGCCGGGGTTTCAATCTGGTACAACCCGATCTCAATATGAGTCGAGTTCGTGGAGTGGCCGCTGCTGAGAGGGAACCCTGAAAATGCGGTATCGTACGAGGTAGCAGGATTGCCGCGTTGGAAGCTTGAAGGAGACGACGATGTCTGAAGCAGTGATCGTGAGCGCGGTGCGCACCCCGTTCGGACGAGCCCGGAAGGGGAGGCTGGTGGACATTCGCGCCGATGATCTGGCGGC